>NZ_SLYV01000004.1:0-435533 GCF_004342035.1 Sphingobacterium sp. JUb20 | reverse complement strand
ATCCCCGCATCGCCGATCATTTTTGAACTCCCTCTAATATTAAATTGATATTGAGGCACATCATTATAAGCTGCTCGATCTAAAAATTGATAATCTTTGGTAAATTTGGTACTTACACTAGCATTCTCCAATCGGTCTATAATGGTAGCTCCTACTCGTTGATTCAGTAACTTATTATCCACAAATTCAAAGCTTCCGGTCGCTCTTTCTTTTGGTATTTTTTGGTAACCTGTAGACACCACTTCCACTTCGTCAAGTTTATTTTCAACAGGATTTAGTTGCACATGCAACACCGTTCCGGAAGTATACTCCAGCTCCAGGGTTTTGTAGCCGACAGAGGTGAATTTCACTTTGCCGCTACGCTGAGCGACAGCGCTGCTGAAAGAGCCATCTTTTTTGGTCGACGTCCTCACATTATCTGCTTCAACACGCACTGATACAGCTTGTAATGGCTTCTTATCTACAGAAGAAATAACCGTTCCCTGCAACACATAATTTTGTTTATTCTGAGCTTGTGCGGATACTGACCAGAAAGTCATCATCAGCAGTAAAAAGAACACTGCTGAAAACGTTGATTGTACCGATCGCCTTACAAAACACTCATTCACAACATCCCTTATACCTCCTTGCACTTGATTTGAATAGAATTTCAAGCGATTAGAAAGATTATTAATGCAAAACCACTCAGATGCCCGACAAAAGAAATTGGAACGCTTAAATCCTCTTATTTTGGATAAAGCGCTTTCCGTGTAGGGATCAAGTATGGATGAAGCATAGATAAAGCGTTGATAGTGCGTTAGTAGTGTGTAAATGGGTACCGTTTTACGCACTATCCATGCATTACCAGTACTTAGCATACGCATTACGTACGCTTGGGCAACACATGAACAACCATATCCCCGTACTTGCCTAGCACAAGCCAGTCCAAGCACTGTCAAGCTACTAACCTCAGTAGCTCTTTGGTAGCTCTCCAGTACATTCCCAGTACCTTTTTGATACCTTTTCAGTAGGGCATTCGTGAATAAACTGTACACTGACCGTACATCAAAAACGATTTTAGCAAGTACATTCTTCATGAAAATCATAAAAAAAGCAAAGCCATTGCTTCGGATCTTATTCGGACTTTCTTTTAACCTTCTTTTACCCTTGTAGTAAGTTTCCCCGTAACTGCACCACACTTGCACCGTAGTTGGACCGCCCTTTTCATGGCGCACTTTCTCATCCCTTTCTTCACCTCTTTTTCTACTTCCACTTGACTTTTGCTCGACCTTGCTTCGACTTTTCATGCACTGTAGCCGATGAAATCCCGATGCCGAGTCGAAGCCGAGTCGAAGAAACTTAGAAGTTGGTGTTAATTTGGTTAGAAAAAAATCAGAAGTTTCTAGCTTGAGTTCCTTTTGTTTGACACCTGTTCGAGTGTTGTTCGACTCCGCTTCGAGACGTGTTCGACATTCCTTCGAGTCTTGTTCGGGTGCTGTTCGACTGCGCTTCGACTGGCCTTCGACAACTTGCCGAACAGCAGTCGAAGAACTGCCGAATGATTTCCGAATCAGTCCCGAACCAGTCTCAAGGTTATCCCGAACGTTTGTCGAACCTTCACCGAAGGAATATTGACTGATAAAATCAACATTAGTTGCTTGTGCAATATTATTTTCTAGCGTATTTTTAGCAACCGAAAATTCAGTTAATTCCATCTCCCTTTTGCTCAACAGCACACCTTCCCTTTCAGGCTTAAATAGCTTCCGGAGATAATTCCAGAACTTGACTATATATTGTATGTTTATGTTCATTATTTTAATTTTTTGGACATAAAGCTTCCCTGCTCCTTTTACTACCGAGGGAGACTTGATCATGAAGCCTTTTTCCCTCGGCAGCATCCGGAGATCACAGGTAGTGAAACTTTACTAATACTTTTCTAAGATTAACTCTTGGTTTTCTTTTACCGTTCTTTTGGCTTTAATGATCATCATAAGCTGTTCCTCCCAGATCAGCTCAACAGACTCTCCTGCTATGCTCAATACTTTGCGACTATCTTTTACGATGGTCAATCTTTCTAAGGTCACTTCTATTCCAAAGTGCTTGTTGAGATCGTTCAGTATCCGTTGTCGGTACTCTTCCCTTTCTGTCCGTGCAGGTACAGCCAGTTCATAGCAATATGAATAGATACTCTACCCTTTCTCTAATGGTATAAACCGCTCCTTATGTTCTCCCAACACCAGTATTTGATTGATTGGAAAGTTAGCAGGCAGTCCCATAGCAAAGAGATAAATCTCAATCACGGTCATATTGATCAGTGAGATCCGCAGTACATCGGTATTGTCATTGCGCACCACCATACTGAAAGAATCCGAAGGCTCTAACAAGCGGATCATAAGCGAATAATAACGCTGTGCCGGTCTTTCTTTCATGACATACTTCATCGCCGATTGCGCGCAGCTTTCGGCAATTGGTAAAGACACATTTTTAAAGAATCGTTCGGGTAAAAGAGTGATCATAGTTCGTTTTTTAATAACTGGAACACGCTTTTCGCGCAGATAATAAGACATTTCCTCTCTTAGGGTTAGCGCATAGCTCTCTCGATTGCAAGTGTTTTGCATTTTTTTTAGTTTAAATTGGCTCCCTTAAAACCGAACTATTTGGACATCGCTCACGCCGTAAGGAAACCAGTTAAAAAAATATTAAATCAAGAAAATGCAATTTTACGTCGTCGTCAATTGGTTATATAATGGTCTTCATTATTGCATTATTTGGGTTAAAGAACAAGAACCGACTTTCCATTATTGATGTAATTCAATAAAACTTGATGACAATAATTTGCTTTATGACTAGAAAAGTGTAATTTTAAGTTGCAAAACGTTAAAATCCGATCCAATTTAGCATATGCAAGCAATTGTATATCAAAATGAAAGTCGGTAACATAAGCCATCATAGCATGGGCACAAGCTAGTTTTAACCTTATTAGAACGTCATTTTTAATATTAAGTATGGTCAGCAAACCACACTTTTATTAAAACGCGCCTTTTAGATTTGGAACAAACTTCCCCTATCCTATTTATACTTATGTTTTACTAAACGCCCTATTCTGGCGCGCAGGATATGTTCTTTATAAAATTGAAATAGGAGAACCGTGGACTCTGATCCTTGATCATGTCGTGGGTGGTTCTGTGGGTGGTGAATTTTCGTTTCATCATAATTTTAAAAGGTTATGTGGAACGATGTCACGCAAGAAGTTTAAAGTAAGCTTAATTGGTAAAATACCAATAGAGCGAGGCTCAAAACTTCTGAACTGGTGCTGTCAAGAACCGCCACAACCAAAATTGTGGATCCACAGAAGATTTACATGAGCTTCGCTCTATTGAATTAATATCACAAAGATAATAAAATCCAATAGATAGCGAGCTCACGATCTACTCATGTGGAAATTGACAGCTTCGTTCATGAGTGACATCGTAAAGACGGGGTATTTAAACTCCATCAAATTAGTCGCTTACACTATAACAAAGGTAATAATAATAAATCGATAAAACAAAAAAATAAATAATCTAATTATAATGATGCTATCGGAAATAGTTATTAAAAACTTGGAAAAGCAGAGGACACTCTTAGGACTTGAGCACTTTGATATTGACAAATATTCCGATTTAGATGAAGGTACCTATCTACGAATAATATCGGGTCAAATTGAATTAACTGTTAACACACTGCAAAGCATTGTTGAAAAGGTTTTTAATTCTAAAGTGAAAGAATATCTAAATCCAAAATTTAAAGCTAAACCTTATACTTCCCTCAAACAAAACTTACAAATAGTAATTCAGGAAAAAAATATAAAATCTTCATACGGCCCCCTACCCAATTATCTCACTTTAATAATTCATCATTGTATAAATATTAACGAGGAGTTTTCAAATAAACTTTTTAAAGAAAATCTCCCAGAAATATTTAAGGAACAAAACATAGAAATACATAAGTATACTCTAAGAAAAAATGTAGAAACAATTAAAGGGGCAACAGAGGAGGGTACACACAAAAATTTCATAAAATTCATTTACAAATTCCCTTTAAGCGAGAAACAAATTGAAAAAGCAAGGAAAACAGTCAATCCAGAGTGGTTTATGGATTTTTCTGAAAATGCAAGGAAAAAATAGTACGTAAAAAAACATTCTCCCAATATTTTTTATATCAATAACATAAGTACATGACTAAAACCTCTTCTTACGCTGATAGTTTAGCGGCGGCTGATAAACAAGCAGGGTTTGACTATCAATTCTATATATTTCTTTTAAAATGCTTGGAGATAAAAACTGGACAAGTCATTGGTTATGAGGAAAAAGATGATGTTCATATTGACTTTAATAATCAAACCACTTTTATACAGGTAAAACACACTATAGGTTCTGTGAAAGGAGGTGGACGTCCTAATCTTACGCAAAAAGATACGGATTTATGGAAAACAGTTGCAAACTGGATAAATATTATAAATGACCCAGCATCGCAGAGAAGCCTCGAAGCTGATCAGATCAAATTCATAGATAAATCAGAATTCATTCTGATTTCAAATAAGTCAATTTCCGATACGAATACTTTTATTGATATGGTAACCAAGTTTAAGTCTACTCAGAAAACGATAGCTGATGTAAGAGTTGTTTTGGGTAAAATGATTACAAAAACTAATCCAACAGACTATAGTGAAGTAGATAAATATATTTTAGCCTTCAGCGCTCAAAGTGATGCGTGGCTTTCTACCTTTTTAAAAAAATTGTGTTTTACACTTGAGATAAATAATATCATTATTTATCTGAAAGATCAGATCAAAGAAAGATATATGATCCAATCAGATGCGCAATCAGATGATGTTTTCAATTGTTTATTTTCTAACCTCAAAACCGAAATCTATAATCATGTATCAGAAGGGAATCGTAGTATAAGCTTTAAATACGAAGACATAAAAGATTTTACATCAGCTTGTTTGTACCGTATTAACAAACCTCTGGTAAGAACATACGAGACTTTGGACCTTCCTGATAATCTCGAAGATCAGAATTTCATTAAGCAGTTGATCGATATTGGGGATGTACAACAAGGGGATACAGAAACAATTATAGAATACACAAAATTTAAAGTATTGATGGCTCAAAACATGAAAGATTGGGAGCAGAATCATGAACTGCTTCCTACGTCGAAAACGGCATTTATTGATAACTGCATTTTGAAATGGAAAAATATTCACACTAAACATCACAGGCCAGCTTTTAATAGCACCTTAACAGAAGAAAAGCTTAGACAGGCAGGACTAAATTGCCTCGATGAAATTCGCCTTATTGAATTGTCAGTAAGTGACGTTTCACTTGATTCTATGTTGAGCAATGGTCAATTCTATTCTTTGAGTGATGAGCTGAAAATTGGTTGGGCACATGATTGGAAAACTAGCTATTTATAAATGAGTAAATCTAATACATCCTCCCCGTTTTATGATAATATTGCAATAGGTAGTCTAGTTATTGATAAAGTAATAAGCACGCTTGGTAATGTATCACTTGCAAAGTCTATTCTTATTCTTCCTTTATTATTGCATGATCCTATTATTAAGCGGCTATCTTCAGCTGCTAAATACAGAAGTATAGATGAGTTTTTGGTTAAAGAAAGAATTAACTTGGGAGATATTAATCTCAGAATGGAAAATATGCTACCGTTATCCATTAACTGCATTTCTGTCCTCTTGGATTTAAAAAGAATTCAGCAGCAAGATCAGACCCTTCTCTCTTTAATAACATTTGAAGAAACGAGTAAAATTGACATTGGAAGTAGAGCTTCAAAAATTATAAAAGTTATCGAAAAATCTAGTTTTCTGTTTAATGAAGAAGATCATTCTACTTATCTAAAATTTAATATAACATTATGAAGTTCCATATAAAGGATATCTATCTTTGGAAATCTGCAGGTACTGATCCTCGAATTTTACATTTTTTATCTAACAAGATTAATGTAATTACGGGAGGAACTGGTACTGGAAAAACGACAATTATTCATATCATTAATTATTGTCTTTTATCCTCAAAGCCAAAAATTCCAACTCCACATATTAATGATTCAATAGAATGGTACGGACTTAACTTTAAAATCAATAACAAAGATTTTTTTATTGCTAGAACAAGACCTGGCCAGTTTGATGAACCAACTAATGGCTACTATTTTTCAGGTATAGGAGAAGTGCCTGAATATCCTTCTGCGACTATTAGCGAAGCCGAACTTAAAATCATTCTCGAACGTGAATTTGGGGTTGAGGACAACCTAATTATGCCTTATGGAGGAAAGTTAATTAAGGCTGGATCGAAAGTTTCGTTCAGATTCTTTTTATTAATGAATACCCAACATGAAGATACGATAGCCGACTCCAGTACCTTTTTTGATTTCAAAATACATGAAGAAGGAAGGTATAAAGAAGCCTTTGACAGGATATTTGATTTAATACTAGGGGTTGGAAGTGTAGAGAAAGTAATACTACAACAAAAGCTCGGTGAACTTCAAAAGCAATACGGGACAATACTTAATAAAGAAAAGTCAAAATTAAAAGCTCAGGATCAGGTGGACTCGAACATACTCGAACTAGTAGCAAGGGCTCAGAGATTTAAACTTATAAGTAACCACCTATATACACCTTTACAGGCCAAAGCTGAATTAGTTCAGTTGATCCATGAAATAAAAACAGATCTTATAGTATCTCCGTTGAAAGAAGTTGAGGAACTGAAACAACGTAAGACTAGGTTGATGCTTCAAGTCAGGAACATGGAAAGTCTGCAGCGAAATACAATTAATTACTCGTTGACAGAAAACAAAGATGAAGATAGTTTGAAGCCCGTTAATTTAATAAAAGGCTATTTTGACAGTGAAGTTGTTAAGACCTTTGAACTAAAATATTTGATAGATGGACTATGCGAAAACTTACGGCAGGTAAAGGGTAGCATTGAGAACCGAAATGCTTTTGTGATAAACATACAGAAGGAAATCAACATCCTTAAGGCAGAGATTTCTGTCGTCAATGAACAGATAAGTTCATTTCCGGAAGATTTTGAGGAACTCAGGGGCGAAGCAAGTAAATATATGTTTATTGGGGAGCTTCAAACATTACTCCGTCTTTATGAGGATACTGCTGATGACAGCGCAAATTCTATTACCCTGAGCAAGAAGCAGATTGAAGCTCAGATAACAGATATTGAGTCTCAATTGGAAGATCTTCAGAATAACAGAAGTATTCAAAATTCTCTACTAAATGAATTCATAAATAAGATTAAAAAAACGGTAGAAGAAATGCTAGGTTCTTACAAGGATTATAGAGCGCACTTTAACACAAAAGATAAAGCACTGAATTTGATTCCACCTGGAAGTGCCACACCGGCTAGTAATATCGGAAGTAGATCAAATCATATGTACATGCATTTAATAATGATGTTTGGTTTTCATGAGCACATGATTAATAACAACAACAAATACGTTCCGCAATTTCTAATCTTCGACCAGCCTAGTCAGCCTTATTTTGAAACTGTCTCAGGGGAAAATCTTGATACTTTAACTATTGAAGACAGGAAGAAACTTCAAAATGCATTCAAAATGATGGATGATTTTGTTACACATATTATAAATGAGTATAAAAATGATTTTCAGATAATTCTTCTAGAACATGCGAGGGAGGATCAATGGGTGGGGCTTAAAAACTTTCATCTTGTTGATGACTTCTGGGACGGAAGAGCTTTAGTAATTTAATTTCTAGGCTTACAATCTATATAAATTGATAAGATTTAAATGCTATAACTTACTAATACCCAGAGAACGTTTGTATGAAATTTCAGGATAGTCCTGTGATGCCAGTATTTTTTCAATACATGCTAAAATATACTCACCATGTGCCAACGCTTTTTTCTTAAAGAACTCAGGGTTCCACTCCGAGTAGAACTTATGGGTACTGCTCAGGTGGTAAGTATTTGTGACATAACTTCCTTTGATCAGATTGCGCTGATGTAGAGCAATCCTTTCATGGTGGTAAAACACCTCAACCCGGCTTTTGGTATAGTGGATAGTTGTCTCTTTTCCGATGTAACGAAAAGGAACACTGTAATAGCTTTTATCAGGAGAAAAGTATACATACCCCATCTTCTGGACCTTCGCTCTTTTATAGTCCTTAAGTTCATAGGTATCAGCAGGCAGCGCTTTGAGATACTGTCTATCTATAAGCTGGAAAAGTTCTATACGGCTGGATTCTTTTCGCTTGAACAGAAGATTGTTGTAACGCTCCAGCAGGACAGTAATTTCCCTGTTGAGGTCCTCCAATGAGAAGAAAGTCATCTCACGCAACGGATAATATATCCGTTGGTAAGCTAGGTGGACCGCATTCTCAACCAGAGCCTTATCCTGAGGCGAATAACTCCGGGTGGGATTGATAACACAGTTATAATGGCGAGCAAAGTCTTTAAAGCTACGATTGATGTCAGGTTCATATCTGCTCGATCTATTGACTGCGGACTTTAGATTGTCCGACACGATAGCTTTGGGTACCCCGCCATAGAAACGCAGAGCATTGGTGCAACAGGATATCATGTCTTCGCATTTTTGGCTCATACATGCCTGGACATAGGTATACTGACTGCACGGAAGTATAGCTATAAATACTTCTATGGAAACAACCTCTCCGGTATGCTTATCGATGATCTGCAGTTTTTTACCTGCAAAGTCGATGAACATTTCCTGGCCAGCAATATGCTGGAGTTTCATTGAGCCTTTTTCCTTTGGATATTTACGGCGATAATGTTCAAGGAACTGGGTGTAGCTATACGGATCAGCTGCCAGCTCAACATATTGCTGATAGTGATACAGAAAAGTAAAGCCGGGATGGTTCCGGGCCTTGTTCACCCCCTCAAAATAAAGCATGAGCTCATTATGACGTACGGTATCCAGGGTAGTATGGGATGAAAACAGTTCCGATAAAGCAGCGGTATCGAAGTCTAAAAGCTCTTTAAATGAGTATTGGCTGCCCGCAAATAGCTGCATGTAAGTATTTACGGTATTACGGGAAATACCGAGAACGGAACCTATTTTACGGTTACTGTAACCGTCAATATGTAATGTGAGTATTTGTTTTAAGTCCATCGGATCAAGTTTGTTGGCCATATAGCTGTATTTAAAGCGACAAGGTAATTCTTTCTTGATCTTTTTAAAGTGGCACAAATCGAACCGTAAAATGCGGACGGATGGACGGAAATTAAACCACTAAAGTGGCATCATTTAAACCGTAATAGTTGGCACCATCAGACTGAAATGACTGGCACAAATCGAACCGTAATATACATCCGCTAAAGCGATGGAAAAAAAGTATGGTAAGGAAAATCTAAATTGGGATGACTTCGAATGGGGTATGTTGAACGGTAAACTTTCAGCCATTCGTTGGTTAATGGGAGATGAATGGGCTATTTTAGATACCTGATGATAAGCTTAAGTAGAGGATAAACTAAAAAAAGAGTCTAAATACAGTATTAAATTATGATTCTTAAATAATGAATATGAAAGAATCGTTAGAATAGCTAAAGAAGAAAATGTTGACCGCAGGTTGTTGGATAGAATAGTTGTTCTCAACAAAGGTCTAATAAACCCCACCTATTCAATAGCGAAAGAGTCATCTTACAATTCCAATATGTCTTTGCATGATTATATGGTTTTATTGAACTATTTGCAATAATTCAAACTTAAGACGACAAACAGTTCTATATTTGGAGTATGCAGAAAAAATGTCGAGAGACTGGATTAAACTATAAAACTGAATTATGCTGAAAGATATTTCTCGCTAATAAAAGAAAGTAATTGGTTTTTAAGCATTTGCCCCGGAAACTTAAGTTTAATGACTCAATATACGCATTATCAGTTGGATTTCCAAGTCTTGAAAAGACAAGTTCGACTTTTTGCTCGTAGGCCCATCTATCCATTTCCTTTGAGATAAACTATTTATTTGTGTCTTTTTTTATCTGAGTTCATGATTTCTTGGTGAAGAATGGGGATTTGTCGGCTCTACATTTTTAATAGCGATATACTTAACATTATTGCTCCGCATCATTCATATAGCAGAACGACAGCGATCTGCTTTTGCAAGAATTTATGCTTATGGAGTGGCTTCCATCCTATTTTTTCACTTCTTTATTAATATAGGAATGACTATAGGGATAGTTCCCGTTATTGGTATTCCATTACCATTCATAAGTTATGGAGGATCTTCATTATGGAGTTTTACCATTTTACTCTTCATCATGCTAAAATTTGATTCAAATAGAAAAGGAGTTGTTTAATACAACTCCTTTTCTATTTTTTAAAACCGCTCTAAGATCAGTTTTATAGCACGATCCACTACTTTATCAGGCTCTGAACTAAAATGTCCCGCTACACGGCTGGCTAAAATAGCATTAATAGATAGCGCTTGATGACCAAACATACGGGATAAAGCATATATTCCAGCAGTCTCCATTTCTAAATTTGTAATTCGTAAACCATCTGACTTGAAGCTATTCGCCAATTGGATCAAATTAGGAAACGTATTTTCAGAGCGCACATTCCTACCCTGAGGTGCATAAAAACCAGGAGCAGTCATCGTCACTCCTTTTGGCAAATCGTAAGCATATTGTGCTAATAAATTTTTACTGGCCTCCGCAACATAAGGCTTTAGATATAAATTCGGAAAAGCATCCCATACTGCTCTTTCCAAAGTTTTCTCATAAGCTGAATAGGGTTTTACATAATATTGCATCAGGGCATCAAAGCCTACTCCAAATGAAGAAGCCAAAATCGTTCCCATTTCAATATCCGATTGAACAGCACCAGAAGTTCCGATTCGAATGATATTTAAACTTGTTAGCTTTGACTTTAATGCTTTTGATTCAAAATCAATATTCACGAGCGCATCCAATTCATTAAAGACAATATCAATATTATCCGTTCCAATGCCTGTTGATATAACAGAAATACGTTTATTACCAATATATCCTGTGTGTGTAATAAACTCCCTTTTTCCCTTCTGAAGTTCAATACGGTCAAAATACTGAGATACCTTTACTACACGGTCAGGATCCCCTACTGTGATAATGGTATCTGCAATATCTTCTGGCATTAAATTCAGATGATAAATACTCCCATCTTTATTCAATATTAATTCTGAATCATTTATCATATTGTCCGCAAATAAGAAAGTTTACAATTATCAATTTTATCAAAACGTGTAATGACCGAATTGACCTGCATTTTTCGTACTTCAATTTCCATATAGCATGTATTATCAAAAACTTGTTTACTGACAGTTATATTCTCTTCTTTAACCACGCGCATCACGTCGTTCATAGCTAAGTAATCAAATTCAATTTTATAGATATCATTGACAGTTTTCTCTACAATCTCTACGGCAGATAAAACCTCTTGAGTCGCCGTTTTATAAGCATTAATCAGACCTGGGACGCCTAATAAAGTTCCTCCAAAATAACGAACCACAACCACAATAATATTTGTTACATCTTGTGATAGTAATACATTTAAAATAGGCCGACCGGCCGTCCCCGAAGGCTCTCCATCATCATTCAGCCGATATACTGTTCGATCCGGACCAATTCGATATGCCCAGCAATGGTGTCTCGCTTTAGGATGTAGGGTTTTTAGATCTGCTATGATTTCCTTCAACTGATCTTCCGTAGTGAATGGGTAGGCATAGGAAATAAATTTACTTCCTTTATCACGAAATATTCCCTCTGCACTTTTTTCAATTGTACGATAAGTATCTTCAAATAAACTCACAAATATGTTATAATTAAAACTGATATAATAGAAAGTGCTAGCCCTAATTTATTGATAGCACTTAATTTTTCTTTAAATAATAAAACACCGACCAGAGCCCCTATTGAAATTACACCAATATTCATCCCTGTGAAAACAATAGAAGGATTATCTGGAATTGCTCGATGAGCTTTCATATAAAACAATATATTCCCAAAATTGAAAAAGCCCAATACAATGCCAAATCCGAAAGATTTAAAAGAAAATGACTGCTTTTCAATTGCTAAGAAATAAATCATAAATAGAAACGCCACAGCTATGGCCAATAAAAAAACAACAAACATAGCTGTAATATAAGGAACAGATTGATGAAGCGCTATTTGTTTAAAAAGAATGTCAATAACACCCATTCCAATAAAAACAATTAAAGGATACAGCAGGCTACCAATCTTATTGTTATTTTTAACATTCCCCTTTTGCCAACCAATGGAACAAATGATAGCAACTAAACCGACTAGAATACCAATTCCTTTATTCCAGGTAATGACTTCCGAAAAAAGTACAAAGGATGCCATTAAAGGAATAAACAGAGACAATCTTTGTGCAATCTCCGTTTTAACCAAACCTGTGTATTGAATTGTCAATGCAATAAAAATAAAAAGTGTTGGAAGTAAAATTGCCAAAGGAATATACAATTCCCAAGGCATTTGTCCAATCTGTATATCTCCGAGGTCTGGCTCTAAAACAAAATAAGTTAGTACTGCTGCTACAGGATAATTCCAGACAATAATTTGTTTGGTGCTTACCTGCTGTAGTTTTGCATACTTTAATAGCACTGCGACCGTAACACTACATAGAACACTTAATAAAACAAAAATCATAAACTTAAATAATTTCGAAAACCGTTTAAAGCTATTCAGGCCTTCTCCTTCAATTTTACGAAATATTCCCCGTATTTCACATTTAGAAGACCTAAAACTGATAAAAGCCAGTTGCTATCTTCAGATAGGAATTAGTGATTGGTATCAAAATTAGCTAGCAATTTTCCAGCGATACAGCTTACTCACTATCCAGCCTTAGTCATTGATGTAGTTTTTATGTTCCGTCATATGAGAAATATCTCCGATAACATAGACTTCTATTTATGCATAACTTAAATAGTGATCGTATGACAAGCAACACACCTTGATATACCTAATCAACTCATTGCGGAGACTAAATGTTGAAAATTTTCAGCTTAATTTTCGATATATTCTAAACAAAAACACAAATAAACCACCAAATTAATGACATAAAATAGTGTTTTTAAAACAAAAATATAACATAAATAAACTTAAATAAAACACAAAAATAAACTTAAAAAAGAGACAAAATAAACTGATTTTTTTCATAACAAAATAATCTATATTATAATTTATATGCATTTAAACAAAATAAACAAGGATATCAAACACAAAAAGCACATAAAAAATTACATAAAAAACAGATAAAAAAATAGCTGTTTTTTTCATTAAAAAACACATAAAATTACGACTAAAAAAATATTTAATTTTTATCTTGCATTTATAAAAAACATCCGTATATTTGAAATATCGAAACGAACAAATAATGAAAACGACGACTACATATTTTTTCAATTACTTTTATTTTAGACAATAAGAGCAGGGACGAATTTGTAATTATCACAAGATATTAAAAAGCAAAAGTTCCGATCAACAATCGGAACTTTTGCTTTTTCTAAGAACATATAAAACAAACAATGGGTTTAAAAATTGCAATACAGGGAGTAAAAGCTTCCTTTCATGAAGAAGCATCATTTAAGTACTTCGGTGAAGACATCGAAACGATAGAATGCGATACTTTTAAAAAAACCTGCGAATTATTAAAGCAGAAAAAAGTTGATTATGTTGTAATGGCTATTGAAAACTCAATTGCGGGAAGTATCTTACCCAATTATAATCTTTTGAGAGATTATAAATTCAACATTGTAGGTGAAATTGCCTTAAGCATTCATCAAAATTTATTGGCTTTACCAGGAGTTAAACTTGCTGATATAAAATTCATAGAATCGCATCAAATGGCCATTCGCCAATGCGAAGAGTTCTTGCAGGAATTACCAGATGTTAAAATATCAGAAAGTTCAGATACAGCGGCTTCAGCAGCAAAAGTGGCAAATCAAAAATTAACTGACACTGCTGCTATTGCAGGTACACTTGCTGCAAAAACGTATGGTCTCAATATATTAGAAGCAAAGATTGAAACTAACAAAAAAAATAGTACGAGATTCTTAGTGTTATCCAATGATGTCGAAGAACAAGCAAGTGCAAATAAAGCTTCTTTATCCTTTCAAACAGGAAACTCGGTAGGTTCTTTAGCTTCGATTTTACAATGCTTTGCTGATCAAAATATTAACCTAAGTAAAATCCAATCTATGCCTGTCATAGGAAAAAGAAATGAATATGATTTTTTCGTTGATGTGGAATGGAAAAAGCAATCAGATTATGACGCTGCTATTCGTAAAGTATTAAAACACAGCATCAATTTTAATATTATGGGTGAATATGTAAAAAATGACCGCATATAAGTTCTAGTAAATAAAAAGTAAAAAATAAAACTCACAATAGATATTGAAATCATCATGGCCTAAAGCGCTCGAAAAGTAACGAAAAATGATCATGATAACTTCATAACCACTAAAAAAATAAAATTACATAATAATGAAAAACACATTAGATATCGTCCCTTTAAAATCTTGGTTAGATACAGGAGACAAGCCTTTAATCATAGCAGGACCTTGTAGTGCTGAAACAGAAGATCAATTGGTTTCAACAGCGCATTTATTAGCAAATACTGGTAAAGTAAACATCTTACGTGCAGGTATATGGAAACCACGTACTCGTCCAGGAGAATTTGAAGGTATTGGTTCTATTGGTTTAGAATGGTTGAAAAGAGCAAAAGCAGAGACAGGATTATTGACAGCGACAGAGGTTGCAACAGCGAAGCATGTTGAAGAAGCATTAGCTGCTGGCGTAGATGTGTTATGGATTGGAGCGCGCTCTACTGCAAACCCATTTACTGTGCAAGAAATTGCTGATGCATTAGTTGGAGTAGATATCCCTGTATTCGTTAAAAACCCGGTAAACCCTGATTTATCATTATGGTTTGGTGCTTTAGAGCGTATTAACCGTGCGGGAATCAAAAGATTAGGAGCTATTCATAGAGGTTTCTCTTCTTACGAAAAATCAGCTTTCCGTAACGAACCAATGTGGGATCTTGCGATTCAATTAAAATCATTATGTCCTGATTTGCCAATTATCAACGATCCAAGCCATATCTGTGGTAACCGTGAATTGTTGCCGTACATTTCTCAAAAAGCAATGGATATGGATTTACAAGGATTGATCATTGAATCACATATTGACCCTTCAGTTGCTTGGACTGATGCAAAACAACAAGTTACTCCAGCGGCTTTGGCTGATTTAATTGATCACTTAAACTTACGTAAAGCAGACTCAGATAATCAAGCTTTTGAAGATAAATTAGCAGAATTACGTACAAGCATCGATAAATTAGATGATCTAATTATTCAAAAAATTGGTGAACGTATGAAAATTGCTGAAAAAATTGGCGAATACAAGCGTGATAATAGTGTCACAATCTTACAAGTTAACCGTTGGGACGAAATCGTTCAAAAACGCACGCAGCTCGCTGAAGCATTAACTTTGAGCAATGATTTTGCAGTTAAATTCTTAGAATTAATTCATAATGAATCAATTCGTAAACAGAATGCAATCATGAATACTCAACCTACTGCGGAGGCATAATGAGTCAACAGGTGATTACACTTACTCACCCATCTAAAAGTATTAATGGTACGGTTCAACTTACTGGTTCAAAATCAGAAAGCAACCGTGCCCTTATTATTCAAGCATTGGGAAAAGAGAAAGTACAAATAGAAAATCTTTCGCAAGCTTTTGATACAGTTACACTAAAGAAGGCTCTTCTGCTAGCTACCAATACGCAATCTGAACTAACCAAAATTGATATTGGACCCGCAGGGACCGCAATGCGTTTTTTAACAGCCTATCTTAATCTGATTAAAGGAAATTTCATTCTAACCGGTTCAGAACGTATGCAACAAAGACCTATCGGTATTTTAGTTGACGCGCTCAAGACTATCGGAGCTGATATTCATTACGAAGCAAAATCTGGCTTCCCACCTCTTCATATAGAAGGTGGCATGATTCAGAGTAAGGATAAAATTTCAATTAAGGGAAATATTAGCAGTCAATATATTTCAGCTCTATTGCTCATTGCGGCATCCTTAAAAAAAGGTTTAACACTTGAAATTGAAGGCGAACTTACTTCACGACCTTATGTCACCATGACGTTGAATATGTTGAAAGAAGTTGGTATTCAATACGAATGGTTGCATAATACCATTCATATTCCAAATCAAGAAACAAAGGAAGCAACGATTTATGTCGAACCTGATTGGAGCGCGGCGTCTTATTGGTATGCCATAGTAGCACTTTCTAATTCAGGATCGATCATACTTCCCGGATTGAAAAAAAGTAGTCTACAAGGTGATATAGCAATTGTTGAAATTATGAGCCACTTTGGTGTTGCCTCAGCTTTTGAACAAGATGGTTTACACCTTACAAAAATAAGTGAACCTTCTGGGAAAACATTTTTTGACATGAAAGAATGCCCAGATTTAGCACAGACAGTAGTAGTTATAGCGGCTGCATTAAGACGCGATATATCACTTACAGGTTTAGAAACATTGAAAATTAAAGAAACAGATCGAATTTTAGCTTTAAAAACAGAAATTGCTAAATTCGGAGCAAAATTGATCGAAGATGGAACCACTTATCACATCAAAACTGATGAAGTCTTCGAACCAACAGCTGTTTCTTTCGCCACATATGAAGATCATAGAATGGCAATGGCATTTGCCCCACTTGCATTAATATTCAAAAGTATTAATATTGAGGAACCACAGGTTGTCGAAAAATCTTATCCAGACTTCTGGAAACATTTAGCTGAGCACAAATTTATTATTACTTAGCAAAAAATACCGCAATAATGCTCCTATTATTGCGGTTTTACCTATATTTATAGAAATTATATTAAATCATGGCAGGAAATTCATTTGGCGATTTATTTAGAATTAGCACTTTTGGGGAATCTCACGGAAAAGCGATTGGTGTTATTTTAGATGGCTGTCCTCCAAATATAGCTATTGATGAGGACTTTATCCAAGCAGAACTTGATAAACGTAAGCCCGGTCAATCAAAAATAACCACACAACGCAAAGAAAGTGATACAGCACAAATTCTTTCTGGCGTATTTGAGGGCAAGTCTACAGGAACACCTATTGCCATACTTATCCCAAACGAAGATCAAAGATCGAAAGATTACTCACATATAAAAGATATCTTTAGACCATCACACGCAGACTATACATATCATATGAAATATGGTCATCGTGATTACCGAGGTGGAGGTCGCTCATCGGCTAGAGAAACTGCAGCTAGAGTTGCCGCAGGAGCAATTGCCAAATCCTTTTTAAAACAACATGGAATAGAAATATTTGCGCACGTATCAGGTGTTGGCAAAATTGAATCTCCAAATTTAGATACAAAAGATTTAGAAGCATTGTTAGATTTGAGAGAATCTAATATTGCACGATGTGCTGATCCTGCTACAGCGAATGAAATGATTGAATTCATTGATGCTGTTCGTAAATCAGGTGATACTGTAGGAGGACGCATTTCAACTATTATTAGAAATGTACCAGTCGGATTGGGTGAACCTGTTTTTGACAAATTACATGCGGATCTAGCTAAGGCAATGATGAGCATCAATGCCGTACACGGTTTCGAATATGGATCAGGATTTGCTGGCTCTGAATTACTAGGTTCACAGCATAACGATCTTTTTGTATCTGAAGAACATGATATCCATCGTACTAAAACCCATACCAATTTCTCTGGAGGAATACAAGGTGGTATTTCAAATGGTATGGACATCACATTTAAAACAGCTTTCAAGCCTGTTGCTACTATTATGAGAGATCAACAGACAATTGATTCAAATGGTAATGAAGCTACAGTTCAAGGAAAAGGAAGACATGATCCTTGTGTAGTTTCCCGAGCTGTTATTATTGTTGAGGCAATGGCTGCATTAGTTATTGCTGATCATTTATTAAAACAATCTAGTTACAAAAATGTCAGATAAAAGTGAATTCATTTTAGGAGTGGATATCGGCGGCACACATATTAGCGCCGCTATAGTAAATAAATTAGATTGGAAAATTATTCCGAATAACGTGGTGAGAAACCACGTTTTTTCGCAAGAAAATGCTAAATCGATTTTCCTTACTTGGGCAAACACAATTAACAGTTGCGTAGAAGCTGCTGGATCTATGGTAAAACACATTGGAATAGCAATGCCTGGCCCTTTCGATTATGAAAATGGTGTGTCTATGATGACTGGACAAAGCAAATATGATGACCTATATAAAATGAATGTCAAAACCCCGTTGGCAACATTAATAGGAATTCCAGAACAAAATATTCATTTCATTAACGATGCTGCGGCTTTTTTGCAAGGAGAGGTTTTTGCTCAACATCTGAATACAAAAGAAAGAATTTTAGGAATCACTTTAGGTACAGGTCTCGGTTCAGCAGTCTGGAACAAAGGAGAAAAATCTTTCGATGCCGATCTTTGGAACACACCATATAAAGATTTAATTTTTGAAGAGTTTTTAGTAACCAGATGGTTTATAAAACGGTTTAAGGAACTTACAGATATTGAAGTAACGGGACTTAAACAAATTATCAATGAGCATCAACAAAACCCTGCCTTTAGCATATTATGTGAGGAATATAGCATCCATTTATTGGATTTTCTTGATTTCTTCAGTAAAAAATATAATTGTATAGACTTTGTAATCGGAGGAAATATTGCAAAAGCACTACCTATACTATTGGGTCAAAAGAAAAATCAAGTAGAAGCATATAATATAAAAACTGCAATTCTAGGAGAAGAGGCGGCAATTATTGGTGCTGCCGCTCAATTCTCATAAAAGTATCTATCCCTCACTGACTAAAATAGTGAGGGATATTTATCCGGATTACCTTCGTTCATCATTTCAAAGACAATTTCCACAATATCATCGCTCGAAGGTTTTGTGAAATAATCACCATCAGAGCCATAAGGAGGCCTATGTGCTTTAGCACTCAACGTTCTAGGCTGACTATCTAATAAATAATAACCATTTTGATCCTCCAATATTTGCTGCATTATAAATGCCGATGCACCACCAGGGACATCCTCATCCACAACCAATAATTTATTCGTCTTTTTTAACGATTCAGCACATAAATGAGCTTTATCAAAAGGCTGTAAAGTTTGAGCATCAATAATTTCAACACTGATGCCCAATCGATCCAGTTCCATCGCAGCCTCTTCGACCACACGTAAAGTAGAACCATATGAAACAACAGTAATATCAGCACCTACTCTAATGCACTCAGCATAACCAATCGGGATCGTAAAGTCACCAATATTATCTGGTAAACGTTCTTTTAAACGATAACCATTTAAACACTCGATCACAAGAGCAGGCTCATCGGATCTAAACAAAGTATTATACATTCCAGCAGCTTGAGTCATATTACGAGGAACACAAATATGCAGCCCCCTTAAAGTCCCCAAGATCATAGACATTGGGGAACCCGAATGCCAGATACCCTCTAAACGATGACCACGAGTACGAATAATAACAGGCGCTTTCTGTCCCCCAAACGTACGATAACTCAAACTCGCCAAGTCATCACTCGCCACCGTAATACCATAAAGAAGATAATCTAAATATTGAATTTCAGCAATAGGCTTAAGTCCCCTAATAGCCAATCCAATTCCTTTCCCTATAATAGAATTCTCTCTAATTCCAGTATCAAATACTCTATGTTCTCCAAACTTCTCTTGTAGACCAGCAAACCCTTGATTTACATCACCAATTTTACCAACATCCTCACCAAATGCTAACAAGCGCTCATCTCGACGGAAATTCTCTTCGAAGCATAAGTTAAGAACTTCCCGGCCGTCAATAAATTTAGCATCATCAGAATATTGAGGGGCGATAACTTGGACATTTTCCGGACCATCAACTCCTGTGGTAAATAATTTCGAATTATATCGGGATTCATTTACCCCTTGTTGAAGTTTATACCAAGCCAATAAAGCACCTTTACCTTCAATATCCTTCCCTTTCAGTTCACGAATAACCTTGCGGACAGTACTATAAACCTCCTTCAAAGAAGGTTCAGTTAAAGATTGCAATTGTTTTAAAGGTAATTCGACCAGTTCGTCATCAATTTGACTTAAAAGTCCAATAGCCTGTGAAGCATCAACAGCTAAAGCTTTATTATAATCAGACCAGGCACGTCTCTGCTCCTTCCTCACGAAATCCTTCGCTTCTTCATCAATTAAATTCAACTGCTCAGCAGTTGCAATATCCGAATCAATCAACCATTGATGCATTTTAGCAATACAATCATGCTCAAGCTCCCAGTTTAAACGCTCTTTCGACTTATAACGTTCATGAGAACCAGAAGAAGAATGCCCCTGTGGTTGAGTCAACTCGATAACATGAACAATACAAGGCGTATGGTGCTCCCTAGCATATTTTGCAGCTCGCTCATAAGCCTGACAAAGTCCTGGGTAATCCCAGCCTTTTACTTTAAATATCTCAAAACCGTTAGATCCATCTTCCTTCTGAAATCCTTTCAAAACTTCGGAGATATCCCCTTTAGTCGTTTGCACCTCATTCGGAACCGAGATTCCATAGCCGTCATCCCATATCGAAATAACAACAGGAATCTGTTTAACACCTACAGCATTGACAACTTCGAAAAATACTCCCTCTGAAGTTGACGCATTACCTACAGAACAAAAGACAACCTCATTACCCCCATTAGAAAAATACTTTAAATAAGATAAATTCGGATTCTCACGATACAGTTTTGAAGCTAGGCCAAGACCTAAGATACGAGCCATTTGCCCGCCAGTAGTCGAAATATCTGAGAAAGTATTCTTTTGCTTCGTTTGGTCCAACCAATTACCTTCCTCATCAATAACACGGACTGAAAAATGACAATTCATTTGACGCCCCGCAGAAGAAGGATCATACTCAACATCAGGATGAGCATATAATTGCGAAAAAAAATGATAAATTGAGGTCATTCCACTTGCAAAGGCCAAGGTTTGGTCCCTATAATATCCGGAACGCCAATCACCCTTTTGAAATACTTTAGACACTGCAATCTGCGCCAGTTCCTTCCCATCTCCAAAAATTCCAAATTTTGCTTTTCCTGTTAAGACTTCCTTACGTCCCAATAGACTAACATATCTGCTCTCTACTGCAACCCTATAATCTTCAACAATGATCTTTCTAAAGTCATCAAAACTTAATTTCGAATTTAAATCACTGCCTTGGTCTAATGTGGTTTCCAACATATTATATTTTCAGTTTCCAACAAATTTAATAAAAATAATATTCTAAAATAATCATTATTAACATTAATAAATAATTGGAGATAGCTATTTAAACAATATAAATAATTGCTTAACGGAATTAGCACTTACAATTAGCTTATAGCTACTCTACTAAAGAATATTATCAATTTAGTCACTAAATCTTATCTTTGGTAAAATAAAACATCAAAACTTTGAAATTTCAAGATCTTAATATTCATTCAAGTCTTTTATCCATCTTAGAGCAATCAGGATTCACAATCCTGACATCCGTTCAAGAACTTGTGATTCCTCATATACTAAATAAAAAAGATCTTATTGCGATTGCTCCTACAGGAACAGGAAAAACCGAAGCGTTTACAATACCCATCTTACATCGCTATTTCACACAAGAAATTACATTACAGGAGCAGACACTTATATTAAATCCTACAAGAGAATTAGCGTTGCAAACACAAAGCCGTATAAATAAGCTCATTCAAAGCTACCCCGTTACAACCATCACACTTGTTGGAGGACAGGCTTATGATATGCAGCTAGCAGGACTATTGCAAAGTCCTACTATACTTATAGCGACCCCTGGCCGTATCTTAGATCTTATTGACCAAGGGAAAATTACATGTAATACTATTAAAACGCTGGTTATAGATGAGTTTGATCAGTTATTACAGCTAGGTTTTATTAAAGAAGTAAATCAAATTTTAAAGCATTTACCAAATAAAAAACAAAGCCTTTACTTTTCAGCTACACTTCCTAAAGATATTTTGAAAATTGTGAATAAAACGTTGAAAAATCCAATTAAAATTGAAATAGAAAAGGAAGTGAAGAAATGCACGATCGAAGAAAGTATATTTTATGTAGACAGAACCAATAAAAAAAATCTGATCAAGTACTTAATCGAGTTAAACCCGGAAGAACAGATACTGATCTTTAGCAGAACAACACATGCAGTAGATCGTATCGTAGCGGATTTAAAAAAAGAAGGAATTGTCGCCGAAGGGCTTTACGCAGATAAAGCGCAGAAAAATAGAACGCAACTATTAACGGCTTTTAAATCAAAAGAAATTCAGATACTTGTTGCCACAGACCTACTGGCTAGAGGAGTGGATATCGAAAACCTTCCCATAGTAATAAATTACGAAGTCCCGGATAGTGATTCCTTATACACGCATAGAATTGGGAGAACAGGAAGAAGTATGACAACAGGTAAAGCTTATACCTTTTGCGACGCACAAGACAATAACAAGTGGATCCAATTACAATTATCATTAAATAGACAAATAAAAATAAACGACCAGCACCCTTATATATTAACCTGGGAACAAATGATTTCCACAAGTCAAGTCAAAACAGCTAAGAAGAAAAAAAAATAAGGAATCGAAATTGTTGCACATCCTTATATCCCATTCCTAATAAAATGTCTATTTTTACTAATTATCATAATGATCGAAATTTAATATGAGTACGGTACATTTATTTAACGACAGTGAAAACTCAAATGAAAATCTGCTAGGGGATCTTTCAAAAACTATCAATATTAATTCTTTACTGGAGATTCCGTTTAAAGAACGTGATGAAAAATGGGTAGCAGAATTTTTAGACAACATAGGTGAGTCAACCTTCCAGCTGGCAGCATCAGAACTAATCATAGGTCCTGATGGATATCCTTATTTTCAATTAGAAAATGCACCGAAAGATCAAAATTTTCAAGCTTTTGTGATCAAACATAAATTGAAATCATTCCTTCTCAAAAAAGGTATGGGGCTTGCTATTAATACACATCAAGAGCAACCAGACTGGATCTTCTCATATGGTGACCTAGTCAACTATTCCTTAAATAATGAATTCTATTCTGATGAGTCTATTTTTTCAAAAAAAACGGAAGAGGCTCACATTGATAAAGATGAAAAAATCTTAGTGGGACAACCTTCAGAAACAATTCTACCAAAAGACTTACGCCATAATTTGAGAGAATACTTAGTAAACATGGGGATCAAAGAACCCAAAATTATGTTGATAGCAAGAAATTATGATGATGAAACTTTGGTAAGTCAGGATTTAGTTTTTAATATTACACCAGCTATGTTTCAGACTGAGCAAGATTTTAAACAAATTATGGCATCTATATCTTGGTTTTTACCGAGGCATTATTCCTACATGGGTATAGACGAGCAAACAGTTGAAAATGGTTTTATGCCTTTATAATGATGAAACTCAAATATATATTGCCGATCGGCTTATTAGCACTGTCTGCTGCCTGTGCTACACAGCATCATTCAAAAAATCAAAATAAGAACGGGTGGATCAGTCTGTTCAACGGAAGAAATCTTGATAATTGGATTGTGAAAATACACCATCATGATGTTGATGTAAACTTTGCCAATACCTTCCGAGTAAAAGACGGTGTAATACAAGTCAATTACGATGGCTATGGTGATTTTAATGAGCAATATGGACATCTTTATTATAAAACGCCCTATTCAGATTATCACGTTAAGCTAGAATATCGATTCTATGGAGATTTACAAAAGGGTGCACCATCCTATACCTTACGGAATAGCGGACTTATGTTTCATTCACAAGATCCAAGAACGATGCCTAAAGAGCAGGATTGGCCAATCTCAGTTGAAATGCAATTTTTAGGAGGGTTAAGCGATGGAAAGCCGAGACCAACCGGCAATATGTGTTCTCCAGGAACAGATATCGTCTATAAAGGAAAAAAATTGGAATCACATTGTCTAGAATCAACCTCTAAAACATATGATGGAGATCAATGGGTCAAAGCAGAATTGATCGTACATGGTGATTCATTGATAACACATATCATTAATGGGGATACTGTCCTTCAATATAGCCAGCCAACGATAGGTGGCGGAGTGGCAAATAGGTATGACCCAAGAATAAAAATTGATGGCAAAAAGCTAAAACAAGGATTTATAGCCTTGCAAAGTGAAGGTCAGCCTGTGGAATTCAAAAATATTTATCTTAAAGATTTATCAAAAAAATAAAATAATAGCACATGTTTCCTTTTAATGTAAGAGTATATGGAATTTTGATTAATGATGATAATGAAGTACTCATCAGCGATGAGAAAACTGAAAATGTATCGTTCACCAAATTTCCTGGAGGTGGTTTAGAATACGGAGAAGGACTTATTGATGCCCTAAAAAGAGAATATCAAGAAGAATGCAACTTTGATATTGAAATCTTATCACACATCTATACAACTGATTTTTATGAAAAATCAAGCTTTAATGACAGTCAGATTATTTCAATATATTATTTAATCAAAAACAGCACCCCCATTCAGATCCGAACCACAAAAAAAGAATTTGACTTTGAAGGCCAGGAATATGAAGATGGTAAAGCGCAATCTTTTAGATGGGTAAAAATAGAAAACTTGAAAGAAATTAATCTAACATTCAAAACCGACCAAATGGCATGGAATATTTTTTATAAGGATATAAAATAAATTTGTATTTATAAAAAAAAACATTAAATTTACGTATACCAATAAAAAAATTACCTTTTATAGAAGGAACCTAATAAGTTATTTTGTTAAGACTATTCCAGATTTAAAAAAGTAAAACTTTGGTATACTGAATTTTGCAAATTCCTAGTTCTATAGGTATTTTAATAGTTAGTGTGATTTTATGGCGATACTCCCGGTATCGCCTATTTTGTTTTAATAAAAGTCCAGACACTTAAGTGCAGGAACTTACATTGCTTCAAAAATTATATTGAAAATATATACTTTTATACAGGATCTCTACGCATTTATAATCAAATCACTAAAACTAAAAGAGGCTCTAAACGAAGAATAGAACCTCTTGTGAAAAGTTCGTGCTATAAATCGTTTAGACAAAATAAGCCAAAAGCAATACAATAATAATACAAACAATAATAATAATCTTAGTGACTCCTGAATTATTATCATCGCTCTTAAAGTGATAATCTCTTTTACTTGGTAACATATGTAACTCCTTTCTTTAATTGATGCATAAATTATATTAATTCCACAATTATTCGTGATGATAAGGCTCACCTTTTAAAATTGAAAATGCGCGATAGGTCTGCTCAACAAAAAACAAACGAATCATCTGATGCGAAAATGTCATCTTTGATAATGATATTTTCTGATTAGCACGCTGATAAATCTGATCATCAAAACCATAAGGCCCTCCTATAACAAAGATAAGATGCTGCGTACTCTGAATCATATTCTTTTCCAAATAAGAAGCAAATTCCAAAGAACGATACTCCCTCCCAAACTCATCCAGTAAAACAACAGTATCCAAAGAATTAATATGTTTCAGCAAAAGTTGTGCTTCCTTTTCCTTTTGTTGTTCTTTCGTTAGATTTTTACTATTCTTGATATCTGGAATAACTACGAGATTGAAGGTTATATAAAACTTTAATCGTTTCAAGTATTTTTCAATTCCTTCAATCAAATATTTATCATCTGTCTTCCCAATGCACAACAAAGTTATTTTCATAAATCATTCTCTTTCTACAAAAATGACTTATTTTTTGATTATTTTGTAATAAAAGTTCCAATTATTAAACAAGCGAACTATTAACTTTGTTTAATATGCTAGATTTGGAACAGTTAAAGCTACCCTATTTCTATCGAAATCCTAACACCTGCTGCCAAATCGACTCACAAGTAAATGATGCATCAATCTGTATCCTATTTTTCAGACATCGGATTATGACCAAATCCTCTCCCCTAATAAAAAACTAGCACATCAATCAAATAATCATCTTGATCACAAACAGTTCCTTATGATCTCCTTTTCTAATTCCTATTTAGATCTGAGCAATTACTTTTTTAAGAATAGTGATTCTTAATACACATCATATTGTTTGCAAAAAACAGTGTTCTTCTAGACAAAGGTTGTTTTTTTTGATTGTTTAATCATAAAATATTGACTTTAACTAAACAATCTAAGTTGGCTTTGTGTTTAAGCTTTTAGACTTAAAAAAATGAAATATGAATAAAATAAAACTTTTATTGTTTGCAGCCATCTTTCTAATAATTAACAAAGGTCAGGCACAAGTTGATTCGACAAAGAATTGGACCATACATGGAGAGAACACATTTCTGATTAACCAAAGTTCATTCTCGAATTGGGCTGCCGGGGGAGTCAATTCTTTCGCAGGCAACATAATCTTAAATTATGACTTCAATTATAAAAAAGAAAAATGGTCCTGGGATAATAAAGTAATTGCAGCTTATGGTCAAACTTTTCAAAAGGAAACAGATTGGAGAAAAAATGACGACCGATTATCTTTAAACAGTTTATTGGGTTACCAAGCTAAAGAACATTGGCTGTACACCTTTTTTCTTAATTTTAACACCCAATTTGCCAAGGGTTATGATTATACATCCGCAAATAAAAAATTGCTATCAGAGGCCTTTGCTCCTGCCTATTTAAGCTTTGGTCCCGGTATAGCTTATAAAAAATCAGATAATTTAAAATTTAACTTGTCTCCCGCAGCCGTTCGCTTTGTTATTGTTAAGAATGATAGCCTAGCGCCAAATTATGGACTGGATCCTGGAAAAAATACACGCGTAGAATTTGGTGCTTCATTTGATGCCTATTATAAAACACAAATTATGGAGAATGTTACTTTTGAAAATATCCTAAAACTTTATTCCAACTATTTAGAGAAGCCACAAAATGTAGATATTGACTATACGGCCAATCTAAATATGAAGGTGAACAAATGGATTACAGTAAATGCAGGTGTACAGTTAATATATGATGATAACACCAAACTTCCTAAAATAGAAAATGGAGTTCAAGTAGGCAAAAAATCTGATCTACAAGTGAAACAAATACTAGGAGCTGGTATTACTTACAAATTCTAATAATGTAAAAAAGCCTTGTTCTTAGTAAAGAACAAGGCTTCCAAATAACTATATAAGTTTTAATATTTTAGCTTAACCTTTCTAAAAACAAAATGCCAAAGCCAAATAGGACCTACGGAAATTAATGTCCAAAATTCACCTAATGAAATAGCTTTATTCTCTTTAGACTTACCCCACCATAATGCAGCTAAAGAAACTGCTGTAATCACTCCAGAAACAAGTAATACACTTGGTCCACCATCCCGCTCAATATATTCGAGTTGCACAATAAAATAACTCATTATGCCTATACATAGTAAAACAGCATAAGATAGTGTTGGAGAAAGCTTTAAATAATAATAGATAAGCACGGCAATAAAAAATGAACCCCAGTTCAGAAAAGTATGCCATCCCAATTTAACCAAAAAATCAAATTGAGGAAATGGAATCATCCAAATCAGTCCCATTAAACCAAAAAAGAATAACGGTAAAAAAATAATTTGAAAAATTCGATTCGTAGGATTCTGAAAATTTGCATTTAAATTCTCAAAATATTGATCAACTGGTCTTTTTACTTCTTGAACGGGCGGTTGCTTTTTCTTCATCTGATCTGCGTTATAGTTGCTATGCAATATGAACTGCAAAAATACTAAAAATAAAAGTTGAAAGTAAGGCGAAATAGCGATTAAAAACAAAAAAAGCCAGTCTGTAATAAACCTGCTCTGTTGAAAACCGAATATAATGCCAATAATAAATCTTAATCACTAAATAGGATCAAAAAGAAATCTAAAACACTTATTTTCATCACGGTACAAATATTCAAAAATTACTTAAGAGACAGCTTTTCTTATTAGAGACTAGATAGCAAGGGAAGATATTTTCACCCTCAGAAGCAAAAATATCTTAACATATGCTTTATGCCAGGATGTTCTCTATTTAAGTTTAGAGTGACTACAATACATAAAAGACAATGAAACCTTGGCCCTTTCGACACGATAAATGTAGAAATCATTTTGCGCAAACGCAGTAAAGCAAAGCACAATGGCTTATTACTTTCTCCCTCCCGCCTACATATATCGCAATATGGCGGACTGACTATGCGCCTTTAGTCAATCATGATGCGCAAAGGCAATAAAGCAACGCGCTATGGCCGATTGGTTTATCTCCATAGCCATAGTATAGTGCATTATGGCGATACATTTCGGTACTCTGGGTAGTTCATATTGCGACACGGCTTATTGAAAATTCTGGATGGCCTTTAAGTATCGCTACGTAACATGCTTTTAAGCTAATCCTATTTAACTATTAGGAATAAATGATTTACAAACAAGTAACATTGCAATACTATTTAGCCCCCTGTTAAAACCCAAAGTACTCCTCGCAGAAACTCTCTGCACCTATGGAAAGTGTTATTTTTACTCGAATCTATTCATAATCATCTTTGGGAGCTTATTTTTCAGTCAAACGAAACGAAAAATCCATGTAACAACTTTGCTTTGCAGTATGGTGAAATAAAATAAACAGAAGAATTTGTGCGCAAACTATACCGCGATAAGATCAATCACATGCTCCTCCTTTCCATGTTACGTAGAATAATGAGCTACTTTGAATATATAACAGTAAAAACATCCTCTTAATAGCGCAAATCATTAAAAAAACTAAGGCTGTCTCAAATAAATGAGACAGCCTTAGTTTTAAGCTATATTTTTAAAATCTCGTTTTATTTCGCGTAGGCGACAGAACGGATTTCACGAATAACAGTTACTTTAATTTGACCTGGATAAGTCATCTCAGTCTGAATTCGGTTTGAAATATCAGCGGCTAGAATCTCAGCCTGTGCATCAGATATCTTTTCACTTTCAACAATAACACGTAATTCACGACCGGCTTGTATAGCGAAAGTTTTTTCAACGCCTGGATAAGATAATGCTAGATCTTCTAACTCCTTTAGTCGTTTGATATAACTCTCCACGACTTCACGGCGAGCCCCAGGACGAGCTCCTGAAATAGCATCACAAGCTTGCACAATTGGTGAAATCATTGCTGTCATTTCAACTTCATCATGGTGAGCACCGATAGCATTACAAACATCAGGATGTTCTTTATACTTTTCAGCCAGTTGCATTCCCAAAATAGCATGTGGCAATTCTGGATTATCATCAGGCACTTTACCAATATCATGTAAAAGACCAGCACGTTTTGCATGCTTAACGTTTAACCCCAACTCTGCTGCCATTGTAGCTGCAAAATTTGCAACCTCACGGGAGTGCTGTAACAAGTTCTGTCCATAAGAAGAACGGTAACGCATACGACCGACCATACGGATCAATTCCGGGTGTAAACCGTGAATACCAAGATCAATAGCTGTACGTTCACCTATTTCAACAATTTCGTCTTCTATCTGTGTACGTGTCTTTGCAACTACCTCCTCAATACGCGCAGGGTGGATACGTCCATCTGTCACAAGACGGTGCAAAGCCAAACGAGCGATTTCACGACGAACAGGATCGAATCCCGATAAAATAATTGCTTCAGGGGTATCATCAACAATGATCTCAACACCAGTAGCAGCTTCTAATGCACGAATATTACGTCCCTCACGTCCAATAATACGGCCCTTGATTTCATCATTCTCAATATTGAAAATAGAAACCGTGTTCTCAATAGCAGATTCTGTAGCCGTACGTTGAATGGTCTGGATGACCACTTTTTTAGCTTCTTTTGTTGCTGTCAATTTAGCTTCATCAACGATATCTTTAATTTGGCTAATTGCTTGTGAACGTGCCTCTTCACGCAAAGAGTCGACCAGTTGATTTTTAGCTTCTTCCGCTGTAACTCCAGCAATACCTTCCAGTTGTTTAATCTGCTGTAGCTTTAACTGCTCAACTTCCTCAGACTTACTTTCATTTACTTCAACAAGCTTTTCAAGCTGTTTACGGGTTCCATCTAATTCTTGTTTTTCGCGGTTTAAATTCTCAAGCTTCTGATTGACAGATTGTTCCTTCTGGCGTAAGGTATTTTCCTTTTGACTGATTGTATTATTTCGCTGACTGACCTCTTTTTCATGCTCTGATTTTAGCTGTAGAAACTTCTCTTTAGCTTCTAAAAGCTTTTTCTTTTTCAGATGTTCTGCTTCTTGATCTGCCTCTTTTATAATGCTTTTCACCTTTTCTTGAGCTTCTGCTGTTTGTTTACTAAACAAAAGAGCTAAAAGATAACGGCCAATTGCAATACCAACAATCAGAGAAAGTATGATATAAATTGCGATGTCCATGTAATATTAATTGTTTATATGTATTTTATTTATTTATAATTTTCAAAAAAAAACCGCAATTAAATAACGGGTATCTAATATTATTAAACTTCTATATCATATGATTAGGCTATGATCATGGTCCAGATGGCTTACGCAAAATGACCTACATCTTTTTCGCCTGTAATATTGAAGCGTTAAGTTTAAAATAGTGACAACCCGAATTCAACTGCGGCAAATTCGTTTAGTAAAGCGCTATAAAGAACGATTATTTTGTAAAGAAATTAGATAATAGCTGATCCAGTTCATGAACTGATTGCTCTAAACCTTGATCTTGTGTTTGAACTTGTCGCTCAGCTTTCAACATTCCTGTTGCGTACTGAAGGACGCACATTGACAATAAATCCTGTTTATCACGAACAGTATAGCTATCTTGTAACTCTTTTACTTTTTCATTAATCAATTTCGCTGCATGGCGGATTATCTCCTCCTCTGCTGTATCAACACGTAGCGGATACACACGATCAGCGATATTTATTTTGATGGAAATCTCTCCCATTGTTATTTGAGCTTTACGTTGTATTAGTAAGTTATCCTTGTACTACACTCTTCACTTACTTCAACAAACTAATACATTTGTCTATTTCTCGCACAAAATCGTTAATTTTTTGCTTTGTGTCAAGTATTTTCTCATTAATTGCATCCTTATCGGCTTCAGAACTATCAAGAGAACGAGCAACTGCCATTGCTTTCATTTGCTCCTCCATTTGCTTATTCTTATCGCTACTCGTATTGAAAGCGACTTGAAGCGATTGAACCTCTAATTTAAGTAAATCATTTTCTTCTTGCAAGACTTCGCACATTTGAATCAAGTTTTTCGTTTTCTCAACGATAATATTCATTTGTGAAGATAATGCTGCCATATACTAAATTTATACAATTAAATGTTATTATTCAAATTAACCACGCACTTCTGCGTTTACTTCTTTCTCAAAGTTAAGAATTAATTTTTGAACTATTGCGTCAATTTGTTTGTCCATTAAAGTTTTTTCCTCATCCTCGATAATAAAACTCAAAGCATATGATTTTTTGCCTACAGGAATCTTGTCTCCCTTATAAACATCAAATACTTTAACCTCTTTTAAGAGTTTACGTTCGGTTTTATGCGCGATTGTTTCCAATTGTTTGAACGTAACTGCTTCATCGATCAACAACGATAAATCACGTTTTACAGCAGGAAACTTAGATACCTCTTTAAACTTAATAACATTTTTACGGATGATCTTCAGTATTTGATCCCAGTCAAAATCAGCAAAAAACACTTGCCCATCGACGTCAGCTTTGGATAAAGCAACATCAGATACCGCTCCGAAAGTTACTAAAGGTTTTGTACCCTTCATATAACTTAATCCGTAAGCGAAATGATCGGTAGGTGCATCTTCCAACTGAAGTCCTTCAATTTTCAATCTTTTCAAAATAAGATCGACAACCGCTTTCAGATTGTAAAAATTTACCGATTGCTTACTATTGTTCCATTGCTCAACTTCCAACTTTCCACTAATAGCAATAGCCAAGTGCTGTTTCTCTTTATATCCCTCACCATCGATCGAATATGTTTTTCCAATTTCAAAAACCTTCAAATCAGAATTTCTTCTCTTTTGATTATAAGAAACTGCTGTTAAAGCTGAAAACAACATATTTTGTCGCATGGTATCCAAATCAGAACTTAATGGATTACACAAACGAACGGCGGTCGCTTCATCATTTACATAATCCAACTTCGTTAATGAATTCGAAAGAATTTCTCTAAAACCATTTGCAATAAGCAAATCTGCCAGTTGATTTAAAACAACCTCTTTATCAGGTTTTTCTGAAGTATTTAAAGATGACTTTATCTGTGGTTTCAATGCGACGTTATTGTAACCGTAGATACGCAAAACCTCTTCTATCACATCCACCTCACGCGTAACATCAACACGATAAGCAGGAACTAATACATCAATACTATCTGCCGATTCTTTTTCAATACCGATACCTAAGGCAACAATAATTGATTTTATTTCCTCATTAGGTATATCCTGACCGATTAATTTACGGACATTATGGTAATTGACATTAAAAGCAAATGGATTTATAACAGCAGGATAAATATCGGTAATATTAGAAGTGATCTCACCACCAGCGATCTCTTGAATCAGAATAGCCGCCTTTTTTAAGGCATTAACGGTAATATTTGGATCAGTTCCTCTTTCATATCGGAAAGAAGAATCTGTTTTCAGATGATGACGCTTTGCTGTTTTACGTACTGAAACTGCATTAAAATATGCTGACTCTAAAAATATATTTGTAGTCGATTCTGAAACGCCTGAATTAGCACCACCAAAAACACCAGCGATACACATTGGCTTCTCAGCATCGGCAATAACAAGATCTTCAGCAGAAAGCTTACGCTCAACACCATCTAAAGTGACAAAAATCTCATCTTGTTTCGCTTGTCTAACAGTTATTTTATTACCTGCAATCTTATCTTGATCAAAAGCATGAAGTGGCTGACCCAAGTCATGTAATATAAAATTAGTAACATCAACGATGTTATTAATGGGACGAATACCGATAACGTTTAAACGCTCCTTTAACCAATCAGGGGATTCAGTTACTTTAACACCTGAAATATTAATTCCTGAATATCTTGGACTGCCGGAATGATTTTCTACAATTACTTCTGTATTGACACCAGACCCTTCTTTAAATTTAGAAAGATCAATTTGCTTCATTTCAGATCTAAAATATGCGGCAATATCACGAGCGACACCTAAATGTGAAGCTGCATCTGCACGATTCGGAGTCAAACCAATTTCATATCGGTAGTCATCTTCGATCTGATAAAAATCTTTGACAAGTGTACCAACCTCAGCATCTGAAGGAAGTTCTACAATACCTGCATGCGAATTGCCTAAACCAACTTCATCCTCCCCGCAGAGCATTCCTTCAGAAACTTCACCACGGATTTTTGATTTATTGATCTTAAAAGGCTCACCGCTAGTTGGATGAACTGTTGAACCAACTGTCGCAACAATAACTTTCTGACCGACTGCTACATTTGGAGCTCCACAGACAATATTTAACAACTCGGGCTGACCAACATCAACCGTTGTAATTTTCAATTTATCTGCATTCGGATGTTGTTCGCATGATTTTACTTCCCCTATGACCAACCCTTCTAAACCTCCTGGTATACTTTGGACCACATCTAAAACCTCAACCTCTAATCCTACGTTAGTTAGAATCAAAGAAAGCTCTTCTGGTTTTTTATCAATATCGATATGATCTTTAAGCCACTTATATGAAATATTCATTTTAGAATCTTATTTTACGCACAAACTTAGATAAATTTGCTCTGATTCGCAATATAATTACAGTCTTATCCATGCAAATTTATCGTTTTATCCTCTACCCTTGAGAGTTTATTACTACCTATAATATTAAAATTTGTATGTAAATAACCAATTCAGTTTTATAGACTGGCTCAGTTTCTATATTTAAGTAATAAAAAAAGAGAACGTATGGGCAGCTCATTTACAGCATATAAAACTTAAAATCGTAAGTACTTCAAAAATTAAAAAGAAGTTGAGATCAAGCAAAAGATGAACCGCTTAAGAGTAAAAAATATTTTTACGATTATTTAGCACTTTTCATTCCTAATAAGTCAAAGGATTAACGTAAATTTGTATTTTAATTTGAAGAACGTTCAAAACTTACAGTTATAATGATTCATTTCTTTGTGAACCCAAGCGACATCGTTTACGGTGTGCAAACCCTACAAGATTTATCAACCGATGATATCTCTAAACTAAACTGGCTATTTGGAAACGCTACCAAAATCGAAAAAGCAACCTTAAACGATTATTATGTTGGTCCTCGTGCAGCTATGATTACTCCATGGAGTACCAATGCCGTAGAGATAACCCAAAACATGGGTATTCAAGGGATTATTCGAATTGAAGAATTCCATAAGGCACAAGCTGATTTTATCGATTTCGACCCAATGATTTCTCAAAAATATGAGTCATTGACACAAGAAATGTATACCATCAATATTGCTCCTGAATCTATTTTAGAAATTGAAGATATTGATGCTTATAACAAACAAGAAGGTCTTTCTTTAAATCCTGAGGAAGTTCAATATCTTTCGGACTTAGCAACAAAATTAGATCGTAAGTTAACCGACTCAGAAGTATTTGCATTCTCTCAAGCAAATTCAGAACACTGTCGCCATAAAATATTCAACGGTACTTTTATTATCGATGGCGAAGAACAGCCGACATCGCTTTTCAAATTGATTAAGAAAACATCTGAAACAAATCCCAACGAAATCGTTTCGGCATATAAAGATAACGTAGCTTTTGTTAAAGGCCCACGGATCACCCAATTTGCACCACAATCTGCGGATAAGCCAGATTTTTACGAAGAAAAAGAATTTGACTCTGTACTTTCTGTAAAAGCAGAAACACATAATTTCCCAACTACCGTTGAACCTTTCTCAGGAGCAGCAACTGGTTCAGGAGGTGAAATTCGCGACCGTTTAGCTGGAGGACAAGGATCATTACCTTTAGCAGGAACAGCGATTTATATGACGTCTTACTCCCGCTTAGAAGAAAACCGTCCTTGGGAACAAGCGATGGAAGAACGTCCATGGTTATACCAAACTCCAATGGACATTTTAATCAAAGCTTCCAACGGTGCTTCAGATTTTGGCAATAAATTTGGACAGCCTTTAATAACAGGATCGGTCTTAACATTCGAACATGAAGAAGATGCCCGAAAATTAGGATTTGACAAAGTAATCATGCAGGCTGGTGGTATAGGCTATGGTAAATTGAACCAGGCAAAAAAACATACTCCAAAAATTGGTGATAAGATCGTTATACTTGGTGGTGAAAATTACCGTATCGGTATGGGAGGAGCAGCAGTTTCTTCTGCTGATACAGGAGCTTTCGGTTCCGGTATTGAATTAAATGCAATTCAACGTTCAAATCCAGAAATGCAAAAACGTGCCGCAAATGCAGTTCGTGGAATGGTGGAATCCGATCACAATCCAATTGTATCTATTCATGATCATGGTGCAGGAGGTCACTTAAACTGCCTTTCAGAACTAGTAGAAGAAACAGGCGGCCTAATTGATTTAGATGCACTACCTGTAGGTGATCCTACCCTATCAGCAAAAGAAATTATCGGTAACGAATCTCAGGAAAGAATGGGATTGGTGATCGGTGAAAAAGATATTGACACGTTAAAACGCGTTGCCGATCGCGAACGCTCTCCAATGTACACTGTTGGCGATGTAACAGGAGATCACCGTTTCACTTTCGAATCAAAAACAACCGGTGAAAAACCAATGGATTATGCCTTAGAAGATTTCTTCGGGTCATCTCCCAAAACAATTATGAAGGATACAACTGTCGTTAGAAATTACGCAGATGTAAATTACAGCACTGAAAATATCCCAACTTACCTAAAACAAGTGCTGCAATTAGAAGCAGTAGCCTCTAAAGATTGGTTAACCAATAAAGTTGACCGTTGTGTTGGCGGACGTGTTGCTAAACAACAATGTGTTGGTCCATTACAATTACCATTGAATAACGTGGGAGTAATGGCATTAGATTACAAAGGTAAAGAAGGTGTAGCAACTACAGTAGGTCATTCTCCCGTAGCAGCAATTATAGACCCTGCAGCGGCAAGTAGAACAGCTATTGCCGAATCATTGTCAAACTTAGTATTTGCTCCTATTAAAAATGGTCTTGCAGGTGTATCACTGTCGGCAAACTGGATGTGGGCCTGTAACAACGAGGGTGAAGATGCTCGCCTTTATAAAGCTGTCAAAGCATGTTCAGATTTTGCTTTGGAATTAGGAATCAATATCCCTACAGGAAAAGATTCACTATCGATGAAACAAAAATACCCGAACGGTGACAATGTCATCGCTCCAGGTACTTTGATCGTTTCTGCAGCTGGTAACTGTACGGATATTACAAAGGTTATAGAACCTGTGCTAAATAAAAATGCTGGTTCTATATACTATATCAATCTATCAAAAGATAGTTTCAAATTAGGCGGTTCTTCATTCGCTCAGATCTTAAACAAGATCGGTAAAGAAGTTCCAACCATTCAAGATGGAACATATTTTAAAACGGCTTTTAATACGATTCAAGATTTAATAAAAGCTGGACAAATTGAAGCTGGTCATGACATTGGTTCAGGAGGTTTAATTACCACTTTATTAGAACTGACATTTGCAGATGTAAACTTAGCGGCAAATTATGATTTATCAAGCTTAGGTGAAGCAGATACTGTAAAAGCACTATTCAATGAAAACATTGCTGTTGTTTTACAGGCAAAAGATGACGCTACATTTGAAAGTGCTTTCGCCGCTGCTGGTATTGATGCTGTTAAGATTGGAGAAGCAATCTCAGGTGCAGAAGTTTCCTTCAAAAATAATGCTGACACGTTTACTTTCAATGTTGTAGAAACTCGTGATACTTGGTATAAAACGTCTTTCCTATTAGATTCAAAACAATCTAAAAATGGAACTGCTCAAGCTCGTTATGATAATTACAAAAATCAGCCATTGAATTTTGTATTCCCAAATCACTTCACGGGGTTGAAACCTGCAATAGACGAATCAAAACCTAGACCAAAAGCAGCTATCATTCGTGAAAAGGGTTCAAATTCTGAACGCGAAATGGCAAATGCGATGTTCTTAGCGGGATTTGATGTAAAAGATGTCCACATGACTGATTTAATTTCAGGACGTGAAACACTAGAAGACATTCAATTTATTGGTGCTGTTGGGGGATTCTCGAACTCTGATGTTCTAGGTTCTGCAAAAGGTTGGGCTGGTGCATTTTTGTACAATGAAAAAGCTAAAACGGCATTAGAAAATTTCTTTAAACGTCCTGACACCATGTCGGTAGGTATTTGTAACGGCTGTCAATTGTTTATGGAATTAGAATTAATCAACCCAGAACACGGAGTTCATGGTAAATTACTTCATAATACTTCACAAAAACATGAATCTAATTTCTTATCCGTTACCGTTCAAGAAAACAACTCGATCATGTTATCAACGTTAGCTGGTACAACATTAGGGGTATGGATCTCACATGGTGAAGGTAAATTCAATTTACCTGAAGAAGAGTCACAATATAATATTGTTGCTAAGTACGCTTACGATCAGTACCCTGCAAACCCTAATGACTCTGATTATAATACAGCTATGCTTTGTGACAAAACTGGTCGTCACTTGGTAACCATGCCACATATTGAGCGCTCAACATTCCAATGGAATTGGGCAAATTATCCGAAGGATCGTCAAGATGAAGTGACACCTTGGTTAGAAGCATTTGTAAATGCCCGTACTTGGATTGAAAAAAATTAAAAAATAGTTTTCTATACGGAAAAAATAAAAAACCTCTTGCATGAATTGCAGGAGGTTTTTTTTTGAATTGATATAATCAATATTAAATCTTTCTCTCATAACCAGGTCTATTCATTAAATTATCTAATGAATATTTACCCGAACCCATAACAAGAAATAAAATAAGCAAAAGTAGAACAACAATGGACAACCATAATTCTCCATTAAGAAAACTAAATCCATGCGTTAAGTTTACAAAAAATACAGCACCAAACAAGATCGGCAAAAGAACTAGACAAGCTAACCTGGTCTGGAAGCCAAAAATAATAAACATCCCACCGACAATCTGGGCAAAAACAATATAATGCACCCCTCCCCAAATATAAAATGTATAGTTAACTTGCTGCACCAAAGAACTAACCCGATCTAGATCACCAACAAAGCTCATTCCTTTGATTAAAATTAAGAATCCTACAGCAATCCGTAGGTAATCTATCCATTGCGGATGATGCGTATCACCCCAATGCTCAATTTTGTGAATAAGGTTCATAATATTATTCCTTTCTTATTGATTTATAGCTACAACAAACCTAAATTAGTTTTGTTTTTATATAATTTTCAACAAAGAATAATAGCTGTTTTTAATAAAAAAAAGTAATTTTAATATATTGCTAATATAAATAGATGTATCCTTATCATAATAAAATAAAACAGCGTATTGCTAATGGAGAATTCATTACATATGAGTATGTACCGAAGTACAAACAAATTGCACCATGCATGTTGCTATACTTTAAAACTGAACCGTACATTCGGCCGATAAGAGAACATCGGTTCCAAGAATATGAACAAATATTCCGGACTTTAAAGCAGGAATTAGAATGTCCAAAAAGTAAATAGTCTATTTGGGATAAAAAGGACCATCAATTTTTGATCAATGCTTAATGATATGCGGAACAAATCGACTCTTATCCGTGGTGATGGGCATAGTCGATTCTCTAAAACTTATACCACACGGTTCCTGTCCAATAATCCAGCTGCCTATGATAGAAAAACCCGATTCTTCTTTATGAAGTGTGGCCAGCTCTTGATAAATATACCCTTCATGTCCATATGCACCAGATGTTGAATAAATGAGCTCCTTATCATAATACATTGCGATATTAGCACCCTCCCTGGATAGAATAGGTTTTTTAATGTAATTCCTAAGTGTTCTCTGCTCTTCAAAATAAGCTGGCAATAAGTTATCATGATGCGGAAACAAATCCCATAATATGGGTAAAATAGCTTTGTTAGACAGTATCATTTTCCATGAAGGCTCTATCCATTGAGTTTTATTGATATCATTGAGAATATGGTGCCCAAACTCCTCATGTACCATCCATTCCCAAGGATACAATTTAAATATAGATTGGATCGAGTCACCCTCTAAATCAATAAATGAATTTCCATTCCAACCAATATCGTCGATGTAGATCAATTGTGTTTGGATGCCAGCTTGTGTGGCCGTATCTCTTAAATATTCTACATTGGTCAGATCCTCCAATGTCTCCTTTGCACAAGTGAAATACAAAATATCACCTTTGAGATAAGGTTTAATATCTTTCCAAGAAGTGATCAATTGCTCATGTACGCTATTAAACTGATCGACTGATTCTGAAAAATAATGGTTTTTCCAATACCACTGGACAATGCCACACTCAAATAAAGAAGTCGGTGTATCCGCATTAAACTCCAGTAACTTTAATTTTCTTTTACTGCTATCATAAGCAAAATCAAAACGACCATAAATTGAAGGAGATTCACTTTCCCACGACTGTTCGATATGAGGTACCATATGATCGGGAATATGAAATAAAGCGTAAAGCTTATTTGCAATCACATGTTCAACTGCTTTTAGACACATATCCCAAACCTCAGCTGTTGCTTGATAAATAGTGTCTGCTTCATTACTAGTGATTTCGTAGTAATAATTATCTATCCAGTAAGGTTCATCATGATCCGAATGATAACCATATCCAATAGCCGTTAATCTAGATTTCCAATTTGAATCAATCGTAAGATGTTTAATTTTCATTATGAACCGACAGAAGAAGAGTGGGAAGAAGCAGCAGTATTGCCAAAACCACCTCGCTTTGCTTGATATGCAGCAGATTTTTTAGCATTAGTACCAGAAACAGAACTGGGATTTAGATTATTGTTCGCATATCCCATTCCTCCCCCAAGATGTCTAAAGGCCATAAACCACAAAAGAGAAGACCCCATACCTCCTCCCGTACGATGCTGATCCTTATAATCATTTGTAACTTCTGTATAAGGAGCAGTAGAATCAGCACGCATAAAAACACGCTGTTTATTTTTATCCTCCGGAGGAGACTGAGCAGTTCCACATGAGGCCAAAACGGAAGTAATTAATACTAATTTAATCGCTGAAGATGTTTTTTTTCTCATAATTACTGTACGGTTACGTAAATAGGAACTTCACTAAGTGTTTGAGCAGAATCCCCAACACTCCAGGTATTCACTTTCTTTGCTGTAATGATCGTATCACTTTGAGAAGCAATTTGCTCTCCATTAAACCAGATATGCTGTTTAGTAATATGCAGGACTGAATCACCCTTCACTTCGGTCACTAAAACCACTTCACGAGCAGACTTTTTATCTAACTGCTCTAATGGCTTATCTTGTTGCGCATTGGAACAACTCATGAAAACCATGACTGGAAGTACGAATAAAATATATTTCATTTCAACGGAATTTAAACAAGAAGAATACTGCTAGCTATTCTGATAGCTTAGAAAATAATAGGGCAATTTACAAAAAACTAAATACAAAACATTAAAAAAACAGTACTTAGCGAACGTTTAAAACGATAGATAATGATTTGATTAAAATTCTTTATCGTATGTACGATTCCAATGTTTATTGCTGTCCAAAGGAGTTGGAATAACACGATACTCAAGGTTTATTCCATTTAATCTTCTTTTTTTGATCCGTTTATTTACTTCGTTAATAAAGGCAATATGGGTAATTCGGTAAGTTCCAAAACTTGTTCCTCTTATATCTTCTCTATCCAACAAATCCTCAACCAATTCAAAATTAAAAAAGCATCCTAAATAATCCTTCCAAAAGAAAATAGGATTGTCAATTTTATCCAAATAACTGTCTTCAGGATAACATAATTCACCATCCTCAACTTCAAAGTGGTCGGATAATACCTTATTTGTATGAGCTACAAATTCTTTCGCAACTTCTTCATCTTCGATTGGAAGAAATGAAATTACATCTTCCTCCTCTAAGCTATCAAACATCAAATGATTATTGAAGCAATGAATCAATTCGGGCAATAATTCCACCACATCATTATACATTTTTCCCATCTTGCAAAGATACAAACATTCTATCATTACATAATTATTTTTAGCTAATGATTCTATTTACATCAAATTGCATGTAAATTTATGCCATGAAAGCACAAAGAATATTCTTCAGCATCCTAGTTATACTTTTATCCCAACTTTGTTTTGCTCAAAAAGTTGAAACTAAAAACCTTAAAAATGGTGATCTTATCTTTGTAGAGGCGGAACAAGAAAATCTATCTGGAGCTATAAACCGTGTGACACAACGTGACAAAAAAAATTCTTTTGATCACATTGGACTCTTAGAAGTTGAGCATGATTCTATTTTTGTTTTACACGCAAGTTCCAAAAATGGATCCATACGTCAAAACTTAAAAGATTTTTATGATTCTCAAAAAAATAATCAAAACAATTTAGTCGTTTACAGACTAAAAAAAGAATATCAGAAAGCTATACCCCTAGCGATAAAAACTGCAAAAAATATGCTGGGAAAACCGTACAATTGGAGCTATATTTTAAATGAAAACACTTACTATTGTTCCGATTTTATCGAAAGAGCTTTTAGAAAATCTCAAATTTTTACCTTAGAGCCCATGACCTTCATCAATCCTGCTACGGGTGAAATAGACAACTTTTGGAAAGATTTTTATAACAAACAAGGACTGGAAGTTCCTGAAGGAAAACTAGGTTGCAATCCCAATGGATTGGCAGCGTCAGAAAAATTAACAAAAATCGGTTTTCTAACACCCTTAAATTAATTAGAATATCATTAAAATTAATTTTTATCGTAACTTACGACCACCATCAAACATACAAATTATATGAGTCCAAGCCTAATCAACACGTTGAAGAAGCAATATAAAATACTTTCTGGAAAAATATCATCATTCAAGATCGAACATAAATGTCCACATGTTTGGTACGGAAATTCTTATGGTGGATTTTTTGTCAATCCAGATCTGCTGCATCCCGATGCGATTGTATACTCTTTTGGAATAGGACAAGACACTTCTTTTGATGATGCCATTATACAAAAGCACAATTGCCATGTCCATGGCTATGACCCAACACCGAAATCAATTGAATGGATAGCGCAACGATCAGATCTATCTCCCAAATTTCATTTTCATCCGTTCGGATTGGACAAGGAAACCAGAATAACCCATTTCAATTTACCAAAAAACAAAGAGCATGTCTCCGGCTCCATCATTAACCATCAAAATGTTGATGAGAATAATATGGTAGAAGTACAAATGAAATCACTTATAGATATTGTATCTGAAAACAACCATAGCTACATCGATGTGCTAAAAATGGATATTGAAGGCTCAGAATATTGCGTCATAGAAAGTATTCTAAATTCATCCATCGAGATCCGCCAGATTTTATTAGAAATACACGAAAGATTTTTTGATAATGGAATTGAAAAAACAAAAGAGTTATTAAACTCTTTACATCAACATGGATACAAAGTATTTGGGATTTCTGATACTTTAGAAGAAATTTCTTTTATTAAAGTCTCTAGTTAATATCATTTCAGAATTAATTATCTCATGGACATTTTCAAGGATTACATAAAAAAAAGAATAGCCGTTACAGAAGAACAACTTGAACAGATCACGTCTAGTTACACCCAAACACATGTAAAAAAAAAGAGCTTCATTCTGCAGGCAGGAGAAATATGCAATTTTGAAGGATTTGTAAAGAAAGGCTGTTTTAAAATTTTCTATTTGACTCCAAATGGAGAAGAACATATTTTATACTTCGCTATAGAAGAATGGTGGATATCAGATATTGCCAGCTTCAATGATCAAGAACCCGCTCAATTATATATTCAAGCTTTAGAAGATTCTGAAATACTAATAATCTCGAGAGAACAGAAAGAAAAACTCTTCACTAATTGTACTCAAGTAGAACGGCTATTCAGAATTATGTCCCAAAGAGCTCAAGTAGCATCACAACATCGCATCATTGCGGCTCTGGGATTTACGGCGCAGGAGCGCTATCTGGATTTTATTAAACGTTATCCAAAAATATACCCCAGAATATCTAATTTGCAGCTCGCATCTTATATCGGAGTTACACAAGAGTTTTTAAGCCGATTAAAAAGGCAGATCCTAAAACCAAAAAAATAGTACATTTTATTGATGTAGGTCAATTTTTAAAACAGCATTATTCGTCATCTTTGTACAAATTAATACAACAATTTATTTGTTTATCGACAAACATTTTAAACAAGATTACTGTTAAAAAAGATAAAAAGAAAGATTATGAATAATTTATTGAAAATTGTAGCAGCCACAGTCTTAATGATCAATGGCGCCTTAGCACAAGTAAAATGGAGTGCAGATCCTGCACATACAAACGCAAGATTTGATGTAAATCACTTAGGGATAAGCTTTGTCGATGGTGAATTCACGAAAGTATCCGGATCCATTGATGCTCCGAACAAAGAGAGTTTTGATAATGCAAAATTAGATTTCACGATTGATGTCAACAGTATTGACACACGAATAGATGCTCGTGACGGCCATTTAAAATCAGATGACTTTTTCAATGCAGAGAAATATCCAACAATGAAATTAAAATCTGTTTCTTTTAAACAGGGTAAAAAAGGAAAATATGTATTAATCGCCGATCTAACAATCAGAGATGTGACAAAGAAAGTTACTTTTGACGTTACTCAGAACGGAGGAATCATTACTGATCCTTGGGGAAAGACACGGGCTGGTTTCACTGCGAAAACTACTATTAATCGCTTTGATTTCGGAATGAAATATAATGATAAATTACCATCAGGGGTTGAAGCTGTCGCAGCAGATGTGGCTATCACAGTAAATACAGAAATCGTACTGAATTAAGAAAATAAACAGATAAAAGCCCTTAAGTAAATACTTAAGGGCTTTTATTTTAAAATCCATTCATCATGCCACCATCAAGTGGAATATTGGATCCGGTGAGGTAGCTCGCATACTCAGAACAGATGAAGGCGACAAGATAACCGTACTCCTCGGGTCTGCCCAATCTATTCATGGGAACTTGCTTCAATCGCAAAGACAAAGCCTCTTCATACGGTATATCTAGACGCTCCGCATCCATCTGTGTCAATGATTGAATGCGCGCAGTATCAAATAGACCTGTCAATATACTGTTAACTGTTATATGATGAACGGCAACATCTTTCGCTAATGATTTGCTCCAGCTCATTAATGCCGTACGCACTGTGTTCGATAATACCAAATTTGACATTGGCTCTTTTACAGTTAACGAAGAAACATTAATGATACGCCCATAACCCGCACTTTTCATATGAGGTAATGCCAGATCTGTCGTATAACAGTGAGTCTTAAATAATAAGTCAAATGCCCGTTGATAGTCTGCTAATGATTGATCTGCAATAGTGCCGGCCTTCGGACCATTGGTATTATTAATCAATATATCAACAACATGATGAGTAAAATACTTGGATATTACACGTTGGTATTCTTCAAAATCATTAAAATCTACGACAAGATAACGGTGCTGCTGTCCTCTACTCCTATCTAATGTAGCAAGTGCAATTTTCAGCTTCTCTTCATTTCGAGCCATTAAAGTGACAGATGCACCATGTAAGGCTAATTGTTGTGCTATTGCGCAACCTATACCACCAGAACTGGCACCAACCAATGCTTTCTTATTTTCTAAATTTATTTGTATCATATTATTTTATATCATGTCTAACCTCTATTGACTAATCTCGATTTTTAGCACGTATCATAGCTATAAATAGATAAATCGATAAAGAAAAAGAAGTTCCTAAAAATACCCATGCCCAAACTGGAATTCCTAAAAATTTAGGCTCAACATGCGCGATAATAACCATACCTGCAAGCATATTCAAGGACAAAACCATAATTCCGATTACAATACGGTTAACGCCTTTTCTTAAGATCTGGGTAAATGACTTAGCACTGATCAAGTGGTGATTAAGCGTGAAATTTCCAAGCTTTATTTGCCTAAATAAGCCTCTAAGATCATCAGGAAGTTTTTCAATATCACGAGCAAAAGAAAAAGCCTTATTCTTCCCTTTTTCAAATAAATATTTTGGATCCATTCGCTCCCGCATAATACGGTTTGCAAACGGTCTTATACTCTTCATAATATTCAAGTTTGGATTGAGTTGTCTACCAATTCCCTCCATTAAAGATATGCCTCGAATAAGCTGATAGATATATTCAGGAAAATAAAGACGGTTATCCCCAATGATCGTCCATAATTTATCAAATAATGACTCTAAACTGATATCTCCCAATGAGACGTTATCAATCAGATCAAAAATCTCATACAAAGAACGTTCAAATCTAGCACGATCGGGAATATTACTCACAACCGCCACATCTTCTATCGTATCAGCTAGATGCATCGCATTGGAAGAAACTGCCGCCTGGATAAACTCTTCTAAATTTTGTCGGTCTATACCTAACAATTTACCCATATTTCCAAAATCAATAAAAGCTAGTTTACCATTTGGAAGCACAAGTAAATTACCAGGATGAGGATCGCCATGAAAGAAACCATGTACGATCACCTGTTCTAAATAAAGATTGATACCATTATCTACAATCTCCTCTAAATCAAGTCCCATAGACTGCAACTTCTCCTTATCCGTCACTTTAACACCGTCCATAAATTCCATTGTCAGGATACGATCAGAACTTATTTTCGGATAAACTTTAGGAACACTGATTTTGCTGTTGCCCTTAAAGTTTTTGGCGAAACGCTCTATGTTATGACGTTCATTTAATAGCGAAATTTCCTGAACCAAGGTGGTTGCAAAAGAGTCAACAATTAATGGTAAATTAAGATTGTGCAAAGGTTCACTATAGCCTACCAAAATCCGGGCAATATCTCGCATTAAAGATAAATCCGTTTTCAGAATCTCATCGACTTGAGGCCTACGAACTTTAACAACAACATCTTTTTCATCCATGAGTTTCGCCTTATAAACCTGGGAAATAGAAGCGGCGGCAAAAGGTTCTGGATCAATAGAAGCGAAATGATCATCAAAAATAATATCCAGTTCCTCTTCAATATAACTTTTGATATCAATGCTAAATGGATCAACACGATCTTCCAAAAACTTCAATTCTTCAATAAGCTCTTGGGGCAATAAACCTTCGCGTGTAGAGGCAGACTGCCCAAGCTTAACGAATGCTGGCCCCAGCTCTTCTAAGGCCATACGAATACGTCTATAAACGGAAATATTCGCTACATCAACACCTATTTCTAAAGAAGTTTTACCGGTATTCCAGGGGAGCCTGTTTAAGATATCGCGAAATCCATATTTAGCAAGTACGCTAATGATATGAGAACTACGCTGTATTTTTTTAGCTGAATGCTGCATCATAACCTTTTATCCGATTAGATCATCAAGATACAAAAACCTTGCCCACAAATCGAATTGAGAAACTCTTTTAAAGATTGATAACTCAAAATAAAACAGTTTTATTACAATTACTCTTCCTCTAGGGCATCGATATTTTTTTTGATCATTTTCAAATATTTGCCATAGTAGTAATAACTCATAGACTCAATACAAACAACCAAACAAATCAAACCTGCAAAAACCCCAAGAATAAAAAATATGATAAACGAGGAATCATTTTCCCAAGTAGAACCAAAATGATAAATCTTATCTGCCCACTCCGCAGAATGACCTAAAGAGAAAAATATGAAACAAATAAGAATTCCCTGAGGAACTAATAAATAAGAAGACATTTTATAAGTTTCAATCGAAAATTTTAAATCGTAATACAACTTTAACAGATTTTCACGAGAACTTAATAGTTCAAATTGCTTTGTGGTTTTATAAAAATAAAAAAACTTTTTATAGTAAAATAGACTGGATATGCACATTTGAAGCAATAAAAAGTAATAGGCAACTTTTGTATATCCTGTGATCATATAGGTATCAATGTTAGGCAATAACATCAAAAATGTAATTGCACACAACCATGAGAAAAATTCCATTTTGATATTTCTCCTCAGTTTCACAAGAATGCTACCAACGGATTTATAATGATTAAGATTTGGATCAATCTCAAAATTATTTTCCGCTTGATTATTCCATTGTTCTTTTAATTCATCAAAATTCATAACCTTGTGTTTTAATAATCTGTTGCAATTTTTCTTTGGTTCTGTTCAATTTAACACGTGCATTTACTTCAGAGATACCGAGATTAATAGAAATATCGCGATGACTTTGTCCTTCCAAAAACAGAAAGATTAATGCTTTCTCTACAGGATTCAGATGTTGAACTGCTTGATAGAAATAACGTAACTGCTCCTCTTTTCTTTCCGAATCAAATTCATCTACGACATCAATATCAACAGTAAGTTCATGCTGATCAGGCCGGCGTTTCTCCTTTTTGAAATACATGAGGGCAGTGTTAATTGCCACACGATACAACCAGGTAGAAAATAAACTCTCCTTCCTAAAGGAGCCATAAGACCGCCATAACTGCATAACAATTTCCTGAAATAAATCCTGCTGATCCTCTAAGTTGTCCATATACATTCGAGACACCTTAATGATAGCACCTTTATTCTGCTCTATCTGTTTTAAAAATTGCTGTTCGTCTGGCTTTATCATTAATCGTGTAGCCTCTTAATGTAATTAAGTTTAATATACAGGATTAGTACCGCATTTTTGAAAATGTTACAGTCAATATTTAAAAAAAAGAATCTTTTGCATTTTATTCACTATTTTAGGTTGAAAACAAAAAATATCATCGTATGGATAAAATATTTTTTAAAGGTCAGGTATTATGGGCGCAGATTGATCCAAATCGGCATTTACGTCACTCCGCATATGCAGACTTCTGTGCACAAGCAAGAAGCAATATGTTAAATAAAATTGGATTATCTCTAGAGCAATTTGCTAAACATCACATAGGCCCCATCCTATTTAGAGAAGAGCTACTATATCATAGAGAAATTCATCTCGATGAAGAAATTTATGTTGAAGTAGAATTAACCAAATTCAATATTTCCAATAGCCGATTTTCTTTTAGGCATATCGTTTTTAAAGCAGATGGAACAAAAAGTGCTACCATTAATGTCGATGGTGCTTGGCTAGATTTAGAAAAAAGAAAATTAACATTCATTCCTCAAGAATGGAATCATTTTATGGATAAAATTCCTAAAGCGGACGATTACACAGAAATTTTAGAATAAAAAAAGCTTCAAGGAATTTACTCCTTGAAGCTTTTTTCAATAAACACATATTACTTAACTTCTATTAATCTTTTTGCTACAATAGCATCTTCTCTCTTGCCCACTGTCACTACTAAAACACCATCTTCGTAGACCGCGTCAATATTGCTGTGATCTACCGTTTCAGGCAATGCAAAAGATCTTGAAAAAGAAGTGTAATTAAACTCTCTTTTACTAAATAATTTCTCTTCACTTACTGACTCTTCTTTTTTCTCAGCAGATATAGTTATTATTTTTTTATCTACATTGATCTTAAAATCAGACTTCGTTAAACCTGGAGCAGCCAGCTCAATACGAAAAGCCTTTTCTGTCTCCGAAATGTTCACCGCCGGAACGCGGGAAATCAGACGATCCGAAATAAAAGAATCGTTAAACAAATTATCAAACACTGTACTTACAAATGGATTTACAGAATCAGTATTCAAGCTTTTTGTTGGAAATTTAATTAATGCCATTTTTTGTCCTCCTTTTATGTTTATACTTTATTTTTTATTAATCAATTTACATCAGTATTTCAATTCCCATACCAAAACATTAAAACAAAAAATACATAGACAAAATGTCTGAATAACTTATTTAAAGTTGACAATATGTCACTTTCGATATAAAGAAAGAAAATAACAAACTTAAAATCAAGCAATTTGAAAATAAAACTTTATTATCAAAAAAATATAAATTGTTTACACTTAGTTTTCAGCATAGAAAAATTGTAATTGATAGCGAAAAAAAAAGAAAAACAAAAGCTGAACATATAATTAGTGTTTATCAATCAAAATTTAGTTAAATTAGATTACAAAGATGTATTGACAATCATAACATAGAAAAATATGAAGTGGAATCCCCAAATTTACAATCAATTTAAAGATATACGCAATCAACCATTTTACGATTTAATCAATTTTATTACTGAAGAACCACAACAAAATTGTATCGATATTGGCTGTGGTACAGGTGAACAAACTTTTATCCTGTCCAACAAGTTAAAAAACGCGCAATTTCTAGGTGTTGATTCTTCAGAAGCGATGTTATCGGAGTCTTCACAATTTAAAAATGACAGATTAGCATTTAAAATAGCTACTACGAAGGATGTCCTCGATACAAAACAAAAATGGGACCTGATATTTAGCAATGCAGCATTACAGTGGTCTGATAACCATCAAACCTTATTTCCCGATCTTTTGTCGCTATTAAATCCCAATGGCCAAATTGCAATTCAAATGCCGATGCAATCGGATAATATCTTAAATCAAATTTTATTAACATTAGTGCAAGAACAGCCATTTAATGACTATCTCAGTGGATGGAAAAGAGAATCACCAATGTTATCAATAGATCAATATGCGGCAATTATGTATGACGCAGGATTGATAAATTTGCAAATTATTCAAAAAGTATATCCCATAATTGCACAAAGTTCACAAGAATTACTAAACTTTATTTCTGGCTCTGCTTTAATTCCTTATCTGGACAAACTACAGGAGGATCAAAAAGAAGAGTTTATTACGGTTTATAAAAGTCGTATCGAACAAAAATTTCCCAAATTTCCAGCCATATATGCCTTTAAACGACTGTTACTATATGGAAGAAAACCCGTGTAAGCTCTTATGCGCCTGCTCTCATAGAATTCCATAATTGGATTAAGGTTTTGAAAAATTAATAAAAATCTCTTTTCCTGCTCTTGGTGAAATACTATTGTAACACTTTTCCATTTTGTCGATGGAAAAAAAAGGTCTGAAAAGCTTTTCATAAGTAACAACATCACCTCCAAAAGGAGGCCCAGGTGCTTCAAATGCTTTATCAAAAAGTAAACCAACAATCCGACCCTGTGGTTTCAGCAAGGATAATACTTTTTGCACGTAATCGGCACGTCTTTCCGGTGCAATCGCACAAAAAAAAGTTTGTTCCAACAACAGATCATATTGTCTCTCGTGTTCAAAAAAATCTGTACAAAGAATCTTTATAGCAGGATATCCCGCAAATTTTTCAATCAATCCTTTAACTGCTTCTTCAGCAAAATCAATTAAAGTAATGTCAGTGAAATTATTCTCTAATAAGTAGACCGCTTCGTAGGCATTTCCGCAGCCCGCTATTAAAATTGCCGCATTTTTATTAGGGTATTGCGCCATATACGCGGTAATAGCCGGAGAAGCATAACCGATATCCCAACCGGTTTGATTGTTCTGCCACTTCGTATTCCAATAGTTTTGATCCAGGACAGGCTGTACTGTTTTAACTGGAAATTTTTTTTTAATCTTATTATTCATACACCTAATAATAAATAATGATCACTTAATACAACTGTTGAACATCTACGCTTACCTAATCAAAAGTCATATTTGTGCAATTTGAATAAATAAATTTAAAATAATTTTGCTTAGTGTAAAAATAACACTTATATTTGTGTCATCATAATTTAGGTTTATAATTGGTTATAAAGGTTTTCATTCTCCCCGTTTGAAAACCTTTTGTTTTTTAACAGAAAACCAAACTTATAACGTTAAAATTCACGTTTCAATTCCTTTAAACAAACATTTCATTCTATACTAAAATCGCTGGATAATTTTTTCACTACCTACTGTGTAATAACAAAATATCCAGCGACTAACTATGAAAGATCGAATCTTCACAAGAGCAATTATGCCGAAAAAGACTAATCACAATACGTTACGATTATATAGACTGCAATGCTAATTTGACATGTTCATCAATCAAAATTAGTCTTTTGCTCCTTCGTATATTATTATTCTTTTCAGGTACACTCAGATTGGGATCAAAAGAATACACTTGATTTCCTTCAACCGTTGCAACATCTGCTTTCCAACCATCCCATTGATAGTCTTGATAAAATAAACCAAGGTCTCCATTTAATGACCAATTAATGAAGTCTGCGTAACCGCATTCCAAACTTTCCCAACGCAAAGTATTTGGAGCAAAGTAATATATTTTACCTATCTCTTCCCCCAGCTCCCCAGCATTAATTGCAAAATATCCACCCAAAACATCATCAGCAATCAGTAAGAAGCCCCCTTTCTCTCCTTCATTGACATAGGTCTTACCTTTATTCCACTCCATCATACCTCTATTCAGCTTTGTGGAACCCGAACCTAAGATACGTAACCATCCATTTTCAATTAGAATACCCCCTGTTTCAAAAACAATAGCCCCCATCGGCGATTTAGTTGAAATCTGCAAGCGTAACAACTCCTCATCAGCTCGCTTAGAAACTCTTGGCAAAGTTTCAAAGGTATTCTTTGAATTTTCCATCCACTTTTGTACAAGTGCCCAACCAAATCCATCCTTATTTATTAAATCTTTTAATGTTTTCATCATCTAATCTTTTAAAAAAAACATACGGTGATGATAAATACATTATAACCTCCAATATTTTTCACTTATTATATTTTCAACTATTACTGATATGATAACCCCACTTTACCTTCATTGAATATAATTCAAATGGTACTATAATAAAACAGGGTAAAAAGTAATAGTGCGCATTTTTCTCCATCAATAACGTATAAGATGCTTTATGCTAAGCATAATATTCAATCTGTTTTCAAAATAGCAAGCAATACCTTATCCCAAAATCAAACAAAGAAAACGCTACTGCAAAGAAATAAAAAAGAAACGAATAACCCGTAAAAATTAAGGTTAAATCAAAATAGGATACAATTCGAAAAAAATATTAAAAAAAATTTGTCTTAGTGTACAAATAACACTATATTTGTGTCATCATAATTTAGGTTTATAATTGGTTATAAAGGTTTTCATTCTCCCCGTTTGAAAACCTTTTGTTTTTTAACAAAAAAACAACTTACCAATTCATACTTAGACTAAGAAGACAAGTCAATATTCTATTACCCCTACCATCATACTGTTCTCCATTCAAAAGAAAATACTGAAAAAACAGGAGCCTTTCGGAGCTAATTTTCCTACTTCTAGATTTCCGTATTATTTCTCTTCAAAAGTATTTAGCCAGACTTATCAATTGAAGTAATACATACACAATAAATATCCTAAACTTAAGTTCAACTTGATTAAAAATACAATAGAGGAACTGGAAAAAGACTGGTTATACTGGATCTATATCAAATAAGCATAGGACTTCTATGGACTTATTAATATTTTGGTAGGCGGAGAGATCAAGGAATCAGAATAATTAGCATCCATGACAAATTATTATTTTTAAATTCATACAACCTTAAAATTCAATTCTTATATTTCCATAATAATAAAGGATACCTATCTTTACTTATCTAGAAACAAGTCAACGAGCACGATAAAACTAGATGATGAACAAAGCTTTTGAAATAGACAAAAACTAACCATAAATAGAAAAACTATGAAAATTCAAAAAATGGTATTAAAACTATCACTTTTGTTAAGTTTTATACTCACAACTGAGCTTGCAACCGCACAACTTGGAGGCTTTCTCAATAAAGTAGGAAAAGTAGCAACAAGTAAGGGCACACAAGCGCTAGGTTTGGACAAACTACTCAAAGAACCCGAAGCGATATCCACGAATTTTGAAGATGTAGATAGAAAAGGTGAGCAGATGCCAAGTTTTCAACAAGATGCAAATTATAAGCCATTACAGGAACTTCCCAGAAACGCCAAAGATGGTTATATTTTACAGGCTGGTCATTTCGAGATGACAAACAAAAGCTACTGCTTAAAAGCGGGCACTCATGCGCCATCATCGGGAGATGGTTATATGTATGCACCCACCTTAGGTAAGAAAAAAGAAGTTGTTACAGCCATACTTAAAAGTGCTGAACAACATCCCGAAGTAAAACAAAGCGATATTCAGATGCTCTTATGGACAATAATAGCTAAAACAAAATTTATCGATTACGCTGGCTCCGTAAAAGAAACAGCATTGACATTGCTAACACCTAAACAACTTTTGCAACTAGAAGGGGGCGCACTTGGAATTTTACCTTTTGATGCAATGGCTGCTGCCAAAGAACAATTGCCTGCATCGCTGCGCGCAGTCTTTGAAGCTGAAAATAATATTAGAAGCCTAGTTTCTTCAGGTAATTACTCCTATGAAGAATTTGAACAATATGCAATTTTGGCGGGTATGGCTATGCCAAGAACAGATACACCAAGTGGAATTTGGACATTACATCCTGATGGTTACTATATTCGTTATTTCCCTAGTGGATATAGCATAACCCGTATTCAAATTTATGTACCTGAAGAATTAATAAAACCAGGTAAAAAATTAATCTATGATGCGACAGACGATATCTCATGTCCTGCAAATAATGGTTCCCAACGTTTAGCGCAAACAAACGAACCGATTCAAAATCATGAATAATTGAACAACCAAATAAAAAAGCCAGACATGGTTACTGTTTCTCACAATATGATAAAAACGCAACCTTTAAAATTAACGGGCTAATATCTTCCATGATGTTAGCCCGTTAAAATAAAAAAAATGCGAAGTTTTTACGCTCCGCATTTTCCTACAAACTAAATCACCAAACTAGTTTTTCTGCGACACATCCGATCGTTCCTTCTTTACCATTCGATTGACTGATCTTCGTCAGGAATCTCGGTGTTCAATCGCCGTTGTAAAATCAATGACCCCGTAACCTTATATTTAATAGCAACATTTGGAACCATCGTATAGTCGGTAAATTGATAGTCAATATTATTGATAGCAATGTAGCGGTGCAGTAGATAAGGCCTTACCGCATCCATCTGCTCTGAAATAGTATAACTGGCATCTTTATTCACTTTGAAATTCATGTTGGCATTATCAGCACGAAAGCTGACCCCACCAGTTTCATTAAAAGTTGCATAAATTTTATATTTACCACGATCTTGTCGTTCTTCATCTATGTTTCCTGCATAAAAGAAAATCGTATTTTCATCAACGACATAACTCCGAATTTCACTTTTAACAATAGGAGTTTCGTTTTCATATCCCTCCATATTTGTTTTCAAAGCTGTACCGCTATAGGTTCCCGAGTAATTGTTAAAAGGATAGATACGCAATAGAGCTTTACGATAATGTTTTCGAGGATTAGCTTTGTATCCATTGGACGCATCGTCCAAGATCGTTAATGGGAGAACCCACTTATCGACCATGTCAATATTTTTAAGCGTGAAATCTATTGGCATTAAAGCAGTGCTTTCACCAGCTTTTATATGAACTGCTGGAATCATTGAAAAGTATTGACTCATAAGCTCCCGGTAATAAAAATCTTCCCTGTTTTGAAAACGTTCATAATTCAACACCTTCAATGTATCGGGATCCACACGAACTTGAACAGTCATATTTTTATCATTGATAGTCGATCCGCTAACGATCATAGGTAGCATGAAAGTCGTTTTCTGATCTCCTTTATACCGCACATAGATATTAGAAACACCCTCAATTGTCAAAGGTGCTTTAAATGACACAAAATTTTCAAATTGTTCATCTTTCCATTCATCATTGCAGCCGCTAAATAAGAACAGCAAAGAGAGTAACAAGAGTTGTATATATCTTTTTTTCATTGGACAATTTATTTTTATAAGTGTAAATTATAAAGGGCATACAAGAGTTTAGTAACACTCTTTTTTTTTAAAGGCATTTATTTTAAGTACTATATTATTTACGATCTAAAAGCATGCATCAACTAATTTTACAATATTCCATCACTGTGTTATACCGCTTAGCTCATATGCATAAGCATCACATATCTTTAATCATTGTAAGTCCATCCTGGATTTTGAGTCAATCTCTTATTACGTTTAAGCTCACTATGACTGATCGGCCAAAACCACATTTTATCCGCAAAGGTCGTTTTAAGTGTCCATATGGCTACTGGTCTATGAAAGAGATCTCGCTCCTTAACATTCATCAAAATATTACACCCATAAACTGGTAAAGCCTCCTCAACAGGCGCATCCATCCAACGACGTAAATCATAGTAACGCTGTCCCTCTCCCATCAATTCTATAAAACGTTCTCGTTTCAAAGTTTTTCTTAATTCCACTTTGCTAGTATACACCTGAGCAGGATAGTCTGGTACACCAGCACGAATACGAACCGGATGAGTACCACGCTGTATCTCTTTAATATCGCGACTGATCGCATAAGTTGTACCGCGCCACGAAGGAATATTATAGGAACCACTTAATTCATTTAATGCCTCGGCATAGACCAATAAAATATCAGCATAACGAATGGCAGGTTCAGCTTTTGAAATAACGCGTGACGCACTCCCCCCCTCGTAAGTGTCACTTGGATGAACAAATTTTTTCACTCCAAAACCCGTACGGAGCCAGTATGCATTGGATGAGTTGAAGCCATTACCCTTTGTATCATCGCGGTAATAAAACACTTGCTGATTGCGATTGCGTTCCAAGGTCTCATTCAGTAAAGTCCAGAAGCTACCATTATAAGCAACAGAAGCATAAAACCGAGGCTCTCGATTGGCATATTGCAAAGAAACACCTTCTCTCAATGGCCTATATTTACCTTTGCTATAATCATCAGCTGATACATAACCACTTAACCGGTTTGTTCCATTTCCACGTCCGATCTCACTATCTTTACCTGGAATATCTTTTCCGTCATTCATATAATATGCATCGACGAGCTTCTGTGTAAGACCATGCGTATTCCATCCGGTTGCAGAACGAGGCAACTGATGGATAACCATATCTGCTACGCTTTCACCATCTTGATTATTACCTCTAGTGAAAATAAGTTCCGGATTTCCTGAGGCTTGCAAAGTACCGTCAAACACTTGCGCATAGGATTTGGCAGGATCAATATTTGCCCAACCTTCCGGCCAGTTCTTTCCTGAAAAATTATTATCATTTGGCGGAACTACAGTTGCATCATCACCAGTTTCTTGGATTGGAACCCAATACAGCCGATATACGCCTAATTCAATCACATCTCGCGCAGCGGCTGCAGCCAGAGCCCATTTCTCATCTTGATAATCTACTGAAAGCAACCGCTTACCGACATCATCGACCAATCTCGCTGAAAAGGTTGACGTATTTCCGTTGGCTAATGGACTTGCCGCATACAGCAATACTTTAGCACGTGTGGCCAATGCGGCACCGCAACTAGGGCGAGCAGAACCATCCTGACCACGATTCATACCTAGCTTTTCCATTTCTTTAGCCGCCAATAATAGCTCATCAGCAATAAATTTAGCACACTCCTCATAGGTGCTGCGTGCTGTAGCAATGTCATCATAACTTTGTGTATAATCAATTCCTTCATCAGGTAACAATGGAATCGGACCGTATTTCCGCAAGAGTAACCAATAGAGGTAAGCTCTACCAAAACGAGCTTGCCCGCGATAATCTTCGATCTCAGCAGCAGTCATTTCTGTATTCATATACACATGATGAATAAAAGTAGTGGCATTGCGAATGCCCCGATAACACTGCGTCCAGCTACCTTGCTTATCATTTTCAGTATAAATCCCCATTTTGAACATATTATAGGATAGTTCGGTCTTTGAAGGATCAAAATCACGATCCCGATCACCATAATACATATCATCTGCAAAATTATGGGGCGTGAGCCCCTTGCTGGCAACGTCAACATTCTCTCCTTTAAACTCTTGGAAAACATGTGCTAACCACTCCTCTGTATATACTTTACTCTTAAAGACTTTTTCAATCGTGATCCGATCCTTAAAATATTGATCAGATTCCAGATAATTCTTTTTACAGGAGGAAATAAAAGTTGTGCACAGCACAAATAATAGCATGAAATATATCTTCTTTTGCATTTTTATTCAATTTATAGATTAACATTAATGCCTAACGTAAATGATTTCGGAAGCGGATAGTCTTCACCCCTAGGGCTCGCGAGTTCAGGATCCCAAAGCTTAAATTTTGACCAGGTCAACAAGTTACTTCCAACAAGAAAAATTCGAATGTTATTAGTCTTGATTCGATTAGCTAATGACTTAGGAATAGAGTAACCGATATCCAGCGTTTTAAGACGAAGATATTGACCATTTCTAAGCCAGTAGGTAGATTCTCTAAAATTGTTAGCGTTATAGCCATAACTTAAACGTGGATAGGAAGCATTTGGGTTTTCAGTCGCTGGATCTCCTGAAATATCCTCAGAAACCCAACGGTTATCGCCCATTACGCCTTTCATAACTTGCCCCCACTCGCCCTCACTGAATGCGTGCACAGTTTTTCCATAGGTGGAGAAAGTAGATTTTCCCGCTCCTTGAAAATGGACATTTAGATCAATCGCTTTCCAACTGATCGAAGCACCAATACCATAAATCAAATTTGGTCTTCTGGTAGCACCAATAGGTACACGGTCACCATCATCAATCACTCCATCACCATTAATATCTTTATATTTCAAGTCTCCAGGTTGATAATTTCCGAAAGTTTGATTCGGACTGTTGCGGATGTCATCATAATCTTTGAAGAGACCTAAAGCAACTAATCCTTTAGCCTGATCAACACGGAAACCGCGTTCATTCTGATAACCGTACACATTATTCTCTTCATCTTTTTCTAAAATGATATTCTTACTATAGGTAATATTACTTCTTGCAGTGATATTGAAAGCCCCTAACGTTTGCTTATATTCAAATCGACCATCGAAACCCCGTGACTGCACCGCGCCTACATTGGCACGAGGCGTACTTTCAAGTCCAACGATCGCAGGTAAAAATCTGCGTTCCATATATATACCTGTACGCTCCTCATTGAAGAAATCAAGATTAGCAACAATCTTATCTTTAAAAAGTGAAATATCGAATCCTAGATTTTGTTTCGTTGCCATCTCCCAGGTCACATATGGAGACGCTACTTGCGCATATTTCATTCCTTGATAGTACCTATTGAAACCATAATCGGCCCATTGGTAACCCCCATCTGGTATCCTGTTACCTGCACCATCTAAAGCAAAACTTCCGTCACTATTCCTTCGCCAGATTTCTTCGATCGTATATAAATAAGGAAACCTTTCCTGATTATTACCTACTTTTAATTGATCATTACCGACGCGACCCCATGAATACCGGATCTTAAACATATTGACCCAATCGAAGTTTTCCTTGATAAAGGATTCCTCTGATACGTTCCAGGCTGCAGAAACTGCTGGAAAAAAACCATACTGCTGTCCAATAGCGAAATTTTCGGAACCAGTGTAACCAAAATTAAAATCGGTAATGTATCTATTTTTCCAATTATAGGTTACCCGTCCTGCGAGTGCTTGATTTCTTCTCGATATACCATTCTTAATATCATCACCAATGTTTACGGTTTTTACTAAGGCGTCACGCGTAAAACGGATTACCCCACCTATATTATGATCGCCAAAGCTTCGATCATAATTGAACATTAAATCCAGAAATTCACGTCTTTCTCCCTCAGCTCCACTCATTTGAAACATTTCACTGGGATTGGATACATGCGTAAAAATCAGATTTCCATTTTCATCGCGCGCACGTTCAGCACGCCATTGCTCAGGCCATTTACGACGGGATATATTACTTTTATTGTTGGTATCAAAACCGACGATTCCCCTAGCCCGAAGTCCTTTAGTAATGAAATCGAAATTTTGTTCTATAGATACATTTGTCTGGATACTATTGGTCCAATTCTCATTAAAGCCCGTCTGCGTAGCAACTACCCAGGGATTAGTCTGATTCCCTGTACCGATCGCTGGTACGTAACCATTCGAATACATAACAGGTGTACGGATGGGCGAATACCCAAAGAGTACCCCCCAGAAATCATCATCCCCCATTCCTGGGCTGTTTCGTTTATCTAACGATCCTGCAACACCAATTTTAGCTACCGTAGTTTTTGTGATATTAAAATCAGTATTCAAACGATAATTCCAACGTTTGTAATTTGCATTGGTATTATAATCATTACGCAATGTTTCATCGATCTTATACATCCCACCTTCTTCAACATAACTCCCTGAAGCAAAATAGCGCGCTGTGGGGCCACCGCCACTCATATTCAGATTGGCTCTATAGGTCATCGCACCATCTTTGAGTAACAGATCTTGCCAATCTACATTTGGATATAAATCTGGATCCAGTCCTAATCTCAAAATTTCTAATTCTTCAGGTTGATAAATGGGTGCCTGATTACGCGTGATCCGCGATTCGTTTAAGAGATTAGCGTAAGTGACTCCATCTTCAAATTGAGGAGTAATCGTTCGGGTATTATAAATTGTTTCATCTTTAAAATTGATATTAATTTTACCCTCCTTACCTCGTTTAGTCGTAATGAGAATAACTCCATTTGCACCTCTAGAACCATATATTGCAGTAACTGCAGCATCTTTGAGCACGGAGAAGGATTCAATGTCTTCAATATTGATATCGTTGATATTACGTTCAATATTATCAACCAAAACCAGTGCACCTGTGCCACCACCAAAAGTTGAAATACCGCGAATCCAGAATTCAGAAATATTTTTACCCGGTTGTCCAGATTGCATCATGGCCATCACACCCGGTACATTTCCTGCTAATGCATTGGATAAGCTCGAAGTTGGATTGGATTTCAAGTCATTGACATTTACACTGCTTACAGCTCCTGTAGAAGTCAATTGCTTTTGGGCACCAGTTCCTGTGATTACAACTTCGTCCAGAACACTTGTTTCTGATTTTTCCAATGCCATATTTATAACAAAGACATCTTTAATCAGCAGGTCTTGTTTAATATATCCGATATAAGAAAATGTTAATCTTTTATAGCGTTCTACTTTGATTTTATACCGACCATTATTATCGGTAACCGTACCTAATCCAGGTGAATCGGTTACAAAAATACTAACCCCTACTAAAGGTTGTTTTTGGGCGTCCGTGACGACACCAGTTACTTCGACGATCTCTTGAGCCAAAAGACTACAGGTGAAGCCGAACAGCAACATGCATATTATTAAGAATTTTTTCATCATTAAAACCACTGGTTATTCGTTAATACTTTGATCCATTTCTTCAAGTGCGATTTTACGGATACGGCGATTTGATTGATCTCCTATATAAAATGCACCTTCTGTTTCACTGTAAGCGATACCAGAAGGTCTGTCAAAACGTGCTTCCTGTCTCAGGTCTCCATCTACATAGCCATATGGATTAGCATTGATACTGGAACTGCCCCTTCCTGCAAAAGTCGTCACACTCCCATCGGGTTTCAAGATACGGATAGCATGATTCTGCTGATCTGTGAAATAAAAATCGTATTCATCTGTCTTACCATCAGCGACGTATTTCGGATTTTTAACAAAGACTCCCTGATAAGGATTTCGCAGTCTTGAAGAAGAACCTACCGCATCCTCATAACCAGCTCCTCTAAGTTGACCACAAACCAAATACGGTTGATTAAACTGTTTCTTTTCCCAATTATAATCGACACGAAGGATATAGTGCTGGTTAATGACGACAATGTATGCGTAGTTTCCTGTAGGATGAATCAAAATCTTATATTCCCATTGCGGATCATGCACGACAAATAATTGTTCGTAGCCTTTAACATCAAGACCTTCATTAAAATATTTATTCAGATCGAAACGAAAAAATTGTCCTTTCTCATAACTATTAAAATACATCTCCCCATTAATAGGATGAACAGAGGCACCATTACACTGCCTATAGGTGGTCAGCACCTCCCTATCCTGCCACTGTCTATCACGCGATAATCGATAAGTTGCTCGATCATTTTCTCCGCCGCGGTCTTCTGCGATAATCATATATTTATGATCAACCGTGAAATCAATACTACGGGGACGGTCAAAATCAGAACGTTTTTTTGTTACGGTACTATCTGCAAAATTGATCAAGTAAAGTCCATTGTTATTATCGAATGTCATCCAGAGATGCTTCGGATTCACAGGATCAAATTTCATAAAAGAAGGCTCCCAGAATCCACTTGCCATTTTACTTTGGTCTGCATCCTTAAATTTTCCGTCCCTCCACGGTTCATCCCCCCGCGAGTTTCGGTATCCTATAATGGTAGATACAACCATTTTGCGCTGGTAGTCAAAAGGTTTTGCAGATTTACCAATAGTTTGTTTATTTGGATCTCCGACCCGCACTTCAATATCCCCATTAAACGCTTGCCTTGGGACCAAGCAGTATAGTGATTCTCCGACGGCACTAATGACTTTTGCTTGCTTTCCTCCAATAAGCACATTTATCTTTGTGGGATCATTTCCAAAATTTTGTCCATAGATAACAAGGCGCTGCCCCATACCTCCCGCTTTTGGACTAAAATCAGATACAACCACAGGTTTAGCTGAATCAAAAGGCAACGCCTCAGTGACATTTTTAATATCATCCTTACAGCCCCCCAATCCAAAAATAAGTACAAGAAATGTCCATAGCATATTGCTTAGGAGACACCTATTGCTGTTAATAAACTGTTTAGTTATCATAAAATATAATTTGGTTAAAATTTATTCTCAGTATTTAAAGTATTATCATCGATACAAATAACATAAGTGAATAATATCACCACAGCTAAATGGTATTAGCTTTTTAAATTAAAAAAAGGACCTCAATACGGTCTCCACTTTTTAACGATATATAAACTGCTACATTTTTAATTTACTTCTTGTAATTTAGATCTTTTAAAAAACCAGGTGAAGACATTTATAACTGCTATACCAGTATAGAACTATATGATAATGGTCAAAAAAAATAGTAGCTATAATTTTATAAAAATCGCTATTTCCCTAACCTCAGAATACATGTGGTTTCAAATAAAGTCTCTAATTATATTAGAAGGTTTAATGCTATAATTGATTAATCAAAATTAATCAACACAAAAAACATGACACTACCAATTCATCTCAACAGTCTGCTAATTAGTATCATAAATAAACAAAAAGACATGTTGAATATATTTTCAAACAAGATTTCCGAGGATAAAAACTTGGTTAAAAAAAAGAATAAATGAATAGAGACCATCCAAAGGAAGTAAGTTTATCGATTTTTACACAAAAAAGAATTCTATAAAAGACAGTAAAGAATAGCTTCTCGTACATGAGAATATATACATCAGATAAACACAAAACCGCTCTTTAACGGTCTCAAAAGAGCAGTTGAAATTGTGAGTATGTACGAAACAAAATGGGTAGATTTATCAATTGCGAGTTCGTCTTAATCTGCATCCTTCACCTGGTCAAAACAACTCATTACTTCAGTAAAATTGAATTTATCAAATTTTACCAAAAAGTGTAATTATTAATTTTAAAATTAACTCAACTGATCTTCAAGTGAATATAACGAGACAAAAAACTAGATATGAAAGGAGCTTAACAGCTAGTGATTGTTAAGTGCTAGTATTACGAACTCTATAGATTAAAAATTTGGATAGTGCTGTCGACTATTGTACTGCTCTAAAAAATGGTGCTTCCTTAGCTAAATGGCTACTGGTATTATTTTCCACTATAGGCCAGTCGGCGACCCATTTAATTTGATCTAAGAGCAGAACGCGTCTGTTACCTCCTGAAGATACACGGCTTTGCTTAGGGTTTATTCCATGATACAGCATCCAATCAATGCCATTCTCATCGGTCATGATACGAGAATTATGCCCTGTACCTACAAAGTTGTCATTACCCTCTAGCAACAGCGTGCCAGCACCCCTCATTTTCAAATCTCGCCCCTCTCTATCAAAATATGGGCCTTGCAATACTTTTGCACGCCCCACCATAATATGATAAGTACTCTTGGCTCCTTCACAGCAAGAACCCTTTGAACCAAATAAATAATAATACCCTCTACGTTTATGAATCATAACAGCTTCAAAATCTCCTGCGGCCACTTTAAACTTTTTCTGTAAACTGGAAATAGCTAATCCATTATCTGTCAACGGTATTCCATATGTACCTTGCGTATCAGCATCACTAAAACTTCCCCAGAACAGATAATTAATGCCTTTATCGGAGAAGAAATGGGGATCTATAGAATTGGGAACTTGAATTTCTTGACTATCGAATAATTTACCTTGATCTAAAAATGGACCAATAGGTTGATCTGCAACCGCGACACCTATTCCTGGATTGGAATCTCCCCAAGTGGAAAATGCATAGTACAGCAAATATTTGTTCTTTAGCTTGATAACATCAGGTGCCCAGATTCCTCCAGCCATTTTCCATGATGGCTTCTGTTGAAAGGCTGTCCCTATCCATTTCCAATGAACAAGGTCTTTAGATTGTAATATAGATACGAGACGTTCTCCGTGTTCATCTCCCCAATTATCAGCAGTACCATACGCATAGAAATAGGCTGACTTCGGATCTTTAAGTACTGTTGGATCCGCAAGTATAGGCTCAAATACTGGATTCAAATACGTGTTAGATCCAGTAGTAGCATCACTGCCACCGGTCAGATTGCTCTTCCGCAATCCTAAACTACTACACGAAATCGAAAAATAAACAGTACATATAAGTACTAAAAAACGACCGGTTACATTTAATTTATACATGATAAATGAATAATATGTCCGTAGGTTGAGCCTGCATTAAAAAAAGGGCCTTGTTGCATACAGGTATACACAAGGCCCTACAAACCAACCTATCTAAATCTACTTTACTTTTTCCATTTTTTCTGCCAGCATTTTGATAAAATAACCACCTACTACAGATCTAGCTTTAAAACCTGAGCGTTTAGGTTTATCTGTATAGATCCAATCTGACATGGGTACACGATCTACTGTCTCATTCATAAAACGATATACTGGGCTAATGAATTTTTCAAAGGTTTCTTTGTCATCGGCCATCGTTGCAGTCCAAGAAATCCAATCAGTTTTTGTATACTGTTGACGGTTATCCAATGGAAGACCATAAATGTTCTGCTTTGTGAGATAGTATTTGATCTCAGTTGTACGAATATCTTCATCAAAAATTTTCATTTTTAATATTTTGTTCCAGACCATGTTGTATTTTTGACTCCACGTACCAGATTGATCAAAGGTAAGTTTATAATGATCACCGTCTTGTGCCATTGTCTTCCATTTCTTAGCCATTGATTTTGCTTGATTGAGATACTTATCAGCGGTTTGCTGATCACCCATCATCTCCGCTAAATAACCATAAGAAGCAATTCCTAAAATCGCTTTAATCGATAAGTTGGCATTATGAGCAAAATGCCCTGCAAAGTCATCTGTACATAACTGATTTTCTGGATCAAGTCCTTTCTCTACCAAATAATCTACCCAGGTAGATAAGACTTTCCAATGTTTCTTTGCATAAGCAGCATTGCCTTCCGCTTTAGCAATAGCATAAGTTAATATTAACATATTGCCAGACTCTTCTACTGGCATATCTCCGCCATAGGTTTGCTTATTTGCTATCGGATAGGTACCCACGTCATGTGCCGCAAAAGGTTTTGTCCACTTATTGCTTTCACTGTAATAGAAAATAAAATTCATAAGACCTTTTGCCAGTTCAGGATTATAGTATAGAAATAATGGTGCTGAGGGATAAGTAATATCGACGGTGCCAATAGATCCATTGCTATCATTTTCCTTCGATAACAAAAGTAAATCACCATTTGGTGCTTTTACCAATTTATGTGCAGCTATCGCTTGACGATACGCAAGTGCGCATAATGCTGCATATTCTTTACCACCAGCCTTGATCGCGCTTTGCATCAATTGGGCATCAAATTGATCTGAGGCTTTTATTAATTTGCTATATTCTTTATTTGCTAAATCAAATTGCTTTTCAATGGTACTTTGGCCATCTCTATTCCAATAAGGACGTAAGTTTTCGTTAAAATACTGAATCGCATATAAATCGTCGTAACCTAAAAGTATCTTATCACTATATTTGGACGTTACGGAGAATGACTGACGCAGGGCCAGTTGCTTCCCTGAAACAGAGCTTTGAATAACGTGATTTGATTTTAAGAATTGTTTCCTTAAATCATGGCTATCACCAATCATGGCTTTGGTATTTTTTTGATCTCCAGCCATATAAAAATATCCCCAATCAATACGCAAGTCATCACCTTTATTACCCAGTATCTGTTGATTCTTACTTCCTGTTTTTACGTATTGTAAGGATCCATTTTTAAATTCACTACTTTCAGATTCTTGTAATGGCGAATTTAATGCCCAGTTTGGAGATGCTTCAAAATAGAATTCGATTTGATGTTTTTTACCATCTTTTGATTCAACTTGATAAGATAAATAATTGACAGGTCGTGTCAGTAAATCCAAATTATCCAAAAACATAGGAGCAGTAAAACTTACTTTCACTTTTACCGGCCCACAGTCAAAAACATAATGAGTTTGTGTTGCTTGCACATCAACGCTTTCTTGCTTTGCTTCCTGATCAAAATGATTACTCCCCTCTCTTTCTAAAAATAAGCCAAAATCAAAAAAGCCATTTGCAACTCTGTTGTGGCAGTAACCTCCAATGATATTTTTCCCTTTCCGAAGGGTTTTAACAACTTCATCTGAGAGTTTGACGCGATTATTTTTACCGGTTCTATTTCCGGTATTAACGACTTCTATTCCATTAACATATAAAATTGCATCATCATCATGGGTAAATTCAATATAAACAGACTGTCCCGCTAAATCTTTTTCTAAGTTGATAATCCTTCTAACCCATATCTTAGGCTCTTGCCAATCTGTTTTCGCATGAGATTCTTTATCTTTTGTACCAAATGGCGCAATCCCTGTTTTCCAGTTCGCATCATCAAATGCCAAGGTATTCCATCCGGCAGAAGGTTCCTTCTCTGTGTATGGCGCTTTCCAGTGATCATCTTCTCCCATTCGTGCGATAGGTTCTAATTCTATTTCCTCTTTACCTAAAAAACGATAGGCTTTACCATCTACTTTTATGACGCCAAGCAACGGAAAAGTTTTTCCGGTCCAATGCCGCACAACATCACCATAAAGTTCATCACTATACGACCACGCACTGGTATTGGGGTCAATGGTGACTAGAGGAAAAGCAGGTGCGCGCAAATTATTTTTGACTGGATTATGTTGCGCCGACGAAAAAAGCGATTGACACAACAGAACAGCTATAGCGACATATTTTAATTTCATTATGAATATATTGATGGATTACTTAAATAAATTTTCAATTTATTATCTTCATGAATCAGGTTACTCCACTTGCACAAAAGTAGAGCAACCTAATACACGCTAACGTTTAATTAAAAACTCAAATAAAGGTTTATGAATTGCCTTCAGTTCACTTTCAGGCATTTTTATTACTTTTCGATCGTAGGTCATTAGTCCATTTGTTTCAACTTCCACATCTGTGGTTTGCGTATAAACTGCCGCTGATAATCCCATTGGAATCAAACGGTTTAGATCATGAATAAGTCTTTTATAACGATCCAATAACTCCGTTTTATTTTTAAAACTTTGATAACCCCAGTTGTCTTTTTGTTGCCAAGAATGCCCCTCGACCGGTAAGCCTAAACCTCCAAATTCACCTAATGCTAAAACCTGATTTGCACCAAATAAAGAAGGATCAGGCATAGCAGCATCTGGATAATTATGAATGTCAAGAATATGTCCAGTTTCCATGAAATTCCCTCCACTGGCACTGTTCACTAAACGAGATGGATCATTTGCAATTGTCCATTCTGTAATTTCCTTAGTTTTAAACTGTCCCCAAGCCTCATTGAAAGGCACCCAGATGACGATGCTTGGGAAATTATGCAAAACTTCCATTATCGCCTTCCATTCTTTACGATAATACTGTTCTGATATTGCCGAACGCGTCTTGTCACGATCACCTCCTGAAATTTTTCCGGGTTGCATATCCCAATTATTTCCACCAAGATCACCGCTTGGCATATCTTGCCAAACTAACATACCGATACTATCACAATGACGGTACCAACGTGCAGGTTCAACCTTAATATGTTTCCTGATCATGTTGAAACCCATTTCCTTAGTTTTGATCACATCAAATTTCAATGCTTCATCTGAAGGAGCTGTATGCAGACCATCGGGCCACCAGCCTTGATCCAATGGACCATACTGAAATGTAAACTTATTATTAAGCATTAATCGTTGAATACCATCTTTATCTTGCTGCATCGATATCTTACGCATCGCAAAATAACTTTTAGCCTGATCAATTACTTTCCCCTTACGTAACAATTGAATTTCCAGATCGTACAATTTAGGATTAGAAGGAGACCACTCCTCTGCATTTGGAACAGCAATCTTAAAAGCCACATTTGGCTCACCTAATTGCTCCTGCAGAATACGACTGCCATCCACAGCTTTCACCTTGATCTGATCGCCAGGCTGACCTCCGGATACCAAAGCTTCAAAGGTTAAGCTTCCCTCATCCAATTGCGGAGTTTGCTTAGTACTTACAATATGACTTTGAGAAACGCTCTCTAGCCAAACTGTTTGCCATATACCTGTCACAGGTGTATACCAGATTCCATTAGGATGCTTTACTTGTTTACCCCGTGGCTGTGGCCCATCATCGGTAGGATCCCATACCCGAATAGCAATATCCTGCTTCGATCCCTTTTTAAGAAATTTTGAGATATCCATCGTAAAGGGATCGAATCCCCCTTCGTGCCTACCGACCAATTGGTTATTGATAAATACATCACATTGCCAATCTACGGCACCGAAATGAAGTAAAATCTTATTTTTTTGAACTGCTTTATCTAAAGTAATGCTATTACTATACCACAACGCTTTATCTTTTCCCACTTCTTTCCCTACGCCAGACAAAGATGATTCAACAGCAAATGGCACCAAAATATTACCTTCCCATTGGGTTGGAATAGCCTGAGCATCGACAGGTGTAATGGCATATTTCCAAAGTCCATTCAAATTTTGCCAATTGTTCGATCGGACGAGCTGTGGTCTCGGATATTCTGGATGTGGCTTTTCAACATTTACTTGTTCCCCCCAAGAAGTTAAAATATGCGAACCTGCGGGCTTCCAATCTTGAGCAAAGTTCATCTGTATGGTCATTAATAAACCTGCAAACAATAAAGTTCTCTTCATAATAAAAAAACGTATAATCATTAATATCTATATCACTATATTTAAAGATGGGACGACTACAAACCATGAACTTAGGCTCCCATCAAAATCAATTCAATTCTTATTTTGTAATCTCAATATTTTCCACACGAACCTAAAATGCTGTGATCAGTATCATTCTCTTTTAACCCCAAAACGATCATATTTTCTAAGATTAAACCATAATTCCTCGAAATAATTATTGAATGATTATTAGGTCGTTGTGCTTAATTACTGGTTACTCAAATTTATGATTTAACAAGCTACTTTAACTTGCTAATTTTCTCAAAAATGTGCGCATTTGTATCATTTAATTAAGCTTAGCAAAGGATTCTAAATTATTATTAAAAAAAAGCCCATTACCTAAATAAGAAATGGGCTTGATTATATTTGGATAATATGAAAATAACAATTACAGAACTGAGAATCGATATAGTGATTTAGTTTTATAGATCTGACCAGGAACTAATACGGTTGTTGGAAAATTCGGTTGATTAGGGGAATCTGGATAATGTTGTGGTTCTAAACAAAATGCAGTTCTAAAAGAGTCTTTTTTACCATTTTTCAATTGGACCTTTTCACTCATAAAATTACCACTGTAAAATTGAATGCCCGGTTCCTGCGTCAAGATATCCAGGACAATTCCGGATTGATCACCCACAATATGAGCAGCTTTATACCAATCACCTTCTCTTTGTTTATTTAAGACAAAATTATGATCATATCCCTTACCATAAGACAGTTGACGATCATTAGCATCAATATCTTTACCAATTGCCTTAGCGGTCGTGAAATCAAAAGCTGATCCGCCTACTTTCTCAAGTTTTCCAGTTGGAATCAATGTACTATCAACAGGCGTGAATTCATCGGCAAATAACTGAAGCTGGTGATTCAATATTGAACCACTACCTTCTCCGTTTAAATTAAAATAAGCATGATTTGTTAGATTTACAACCGTTTTTTTATCCGATTGCGCCTCATATTCAATTGTTAGTTCATTTTGGTCATTTAAACCATATGTAACTTCAATCGCAATATTTCCTGGAAAACCTTCAGCTCTATCTGGCAAGGTATATGCAAATGTAATCGATGAATCGCTCTTCATTTTCAAGGTCCAATTGGCAAAATGAACGCCATTAAACCCACCGTGTAGTGTATTGACACCATTATTAATAGGTAGTTGGTAAGTTTGTCCATCAAGTTGAAACATTCCCTTTGCTATACGGTTTCCAAAAGGACCGACAATCGTTCCAAAATAGGGCTCTGCCGGGTTGTTGTAATCGGTAGCTTTTGTAAATCCCAAAACCACATCCCTTAAATTACCTTGTTTATCCGGAACCCACAAACCTACTATGCGTGCACCAAAATTTGTAAAGTATGCATGCACACCCCGCTTATTTTTCAATTCAAATAACTGGACATCATGATCATTTATTTTAGCAGCAAATGCAGCGCTATCCATATAGGAAATCATTTCAGATTGATCCTTATTTTCTGTGACATTCTTTTGCTGACATCCTAATCCAATGACAAGGATACTAACAATACCCATACACTCCATTTTTCTTTTCATTTTTAATTTATTTTAGGTCCCTTATAAAGGTTCATAATTTTGATCATATTGATCAACTTAAGCGATTTAGTTGACAGATAAATGAAATAATTGAACTTAAAAGTTACGATTTACTTTTTAATTTTTTATCTTCAACCTTACAAGTACTAAAATCCTAAATTTAGAAAATATTGATTAGCAGAATTGTTTCATAATACTGCTCTTTTGTATCAATTACCAATTAGACATGATAAAAATTAAATTGTTGCTTCTTTATTTTGCTTATCTTTTATTTTCTGCTCATATCCATGCACAACCTTATTATTTTAACCATTATCAAATAAATGAAGGACTTTCTAACAACGCAGTTATCTGCAGTATGCAAGATAGCTACGGATTTCTATGGTTTGGTACCAAAGATGGATTGAATCGCTTTGATGGAAATTCTTTCAAACACTTTACAAGTAAAGAAGATCATCGAAGTTTAGGAAGTAATTCTATTATATCTTTAAAAGAAGACTATCAAAAAAAAATGTGGATCGGTACAGATCAAGGGATCTACGCTTATGATCCCATTCATGAAAATTTTGAAATATTAGATGAAAAATTTAGAAGCACAGAAGTTCCTGTTATTACGACAGATGGAAAGCACAACCTATGGTTTATATCCAATGGAATGCTTTACCTGCACAACCTTACAAATAAAGTAACAAGACAACTTACAAAATCAAATCTGTACATCACATCACTATGCAGTACAAAATCCGGAAAACTCTATTTTGGAACTCCAGAGGGTATTATTTACCTCGTTAACGAAAAGTATCAGATTACTCCATTTCTTGATTTCACAAAATCATTTGAAAAAAAAGATTGGTATAGCATTGAAAAAATAGTAGAAACAAAGCAGGGACAACTCCTAATTGGGACTTCCAAAGCGGGTGTATTCTCTTACGAAAAGAGCACTGGAACACTTACTTCCATTCTTGGTCAAAAACAGTTGAAACAATTTTTATATGTAAGGGATATTCTTCAACCGAATGATCATGAATATTGGTTTGCAACAGAATCTGGCTTGTTTGTTTATCAAATCGCCACTAAAAGTTTTCTCCATTTACGTAAGGAGAATCATAATAAATGGGGTATTTCCGACGATGCAATTTACAACATATTACAAGACAAAGATCAGGGCATCTGGTTAGGTACTTATTTTGGTGGACTAAATTACTATCATGCACATAACAGCATCATCGAAAAAATTTTACCGGGCGACCAACCAACAAACCTACAAGGATCGGTTGTAAGGGCCATAAAAAAAGACAAAGAAGGAAATATTTGGATGGGTACCGAGAACGGCGGAATATCAAAATGGAACCTCTCAACCAATAAGATCCAAAGTTTTACGAGTCAAAATAGCTCATTAGCTAATAATAATATTCATGGATTACTAGCCATTAAAGACAAATTACTAGTCGGTGCTTTTGTAAATGGACTCGATATATTCGATTTAAAACGTTTACAGGTGACACAACATTTGGATAGAAATAGTTATCATAATTCAGAACTTGAAAGTAATTTCATATTCCACCTCTATCAAACAAAAAAGGGTGATATTTTAGCCGCTTCTACACGAGGCTTGTACCGTTTTAATTTGGATACCAAACAATTTTTCTTAATAAAAAATGTACCGGCTTATATCTTTTACACCTGTATATTAGAGGACTTCCGAGGTAATTTATGGATAGGTACGTGGCGTGATGGTTTAATTTGTTACAATCCAGAGACCAATTATTTTAAACATTATAAGCAGCAGACACATGATCAACATGCGCTACCCAATAATCGAATTAACAGTTTATTTGAAGATTCAAAAAAAAGATTGTGGATTGCAACTGAGGGAGGAATGGTAAAAAAAGAATTTGAAAATAACAGTTTTAGCTTTATAAGTATAAAAGACGGGATGCCCAGCAACGTTATTCTCTCTTTTTTAGAAGACAAAGAAAATAATATCTGGGTGGCTACTTCCAAAGGTCTTGTTAGGTATAACCCCGTCAACCACAAAATACGAACATTTAATATGGAATCGGGTTTACCAACATTACAGTTCAATTACAACTCTTCCTTTGATGATAACAATAATAATTTCTACTTTGGGACTATCAATGGTTTGATCCGATTTAAGCCCGAACAATTAAATCAAATCAAATACAATGCAAAAACACCTATTTTTATTACAGATTTAACTGTCAATAATCGAGAAGTGAGTCAAACTGATGAATCAACCATTCTCAAAAAATCAATTCTCTTTACCGAAAGTATTAAACTTAAGCACGATGAATCCTCATTTAGCTTAGATTTTGCTGCATTACATTACCAAGCTCCTCATTCTGTACGCTATAGTTATAAAATGTTAGGAATAGATGAAAAATGGAACCCTATCAATGGTATCCCCCGCGCATACTTTACCAAACTGGCGCCAGGAAATTACACATTCATAATTAAAGCTGAAGATCCAAATGGCACTGCGATTCCACAAATCAAGACCTTGAAAATAGAAGTATTACCACCAATATGGGCAAGTCTTCCTGCATATCTTATCTATGGATTTATTATTATCGGACTTATCGCATTTATAATTCATCATTTTAACGAAGCAATAAAACAGCGGAATCGTCAACATATCTTAACAATCCAAAACTTAAGAGATCAAGATTTATACCGTTCAAAAATCAATTTTTATACTGATGTTGCTCATGAAATCCGAACTCCGTTAACATTAATAAAGGCTCCTTTGGAAAAATTGATGGATAGAGTCGAACGCAGTCCAGCAGTAGATAAATTACTGCTAACGATGGAAAACAATACCAATAAACTTATTGAACTAAGCAATCAATTACTGGATTTCAGAAAGTTAGAGGCCGAAGGGTTTAAATTAAACTTTGCACCGCATAATATAAGCCATATTTTACAAGAAATTATCAATAATTTTTCCGTAACCTTAATTGCTCAAAATCGTGTTTTAACATTAGATATCAGTCAGAATATTATCGCTTTAATAGATCTAGACGCTTTCGAAAAAATCTGTTATAATCTGCTTAATAATGCTTTAAAATATGCAGATCATCAAATAGAAATAACATTAAAAACCGATGAAAATACAAAAACATGTGTATTGATCATAAAGAACGACGGGGCACTAATTCCGCCAGCGGAACAGCAAAATATTTTTGAACCTTTCAATCGCTTAAAAAGAAGCAAAAGTATTTCAGGTAGTGGATTAGGTTTAGCCCTAACTAGATCATTGACCTTAAAACATCAAGGCACATTAATATATGAAGTAGACGAATCCTCCTTCAACGTATTTAAACTCATACTTCCTTTAAATCAAAGCTCACTATCATCATGAAAAATTCAAAAGCCAATATCCTCTTAATCGACGATCATCAAGAATTACTTGAATTTATTGCAGATGATCTCTGTGAGGAATATCATGTTCAAACCTGCAACAATGGTCTAGAAGCATTGAAATTGATGGAATCGGATAATTTTGATTTAATTATTAGCGATGTCATGATGCCTGAAATGGATGGTTACGAATTGTGTCAGCATATTAAAGAAAATATGGCATCCTCCCATATTCCGGTAATTTTACTTACGGCGAAAAATAGTATCGAATCTAAAATCCAAGGCTTAGAATTTGGCGCTGATGCTTATATTGAAAAACCATTCTCACCGGCATTTTTAAGAGCACAAATTGCCAGTCTTCTAAAAAACAGATTAAAAGTAAAAGCTTTTTTTGTTAGTAACCCTTTATCGCAGATACAGAGCATCGGCCAAAATCAAAGCGATCAAGAATTTCTTCAAAAAGTGGATGAAATCATTCAGAATCATTTAGATGATCCGAAATTCAATGTTGACCGTATGGCTGATATTTTATGCATGAGCCGTCCAACACTTTATCGAAAAATTAATGTTGTTTCAAGCCTATCTCCTAATGAATTAATTAACCTGACCCGGCTGCGAAAAGCCGCAGAATTGCTAGCACAACGAAAATTCAAAATCTATGAAATATCCAATTTACTAGGTTATAGCTCTGCCACGCATTTTTCACGTAACTTTCAAAAACAATTTGGAGTAAGCCCTTCTGAATTTTTGGAACAACAAAAACTACACTCCTAAAATAAATAAAAGACCTCATGCTAAATACATGAGGTCTTTAAAAACAATCTTTAATTTTTGACTAAAAGCACAACTGAATTCCTTAACTATTAATAGCTACCATTTGATAGCGACAGCTACACCCTCTGGGTCATTTTCAAATCCTAGCAAATAAGTTTTAGTTTTTTGATCCCAATTTGATTCAGTAAATACTTCTTGATGATTGACACGTATACTCTTCGGTTTTTCAGGTAATAATATGCGTGAAATATTAGTTGTCTGAATAGGACTTTTAGCAATAAAAGAATAATTATTCCCATCTATCCTTTCATCATATGTGCGACTAGCTGCTGCCAATACCTGAGGTTTCTGCTTATCTTCGATACGATCAAGATTTAAAAAGAAACATTGTTCTCCAACTTGCACATCGCGGCTGGTAACAATGGGTAGCTTAGGATCAAATAAATCTATTAAATTTCCCTTGACCTGAAATGATCTATTATTGACACTTTCATCTAGGACAGCAATCAAATCATAGACACCACGGCTGAGAAAGAAGTTGTTCTTAAATTCTAGTTTTCCACTCTTAGTTTTTGTTTCATATAAATCTTGGACCACACCAAGCAATTGTTGCGTATTATTCTGTTTTAATACATACTCTTTTGGATCCGTACGTAAAATATGTAAAAAACCCTTCCCATAGCTATACCTTCCCTGTTTTGCTACTTCCTTAATATTCATCTTTTCAAACAAATGATCTGCAGGACTTGCGTAATTATTTCCTTTCGTATTCCACCATTCTTGAACAGTCTGGAAAGGATCAAGATCAGTACCGCTATACACCAGTAAACCTCCAGATTTTACCCAATCGGCTAAATGCTGATGAGCTTCGGCGCTTAATGGTTTCATATTGGCATATGACATCAATAAAACTTTGGTATCTGCTAAAGCTTCTTTGAAACTTAAATTTTCGATATGAACGGTTTTAACAGGTACACCTCTTTTTAAAAAAGGCAGTGCAAGGCCATAAAAATTAGCTAACTGCGGGTCATCATAACCAGCATGGGTAGGAAAGCGTTGAAACATGAGCGAATTTGCCAATAAAACACTTATCCCTGAAGAACCCGAAACTTGATTTTCAGATTTTGGCATTTGATTCAAGGTATTGATCATCACTTGCATCTGCGTCGCATAATCTTTTGGAATCTTAGCTTTTGTATCGCTATTTATGCTGGTTTTATACAATCCCTCATAGATCCTTTCCGGCCAAGGCATTACCTCATAATCGGATATATTCGGATATAACAATTGCGCAGTAAAAGTTGCTTGATAATTTTTCTTATAATCTACCCAATCTCTTGGCCAATCTTCTATCGGATCTGTTAAGAAAAACATCTTACGGGCAGTTGGTGCAGTCATGGATTCCATCGATCCATATTCTAAAAATGCCGTTTCGAAAACACGCTCTTTTACGACACCATTAAAATAATTTGGCTCTCTGGAAGTTCCCGTCCACACTTGTGCGATATAACCATCAACTACGGGCAATGAAGCTAAACTTGCTTCCGGACTTACAATCATCCACTGCGAATAGTTGATTAAAGAATGTGTCGGCACATAACATTTAACATCCATTCCTTTAGATTTCCCATAAGCTTTAGCATAGGTAAACACTTCATTTAAGGCATTAAAATATAACCAGTACTTCAATTTATTAGCGAGGTAAGTATTTTCAGGAGACTCATGTTGTGACCTCCACTCGAAGCCATAATATTTTTTCCATTCCCGTTTAAAAGATTCACTGTAACCCGCTCTAGCCCAAAATTCCGGCTCCTCCATAAAAATTGCATCAATACCAGCGTCAATAACGCGCTTGACATGCATTTCCTTAATATATTTTAGATAATTATCCGTAGGAACGATATAAGGCACCATATGTCCATGCCAAATTGTATCGCCTTTTACGTCAACTTGACCCTCATCAAGATGCATTTTCCCATCCCACTTTCCTGTAAAGTAATCCTGATATTCGCCCCATGCTATACCTGTCATGTAGTGTGTGATATATCCTTTATCCCTCCAGCTCCTGACTCTTTCTTCAAAAGGAATTCTTTTGGATTTATCCGATGGGTTTCCTCCAGTACCGTAGATCATGACGGCATCTGCTCTATTATCAATGGTTGGACGCCATTCTCTTGAACTTTGAAAAGTAGTTTTCACCGGATCCTTTACTTGCGCAGTAACCGCAGATGAAACAGCTAGTAAGACTATTAATATGCTCGTTTTTTTCATGTTTAATATATTAATATATAAATAAATCGATCCTATTGCGGAATATCAATTCTCTTTGCCTCGTTATAATTCCATCGTCTTGTACCACTCCCTCTGGGTGTATCATAGTTAATTCTAGAAGCCGCACGTATAAACACCGTACGACCAGCAGGAATCTCTCCTATTGACTCTATTTCAATTACTTGTCCGAGTAAAGGATCAAAATTACGTCCGCCATATTCGATCTTACTAGACCAACGTTCATCACGAGCACGATAGCCAACAGTAGAAGAATAACTTACAAAAAATTGAATATCAGTAATATTGAAAAAATCAGCACTGTAGTTGCCTAAAGGTTCTATCTTATCTTTAAAAAACTGTTCATTGATACCACGGGTTACGCGTATTTGAGCACTAATTTTTCCTTTACTCACAATAGGTTCTCCTACCCACTCGATCTTCAAAAATGGATGTACTTCCATTTTTACTTCATGTGTACCATTCAACTCCATATTCTTGCTATCATCCGCAAGGATGGTATTATTCACATCCTTACGAACCAATGGGATAAATGGACCATCTACTGTTATATTATAATTTCCTTTGAACAACTTGTTGTGTTGAAAAGTACCATTAGGCATGCAATAAAAATCTGGATTGTGTTCGACATTGTCTCCCCAACTTAATTCGGTCAATCGAACACGAATACCCTCACTACCTTGGTCGGTCAACACGCGTTCACCAGTTTGTGCATCAACAACTTCTCCTTTTAATGTTACCGCTGGAACCTCATAATTGTCTTCCTTAAAAAGATTGCATGAGCTTAATAAAAGTAACATACCTATTATACTAAAAAATCTATTTTTCATTTTCTGTAATTTTTAATATTAACGATTTGGCTGTTGATCGATGACAGCACTTTTTGCGACCTCTCCACCAGGAATTTCAAAATAATAATCCAATGGGGTGTAAGAAAATGTTTTGGTGCTTACCCACTGAAACCTAGCATCAAAGAAATATTTCCCTGATGCTGTTGAGAAAAAGGGATAAAGTCCTCTAAAACGGAAATTCTCATTATTACTATATTGATTTTTATCTTTAGTTTCACCCCAGAAATTATCTCTCCCTTCATAATGCAAAACTCTCCATCGACGTAAATCCCACTTCGCTTTATGTTCAAATGCTAACTCCTTGCGTCTTTCTTTTCGCACGATATTTCGTCCATTATTATCTCCGCCAATAGAAGTCGTCAACAATTTTGCTCCTGCACGTTCGCGAATTTCATTTACCGCTGCTGTTGCCACTTGTAGGAAATCACTTCCATCGGGTGCTGTTGCTCCAAGCATATTTAATTCTACTCCAGCCTCTGCTACATTTAATAATATTTCAGCATAACGCATCAAAATAAAAGGTTGATCAGATTTTCCCTCACCAATTTCTTTGGACAAATTGGTGTTTAACCATTTCCTTATATAAAATCCAGTAAGAGTAGCTTCACCATTATCATAAAATGGACCATTGGCACCAGCCGCAGGCATGCGCTGTCCCTTATATTCAACAGTCTCTTGACCACCACCATCTCTTGGACTCAAATACAATGTTTTAGGATTTGAGGTATAGGCGCCAAGTTGCTGATAACGTGTATCTGCAGTAGCATAAGTATAATTACTAAATAATGGTTTTATTGGAATTTGACCAGTGTAAATTCCTGCACGAACTTCTATCGATTTCCCCCTAAATACATCATCTGGAAAAATGACATAAGCTCTTAACCGTGGTTCTGCATTTTTAAACAAGTCCATCGGCTTGTCATACAGCAAATAATCGCCCTCGGTATTTGTATTTCCTGAGGTTACTTTTAAAGTACCATTCGGATATTTATCAAAACCGTCGAAAAGTTCCAGAAAATCTACTGTAGGACAGGTTCCTGCTGATAATGGTGATCGAAATACAAACGGAGAACTAAAAGCATCAAAACTATGTGTAGTTGTTGGAAAAAGATATTCTTTGACATAAATATTTTCAGAACTACTGAGATCACTAAACATATCGACCATATTTTGATACTGTGCTTCTGCATCATTTGCTTGCCACTTTTTCATATAGAGCGAGTAACCTCCCTCTGCCATAACGGTTCGCGCGGCTTGATAAGCCTCTAAAAAATATTTTTGAGAAGCAGATCTCCAATTCGAAGGATCAAAACCAATAACACGCACTCCTGTTTTTTGTCCGAGTCCCGTTAATCTTCCAGAGACTGTTTCGTTATATTTTGCGACACTACCGGCATATAACATGGCTTCAGATTTAAAAGCCAAAGCCACATATTTATTGGAATACCCTGATTTCAAACTTTTAGGTAACATGAGCTGAATGGCTTCATTATAATCTTTCAAAATTTGATTCCAAGTATCTTCTTCACTCGATCTTGCAACTTCAAGATCAGCAGCGGAAGCAGGATATTGAATAACCTTAGTGACCAAAGGAATACCACCAAACCTGCGTGCCATAGCATAAAAAACTGTTGCTCGTACATAATAAGCTTCACCCAAATAATGATTATAGATCTCTTGTGAAAATTTATCTTTATAATTTGGCAAAGTCTCAATCAAATGGTTGGCATCGCGTATTAATTCAAAACCCCTACCCCAGTACGGTGTACGTTCGCTCGTAAAAGATCGGGTGATTCCATCCCTATTGACAGCCTCTCCAGTACCTTCAATTCCATTAGATGCTAACCAGCCATTAAATTCAATACCCCATTCGGCCATATATTTAAAATCTTCGAAAGGCATTAAACTATACATCCTAGCCATGTAGATATCTATCCCAGCTGGAGTAGTCAATAAGTCCTCATCAGTAACAATATTTTTGGGAGTAATGTCCAAGTCGGTACAACCAGCAAGACCTAGCGAACCAAAAAGAGATAATATGATCAATATTTTTTTCATGTGATTTAATTTTTTATACATCAGTAAGCGACTAAAATGTAAGTGATAGACCTAAAGAATATGTTTTATTGAGCGGGTACATGCGGCCTAAATCATCATCTGGATGCTCTGGATCAACAAACTTAACGCCCGTGATCGTAAACAGGTTATAAGCATTAGCAAATAGACGTAAACGCATATTGGAAGATGGTCTTAAATTCGAGATAGTATACCCCAACTCAATACTTTTCAAACGCAGATAAGCTGTACTCACACGATTGAAGGCTGAGTTTGTTTTTGGATATCTACCGGTGTAACCGTAGTAACCCTTTGCCCATTCGATACTTGGATCATATGGATCTGCTGTAGGATCTATCGGGTGCCAACGATCCACATATTGCTCCAATGTTCCGCCTCCGTTTGTTCCCCAGATCGAATACAAAGGCTCCTTATATTCCATTGATCCTAACGCAGATCCTTGCAACAATACATTTAAATCAAAATTCTTATAGGCAGTTTCAATATTTAAACTATAATTTAACCAAGGAGTTTGATCCAAAGCAAAGGGATGTTCATCCAAGCCGCTAATTTCACCATCCCCATTCCAATCCAAATACTTATAATCACCAGGCAATAGATCACGTTCTTTGTAAATAGGATAATTACGAATATCATCCCAACTCTCATAGCGCCCAGCACCTTCATATCCAAACTGGAATCCTTGATAGCGTTGATTTAAGTTATCATTTCGCCAACGGTCATATGAATTTTTATAGGGTCCATTTTGCACTGCGTTCAAATACTTATTTCTAGTAATGGTTGCTATTGCACGAAGGTTGTAAGAAAAATCATTGATCTTATTACGGTGTTTCAACTCTAGTTCTAATCCGAAATGACGATCACTATTCACATTTTCTAAAGGCGCGGTTGTTCCAATTACAGTCGGAAATTCACTGCTACGACGTTGGAATAAACCAGAACGTACACGATCGAAATAATCTAATGTAAACCCGAATAAACCATTCCAGCCTTCGAAATCTACACCAACATTAAACGATTTAGCTTTATACCATGTAATAAGCTCATTGGCAATAGCTTTACGATTTACTCCTGTAATAAATTTATCTCCGAACAAATAACCGGGTGCGTATTGATTATTATAACCATTCTCCGAATTTCCGCTTATCGCAGGATAAATGTACCCCGGTATCCATCCAAAGTCCCAATCGCTAGACAAATCATCTCCAAGCACACCATAACTTGCTCTTACTTTCAATTGATTGACAAATGATAATGCTTTAATAGATTTAAAGAATGGTTCTTCTGATATCCGCCATGCAGCAGATGCTGATGGAAAAAATCCCCATTGATGCCCTTTAGCAAATCGCGATGAGCCATCATATCGAAATTGAAATTCCGCGATATAGCGACCTCCAAAATCATAATTGACCCGACCTATTAGAGCTGACTTTGCTTCATTATAATAATCGTTCAATCCACCATACATTGAGGTCATCTGACCATCTTCTACACCAGCTAATAATTGATCAGAACCAAATGCTAAATTTTTAACACCGTAGAAATTATCTCCATTATTTTTTTGCGTTTCCCAACCTAATAATCCCGCAATTTTATGTTTCTCCGAAAAGGTACGGTCGTAATTCACGATAAATTGAGTCAATAATTGCTGTTTATCAAAAAACTCTCTTTTCATCTGATTAGGACTACTGAGGTTATACAATTTTTGATTGTAAGTATTTGTAGCAGCATTAAATGCATATTGGTAATATTCTTTTCTAAAGATCGCATTGTTATCCACGCGATAATCATAACCAATTAATGCTTTAGCCGAGAATCCTGTAAGAGCTTGCGATAAATTACTTAAGTCATAATGTAATGCGGCAGAGGATTGAAATGTCTTCTTTTTATATTTACGATATCCAGATATATCGGAGTCGATCATAGCTAATGTATTTTGCTCCAAATCAAGCCCCTCATAATTCAATCTGGTGTTCTCTGAATCTGCATAAGCTGGAAATAAAACACCCTGTTTCCAATAGTTCCGAATAATATCGACAGAACTTGTGTATGGATTATTCTGTTGATCGGCCATACCACTTAGACTTAATTCCAACTTCAGTCCTTTGGCTAATTCTGCGCTAATATTGGCCCGTAAATTATACTTATCATAGTTGAGATCACCCGATTTAAAAAAGCCTTCTTGGTATGAATAGCCTCCACCAATATAATACTGTATTTTACTGCTTCCTCCAGAAAAATTAATATCGTGTTGTGTCTGTGGTGAGAATTTTGAGAAGATCAAAGAAGTCCAATCCGTAGCACGACGGGTGCCATTTCGAAAGTCTTCAAAATCTTTTTCCGTATAGATCAGACTCCCCCCATTGATGTTGTTCTTCGACTTTTCATTATAGATCGTCATAGCATCAAATGCATTTGCTAAAAAAGGCATTCCAGAAGGTTTCTGAAAGGTAAATGAGCCGTTATAACCGATAGATACTTTCCCTTCTCTTCCCTTTTTTGTTGTTACTAAAACGACACCATTTGCCGAACGGACACCATAGATTGCTGCAGATCCATCTTTCAAAACCGAGACTTCTTCAATATCACTTGGATTTAGACGCTGAAAATCTTCGGAAGTACGGGGAACTCCATCAATAATAACCAAAGGTGCCCCCATACCGCGGATATCAAAATTGGCTTTAAATGCGCCTGGTTCAGCACTTTTTTGCCAAACACGCACACCAGCAATACGACCAGCAAGCATATTTTGTGGGTTTTCATTTTTGGTCTGCCTCATTTCAGAGCCTTTTACACCAGCAACAGCCCCAGTTAAAGTCATCTTTTTCTGTGTCCCGTACCCAACAACGACAACTGTTTCCAATTCAGTTTCATCCGTCATCAAGGTGACATTAATGGTTTTCCTTTCTCCGATAACTTCTTCCTGAGGTTTATAACCGATGAACTTAAATAACAGAGATGCTCCATCAGTAACCTGTATAGCATAACTGCCGTCCTCATTAGTAGCTGTTTCTGTTCTCACGGTCGCTCCTTTTACACTAACAAGAACACCAGCCAGTGGTTCATTGTTACTGCCCAATACCTTTCCCGTAATATTTGCTTTCTGTGCCCAACCTTTTACAGGCATACAAAGCGTGAGCAATAGTAGTAAAAACCATATCGCCCCCCCATTTTTAAATGTTTTTATCATAATAGTCGTTATTTAGGTTATTTAGATTTGTCTAATTCGTATTGCGATAAGATAGCATACTGTGCCGCATATGTAAACATGAACATAGCCTCCAAATTATTTTTATTTTGATCTACATCCCAGCCATTTAATAAATCTGTTGGTAAAAACCCGTCCTTTAAGAAGTGGTCATAACTATAATCCAGATTCTTTTGAAAAGACTCCATGTAACTTCCTACTTTTTTATAATTAGGATAAATATTAAAGAATCCTCGGAGAAGGATACCGTTGAACCAATTATTGAATCCTGAGGATTCGTAAGTATAATATCCTGGAATCTGCTTTCCCAGTTTTGCAAAATACTCGAAACCAGCATGAGATAATGATTGCGCATCTTCTATATATTTTTTCGATTTTGTCACGCGATACAGATCCGCCGCGCCAGAAATCATTGTACCGGTATTGTAGGAAAATGAGGGACCTACAGCAGTTTTCAAGAATGTATTTGCACGGTATCTCGTTCCATTGACATTCTCGTAAGCGATCGTACAGTCTGGTGAGCAATCTCCCATCATATCGGTATAAACACCCTGACTGTTTAAAAGATAACGCTTTTGCCAATCGTATACTTTTTGTGCAAAACTCAGGTAATAATTACCTTTATTTAACATTTTCGAACGGCGTGTTTTTTTGTCTTTTGTATCGACATATCGATGTTCGATCTGATCAGATTTATGCTTATAGATTTCGTGCAGCCATACCAAGGGGCTAACCATTGGACCGTTGCTACAAGCATGCTTGGTTACATAACCCGGACCCCAGGGAATACCACCATGTTCCTTACCTCTGTCATCTAGTGTACTATCCCAGCCGTCAAGAACATAGGCCGTCAAATACTCAGCCTTTTCTAAAAAGACTTGATCATTCGTTAGGTGATAGGCGTCTATTAATTCACGGACAAGCCACATTTGGTCATCGTAAACATTCAATATCCCAGTAACATTCGCTTTCCCCTTTTCCCGAACACGGTCCACAGCATAGACTGCCCACTCTTTTTCTTGTGTAAATGAGGTCAGTTTAAAAGTCCCTAAATAATAATCAGCATTATCAAATAGTTTTTTCAACAAATCCACATAACGATTATAGTGCTGATTATATAGTTCCACATTGCCATTTTCCTTTTGGAATTTAAGACTTGTTAAAATTGCATTAACAGCTTCGATAGAGGCAGTATACATCCAAACACTGCCCCTTTCAGCAGATAGTTCTTTTGTGTCCGGATTGTAAAATCTAGCCATGGTCATCTCATCACCTGAGAAATAGGTAGCAATGGATTTGTCAACAAGCTGCATTGACCGTACTAAATTTTGAGTTTGAAGATCTGGAACATTACGACCATCCCCGCCATTTCGCATCGTGGCATGCGTAGGTGTTAAAAAACAAAACTGTACAAACAGTAATAGTGGAATAGCATGAATAAAAATGCTTTGTAGCTTTCTTAAAAATTTCATAAGAAGAATCTGGTTTATAATTAGTCAGAATTTTGCCCATGATTAAGGCATTAAATTCTGGAACAAGATAAGTGGAGTCGATTAATTTTAGGGTTAAAAAGGGGTTAATAGGCAAAAATAAAACAATAACCTTGCATTATTTTAATGCTACTGCGTGTTGGAAATTTCAAAAAATCAGAAAACATGTAACAATGGATTTATTTCATTTGATTGTTTTTTTGTATACTTTTAAGGCATTAAGATGTTGAAAAAATAGTTATTAACCATTAAATCATCTAAGAAGGTTTATACGGTCGCCTTTTAAAGGGAATCATGCGTCCATACTTCTTGATTTAAGTTTTTAATTGCGCTGTATGAAATTCTATTATATATATTTTGCTATTTACTTATTCCTGCCGACGCTATCCTTTTCACAAGGACTTAAATTTAATGGAGGTCATCACGCAATCGACAAACGTACTTCCTATGAAGTTTTTGGTGAAAAGACAATTTCATTTGAAGGATTATTTGACATTGACTTCCAACTTGCTATCTATAGCACAAATTCATTGGGAAATATCCTTAGAGTTCAAAATAAGGAAAGTAATACCATCTATAACCTGTTTTATGACGAAGAAAAAGATCAATGCATATTCAGACTAAATGAAGAAGGAAAAAGTAGTTTGATCACAGCCAAAATAGATCGTCGGTTATTAGATAACAACACATGGTTTCCGGTTAAATTAACCTTTAACCTCACACAAGGAATCTTTAAACTTCAAATAAAAAACAAAGTTTTCTCATCCAAAAAAATTGTACTCCCAAATCCCTATTTTCCAATCATTACTTTTGGAAAAAGTGATTATCTGATCGATGTACCGAATATGGGCATTAAAAACCTATCCGTTGGAAATAAAAACACCAAATATGTATTCCCATTAAGGGAGAATGAAGGTAATATTGTTCATGATTTTGAAGGAAATAACTATGGCTTTGTAACCAATCCCGAATGGTTAATCAATGATTCTTATAAATGGCAATTGGTACAGACCTTCAATTCGTCGATTCAAGCAGGCTCTAATTACAATCAAAATAGAAAAGAAATCTATTATTTCAATCGCGATTCTTTATTCATTCATAATATCAAAACGAATGATACTCGGAAAATTGCTTTTCAAAAAAAATGCCCTGTTGACTTGATTCAAGCAACCAACTTCCTTGATGTAAAAGCAAATAAGCTGTATGTTTATGAATTGTATCATAATTATCCGTATGAGGGGCCGACCGTTGCTAGTCTTAATCTTGATACATTTACATGGACTATTGAAAGCTATGATCGTGTCCAAAAGGAACTGCATCACCATGGATTCTTTTTTGATCAGCAAGCAAAGCAATATTACATCTTCGGAGGATATGGGAACATGTCCTATAGTGACAAATTTTATCGATATGCCGCTGATTCTACCAAATGGCAAAAACTTGAAGATTTTACCGGAGATAAGCTCTTCCCACGATATTTTCTATCTGCGGGCTATATGGAAAACAACCGTACAGCATATATTTTTGGAGGAATGGGAAATGAATCTGGAGAGCACATTGTTGGAAGAAAATACTATTATGATCTACACAAAATTAACTTAGATACTAAAAAGGTGACAAAAATGTGGGATATTCAATGGAAAGATAAGCATGTGGTACCTGCACGCGGTATTGTATTCCTAGATCAGTCACACTTTTATGCCTTATGTTATCCCGAGCATCTCACCCGATCAGCAATCAAGCTTTATCGGTTTTCAATCCAAGATGGAAGCTATGAAATATTAGGTGATTCTGTAGCCATCTATTCGGACAAGATTTCAACACGGGCACAGCTTTATTATGACCATCAACTTGGACGTCTACTCGCTTTAGTACAAGAGTCAAATGATGATGTTAAGTCAACATTAAAAATCTATTCCCTAAACTCCCCTCCTATCTCAGAAACAGAATTAAGCAATTATCCCAAAAAAAATAATAAAATTAAATATCTGATTTTTGTATTATTCGGAGGAACTGTTGCAATAGGAGCTTACATCATGCTCAAAAGGATCTCTAATAAAAAAACAGGGCGACATATGATCTTACCAGTACCTGCAGGTGTAGCTGATAGCAATAAAGAACATTTGTTGATCAAGACTAAAAAATTAGCACCCATCGGTAAGTTAAAACCAAGTAATAACGAACCCGCTGTCTGGAAAAATAACTTACAAGCCAATGCAATCTATTTATTTGGAGAATTTACGGTATTAGATCGCAATCAAAAAGATATATCCCATTTATTTAGTACACGACTGAAACAAGTTTTTTGTTTGATTTTAACCCACGCAGGTGAATCCGGGATTTCATCCGCATTATTAAGTCATCTGGTATGGCCAGACAAATCTGAAGATAAAGTCAAAAATTCAAGAGGCGTTACAATCAACCATTTAAGAAAAGCATTAGGTGAATTGGATGGGATAGAATTACGCTATGAGAAAGGGCGTTTTAAAATTGAACAACATGCTGATTTCTATTGCGACTATACGAGATGTATGAAACTCACTTCGTCTATTAACAACACTGAAAACAGAGATGAGTTAATTCATCTATTACGAAGGGGAAAGTTCTTACAGGGTACCAATCAACCTATTTTCGACTCAACTAAGGCTGATCTAGAGAAAAATATAACACCTCTTTTAATCACTGAAATCTATCAAAGTATGGAGAAACATGCCTATAACGATAGCATAGCATTGGCTGAAGTTATTTTTCTATTTGACCCTCTCAATGAAAATGCCTTATTTATGGAAATTAAAGCAATGATTGCTTTAAACATGCTCCAAGAAGCTCGCATACGTTTTCAAAACTTTGCTAGCCAATACAGGAACATCATGGGGGAAGACTTCCCTTTCAACTTTGAAGATATAGCCTAATTTTACATCTTATGGGTTTAAAATCTCCAATCAAATGTAACTTAATCATTTGATCGGAGGTTATCTTGAGTTGCTGAAAAACTATTCCTTTTCATCGAAAGAATTAAATACCCTTTTTAGTTCCGTCAGTTTTTCAGGATATTCATGAATCAAATTTGTTCTTTCACTCGGATCCCAGGCAATATTAAACAATTCCTCTACCGTCTCCTCCGTTTTCCCTGAAATTAAATTTGTTCGTTGTTTAATAATACGATATTTCCAATCACCAACTTTCACAGCTTCTGGTTTACCATAATTAACCAAAAAAATTGGTCTATGGACATAGTTTAAATCAGTCTCTTTACCTTCCAGTAAATTACGTATTGATTGTCCATCCAGTTTTCTGTCTGGTAAAGAAGATCCCGTCCAAGAAGCAATAGTTGGTAAAATATCTAAATTACTGATAGAAGAGCGAATAACTTTTCCTTCCGGGATAATTCCCTTTCCGAAAACAATAAAAGGAACTCGGGCACCGCCTTCATAAGTAAGCGCTTTCGAACCTTTAAATACACCAGCAGTTCCAACATGCCAATTTTTCGTCTCGCCGTCATCTGACATACGAGCAGGATACTCAATCCAAGGTCCATTATCACTAGAAAACATCAAGATGGTATTTTTATCCAGACCTTTAGCCTCTAATGCGTGCCATAATTGGGCAATATACTGATCCAACTCATACAAGACCGCCCCAAGAGGACCTGCATTTTGTGCACTGGCATAAGGATTTTTCTTGTTTGAAAATGCCAATGGAAGATGAGGGAAATTATGTGCATAATACAAAAAGAAAGGTTTGTCTTTTTTTTGCTTATTGATAAAATGAAGTGCTTCACGGTGATAATGCTGACTTAGATCCGAATCATCAGGAGCAAATACTTCAGGACTGCGATTTCTAAAAAGTTTAATAACAGTATCTGTTTTCACATAAGGTGCACGGTAATCATGACTATAGAGCATACCATAAAAGAAATCAAATCCTTGTGCATTGGGTAGCGATTCTCCTTTATCACCAAGATGCCATTTTCCTACCAAAGCTGTTTGATAGCCCTTCTGCTTTAACATTTCAGCGATCGTTACCTCAGCATCAGGTAGACCTAATTCCGAACCAGGACCGATCGGTTGAGGCAAGTTATAACGAGAAGCATAACGTCCGGTCAATAACGACGCACGGGATGGCGTACATGAAGGAGTGGAAACGACATAATTTGTAGCCCGTACACCTTTACTCGCTATCGAATCTAAAAAAGGTGTTTGAATATTCGGACTACCATAAGATCCCAAATCCGAATACCCCATATCATCCGTCAATATAAAAATAATATTAGGAGGTTGTTTTTGAGCATATAATAAGGAACAAAAACTTATACCCGTTAACAATAACAACATTCTTTTTTTACACGACACGATACTCATAATAGTAATTTCTTTTTTTAAATTAATCAATAGGATTTATAAAAATTAAAAACTGCTGCATGTTTATTAAAACCTTTGCAGGGACTACATTATCGATCTTCCAATATTAAATAAATGGCATAATCAATTTCAGAACTGCAAGATTGATTTATAATTGCTGACCAATATAATTAATAAATTGTGCGACCTACAATAAAAAATCTAGTAAAATACGAAAACGATTTCATTCCATCAATTTCAATAACATCATTTAAATGTAAAACATAGCCGTAAAAATAACATTAAACCGTTATGAGATTATAGAAAAAAATCATGTAACATCAGCAAGACAGTAAATGAAGAATAAAACATAACCAACTCATTACAAATACTATAATAAAAAAAACAAAATTTATTTTCGGAAATTATATAATCAAAGAATTATGTAAAATTATATACCATCCACGTTCTGTAAATATTAAAAAACAAGTATTCATCTTTATTGAATTTTATACCTTTGCCACATGAGTACATTCAAAAAATAGGTTACATATGTCATATGTAACTTTTGCGACATTTCAGATATCCTCAAGAACATTCGCTAGCTAAAGAAATCCTATTTACGTTTATCTCATTTGTTTTCAATAAACAATACACATGCAAGAAAATACTTTAAATTCACGAAAATCATTTGCTCCGACACTAATTGCATTCGCATTGGTTCCAATTTCGGGCTTAGCAACAGACATTTACCTACCATCCTTGCCACAGATGGCAACAGAGCTAGGACTGGCAGAAAGTAAGATTCAACTCACCTTATCCCTGTTTTTAATTAGTTATGGTATTTCACAATTCTTTGCCGGTGCCCTTGTTGATGCATGGGGAAGATATCGGATTACCTTAATTTCTCTTTTTCTATTTACAATCAGCTTTTTTATTACAGCCACAACTGATAATATTATTGTCATTTATATGATGCGCATACTGCAAGGAATACTATCCGCATTTGTTGTAGTATCAAAACGCGCCTATTTCGTTGATGTGTACGAAGGTGAAGAGCGAAAACGATACCTGAGTGCCATCACTATCGTTTGGTCATTAGCGCCAATTATTGCTCCTTTCATTGGCGGATATTTACAGGCACAATTTGGATGGCGCTCTAATTTTATGTTATTAGCAGCTTACAGCATTGTGCTCTTCATATTAGAACTCATTTTTTCCGGTGAAACAATCCGTCAGAAAAATCCACTTCAATTTGAATATTTAGTCACTGAATTTAAGACCATGCTTCAAACGAAAGACTTTACGTTTGGAGTGCTCATGTGTGGAATAAGCTATGGTTTAGTTATGTTCTACAATCTAAGTGGACCATTTTTCATTGAACACAATTTAGGTTATAGCTCCATTACGACCGGATACACTTCATTATTAATGGGACTTGCATGGATGTCCGGTGGGTTTATCGGTCGTGCACTAATCAAGAAAGCACTACTACCAAAATTAAGATATGCTAATTATTTACAAATTGCTTTCATTATTTTAATGATTATAATATCTCCGTATATCACAAATCTCTTTACATTATCACTATTCGCCTTCTTGATCCACGTTACCGCAGGATTTATATTTAATAATTATTTTGGTTACTGCTTAGGTCGTTTTCCTTCATCTGCAGGAATTGCCGGTGGCTTAGCAGGTGGTATAACTTACCTCGTCACTTCTGCATTAAGTTATATTGTCGTGAGTCTCGTTAATCCAGAAACACAGACTGAGATAGGTATTGGTTATGCAGTATTTGCTGTTTTGGGTTTCGTTACCCTTATTATAATTAAGGCGAAAAAAGCATACAAACAATGGACATAATCACTAAGTTTAGATTATTCTAAAAACAAATTGGCGAAATTATACGTTTTTACCTTAACATTTTAGACAACTTAAAATAAGCTTGTTTCAACTTTTTTAAATATTTCACCAAGGTATGATGATTACGTCTTCAATAGTAATACAAAAAAAAGCATCAATTATCTGGGAGGTACTGACCGATAAGAATCAATTCAAGCAATGGTATTTTGACATTCCTGATTTTGCTCTAGAGAAGGGCTTAACATTTCATTTTTATGAGCCTGGTGGTAAAAATAAATTTTTACATGAGTGTACAATACTTGAAATTATTCCTAATAAAAAATTAGTTCATACCTGGACTCACCCCACCTTTAGTCAGGGTGTAACAACAGTCAGTTGGTTGCTCCAGGAAAATGAAGGACTAACAACTGTTACTTTACATCATGAAGGTATCGAAAACCTTCATGATGCAGGCCCCGAATTTGCTTCAGAAAACTATCAAACTGGATGGGATCAGATTCTCAGCAATCTCAAAAAGTTTGTTAACGAAAAAGATTAATAAATTTCCCAAAAGCGGGTATATTTTACAAAAAGCAATTGTAATCTAATTCATAAACTTTTTAGAGCAGTAAACTCACAATAAGACCTGTAGAGTTTATGTCTAGTAACTAATTACTGCTAAAAAAAATCAAATAATAATTTCACTCGAATTAAATAGATTGTATATTTGCCTATTGTTTAGAACAAATCTAAATCAACATAAGAATATTACAGATGCCTATTTCATTCCCTTCCATCTCTAATAGATGGAAATTTCTAATTCTAATAATACCATTACAGGTATTCGTTTTCATTTGTCAAGCACAACAAATGACTATAAAAGTCAAAACAGAAAAAGATCTTCCAATTGCTGGAGCGACGGTACGTTTAAATCAACAACTATTAGGAAGTACAGATACAGCTGGTGTGTTGATCACAACAAATGAAAAAATAGCAAATCAAAAAATATCAGTCTCCGCGATAGGATTTAAAGAAAAAATCATCAGTTTATCCAATAAACCCAGCAATAATTTAATCAGCGTCACTTTATTGGCAAGTACAAATGTATTGGATGAAATCGTTGTTACGGCCGGAAGAAAGCCAGAAAGTATTTCAACGATACCATCCTCTATCACAATCTTGAATCAACAAGATATACAAGCACAAACCAACATTACGAACAATTTAGCTACGGTACTTGGTAATGCAATTCCGGGTTTGGGTACCTCGACCAATAAAGCTACAAATTCTGGACAGACCCTTCGTGGACGTGCCGTACTTGTTTTGATAGATGGAATCCCGCAATCAACACCGCTTATGAATGGAGCACGTGACCTACGCACCATCGACCCTAGTGTGATTGAACGTATCGAAGTAATAAAAGGTGCTACTTCAATCTACGGAAATGGTTCAGGTGGAGGTATTATCAATTATATTACCAAGAAAAACAAGGACGGTAAAAAGATTAGTGGTCAGACCATTTTGGGAACATCAATAAATCCATTTGACCCTAAGGAAACCTTAAGTTACAAACTTTCACAACAGCTTTCAGGACTGGTAAATAAATGGAGTTACACCGTTTCGGGTTCGGCAGACTACACCGGTTTACAAAGAGATTCCGATGGTTTACCTCTTGGACAAACTGATGGTCTTTCCAATTCCTATCAGTACAATGGCTTTATTAAAATAGGTTATCAAATTGATTCAAGCAGTACATTGACTGGATTTTATAACTATTATGGAAGTACACAACGTGCCAAATATATCAGTAAAAACGGCATCTATGGTCAGTCGCCTACAATTGGAGTTAGAGGAGAAGAACCAGGCAAACCCGCAGGTACACCTTACAATCACAATGCGATGTTAACCTATTCAAAAAGTAATCTTTTTCATTCAACCCAATTGGATGTAACAGCTTATTTAAATTCCTTCAGTTCAATGAACAGATACGTTGCCAGTGGAACGGCGTGGTATGGTCCAGGACAAACCATGATCAACTCTGAGAAAAAAGGATTGCGCTTAAATCTGAATACTCCATTTCAGCTTTTTTCTATTCCAACTGAAGTAACTTACGGTTTAGATTTATTAAAAGATGTAACCTATCAAGATTTAACAGATGGACGTGTATACATACCAAAAATGAATATGGTTAATTTTGCCCCCTATGCGCAAGTAAAAGCCGACCTCATTGAAAATTTGATCTTTAAAGCTGGGCTTCGGTATGAAAATGCAACCGTTAAAGTCAACGATTACAATACCATAGCTACTGGTCCGAATGGAGAAGGAAGTATATTGGTAAGCGGAGGAAATATTCCATATAAAGCGACAATGTTCAATGCAGGATTACGCTATACTAAATACGATTATTTTAACCCTTTCGTTAGTTTTTCGCAAGCATTTGCGATCAATGAATTAGGTCGTATTTTACGCCGTGCTAAAGAAAACACAATCGGTAATTTAGAAACAGACCCGATCATTACCAATAACTATGAAGCTGGTTTTTCAAGCCGTTTCAGTATCTTCAATATTTCAGCCTCTTACTACATCAGTACTTCGGATTTAGGTGTTAATTTAGTAGATGTTGGTGGTTTTTTAATGCCTCAGCGTGAACCTGAAGAAGTAAAAGGATATGAAGTTACTCTTGATGCGCAACTGAGTCAAAAATTAAGCGTCGGTGGAAGCTATGCATATGTAGAAGGAAAAGCAAAAATGGATGATGGTAGCAAAATTTATCTTAATGGATCTCGGATTGCACCACCTAAAGCAACTGGTTTTTTAAGCTATAAACCAAACCAACAGTTAAATCTGCAATTGTTTTGGATACACACTGGAGCTAGAGATCGATTTGCACTCAATGACAAAGGAAAATATAACAATAGTGAAGGCCCAATCAGTAATGTCGATCTCTTCAATTTATCAGGTAACTACAATTTGAATAAAAATTGGAAAATAGGCTTCGGAATAGAAAATATATTCAATACATCTTACTACCCTACAGTTAGTCAATACCGTGCATTGGATGCCGAGTACGTAAAAGGTAGTGGTACTGTCACTTCATTAAACCTTCATTATCAATTTTAATAATGATTAAGGCAGTTTTATTATGGCTACATAAATGGCTAGGTCTCTTTACAGGCCTAGTTGTTTTTATTGTTAGTTTATCGGGTTGCTTTTATGTTTTCTATGATGAGCTTAAACTAATAGTCTATCCTCAAAAATACTATACTCAAGATTCAGTTGGAGAAAATAGTAAGTTACTCCCACTAACACAGCTGATTGATATTGCTCAAAACGCTTTACCTAAAGGTGAAAAAATAAGTAGAACAGATCTGTACCTCTCACCAGACAGAACTTGGATATTTCGTGCGCTAAAAACGGATGAACATGCTTTTGGTAATAATCAATATTATATTTACCATAAACGAGTTTTTATTAATCCTTATTCGGGTAAAGTACAAGCGGTAGAAAACTCCAAAACAGAATTTTTTCAGATCGTCTTACAACTTCATATGAACTTACTATTGGGCGCCATGGTAGGACATTGGGTAGTAGGAATTTCGGTCATCATATTCATAATAATTTTAATAACAGGAGTGGTCCTATGGTGGCCTAAAAAATGGACCATCAAAAAATTAAAAAGACAGCTTTGGTTTGATTTTAAAGTTAAATGGAAACGATTAAACTATGACCTGCATCAAATCTTAGGACTTTATAGTGTCATTTTCGCCTTATTAATTGCATGTACAGGTATTGCATTTACATTTCCCGCATTTAAAACTTTTTATGTAAAATCGCTCAATGGTTTCGATAGCACAAAAGAAATTGAACAACAGGAAAAGTTCGAATATGTACCACAGAATCAGTCTAAAATATTAGATAATGCGCTCAATTTCACCATATCAAAACACCCAAATGCAGATATGATGTCGATTCGTTTACGTAAATCTCCAACAGATCCACAAGATATTCAAGTGCGGTTCATTAAAGATCGTACCGGCGAATTTATTTGGTATTATTTTAACAGAGGAAATGGTCAGATTGAAAAAGTAAAACAATCAGAAAATGCTCTCATAGGTGATAAAATTGGTGCGATGAACTATGATCTTCATGTGGGTAATTATGGAGGTATAGCCACTAAAGTTTTACATTTTTTCATCGCTTTAATATGCGCATCACTTCCTATTACAGGAACAATCATTTGGTTAAACAAGAAGAAAAAGAAAACCAAAAAAAGAATTAAATAATTTCAATTATATAATAACATAAAAAGAAAAGCCATCCTAATAGATGGCTTTCCTTTTTTAATAAGAATTTATTTTTTGTCTTTTCTATTTTCAATATTTAATAACAATTTTCCCAATTGCAGTAGCACTTTCTAGAAGCCTATGCGCTTTCATATTTTTTCTAATTATTACTACTAACTACTATTTCTTTTTAAATCTATAAATGAAATAAGGAGCGACTCCAATATCTTTACCACCTGTAAAGGCTGGCGCTGTATTCAATTGATTTATCGAAATATACATCCAGTCATCAGGCCCCTGATAAACATTATCTGGCCATAAAAGTTTATCATCATCCTGTATTATATGACTCAATTTGCCTTTCTTGTCCATTTTAGTGATCGCATGCTCCTGTAGATTTGTAAAATAATGATTCCCCTCCCAATCGGTAAGAGCTCCGTCACTGAATGGTTTATCCCCTACCTTAATAATCTGATCAAATACCAATTGACCAGGCTGGTGTCCCCGTAATACTTTTGTCGGGATACTGTACCATCCCGTGCCATTCATAGCTCCGTAAAATAAAGTTTCACGATCATCCGATAAGGTGATAGGATCGATACCCACTCGCGCAGGCTTTCCTCCAAAATGAACTACCTTCCCGTCAATAACCATATCTTTATCCTCGGCATCAAACGAAAAGTGCTTACCAAATCTTGTTGCCTTCTTAGTTTTTAAATTTAAGACGATGATACCTGGATCGGCAATATCTGCTAAATAGGCAAAACCATGCTTTTCGTCAATGGTCACATCCTGAGCAAATGTCCCCTTAGGAGCAATACGACTTGGCAACGTTATTTTCTCTATAACTTTATTTTGCTGTATATCAAATGCCCATAGTCTGGTCTTCCCAAGTTCCAACCCCATATCAACAACCCAAAGCCTATTCTGTTTGTCAAAAATAAGACCCAACATCGCATCAAAAGTTGTATCACTTGCTTTAGCACCATTCTTTTGCATTTTAAGATTAGGATAAGGAACTGCCTTACCATCCACAATCTCCACCAATTGTAACTGCTGACTACCCAATGGATGAATCGTTGAGAAAATGCGTCCTTCAGCAGATACAGCCACATCACCAGGGCGAACGTCCAATTGGGCGACAGCTTCCAGGTCTCTCTTATTTTCTTGATCATTTCCAAAATAACTGGCAGTTCCATCAATCCAATCTTTTCTTGGAGGAGCAAAAAAATCAATGTCCAATGTGCCGTCTTCCAAACATTCAAACTCATGAGGTATATTACCTGGTATAATAAGTACCTCTCCTGCTTTAACAATATAATCTTTGTTCTGCATAGTCACTTTAACACTTCCCTTCGTAATATAAGTCGTTTGTTCATTCGAATGCTGGTGCAAAGGAACTTTCGCTCCTTTATCCATTTTGAACAAGGCTAGCATACCTTGTTCACCAAACACATATTTCCGGTAAAGTCTGTCAGCTAATTTTTCCCAGCCCAAATCATCAAATTTAATATGCTGAATTTCCTTTGGCAGTTGAGCGACAGCAAAATTCATTACTGCAAATGTAAACAGTACAAATACAATGGACTTTTTTAATAAAAACATAATATAAAAATTTATAATTATTTAATAAGCGCTTTGAGAAGCGCGACCTGTATTCCATTCTTTTTGAAACCTTGGACTTGACTCAGGAAAGAGTAATTCATACCCCACTTTAGTATCCACACTGACTTTTATTTTTGTTGTACCAGACCTTCCCGATATAACATGTCCACCAACAGATCGGTCATCAGAAATAAAGTGCAGATGAAAAGGAGTTAGATCAATATTATCCATGAATGTAGGATTATAAAATCCCACCAGTGTACCCGATATACCCGAAACATGATAGACCGGTCGTGTTTCCATTAACTTGGCAAGACCGGTAGTATCATTTTCAGCAAGCTTTAGGGCTCCTCCCAATTGAATTTCTGCCATTAGTCCATGTATCTGAATACCGAAAGGCTTGTTAAAAGAAGGTAATCGCTTAACGATCTCTTCCTGCATCCGTGCTAGTGTTAGATCACCATCCATTTCAAATACCATATCAGGCGTGAATTGTGCAACAGCGGCGAAAGGTACCTTCCTATCATCTTCAGCTTGAACAACTTGACCGGTAGGGATAACACGGTAATATATACCATCCAAAGCAACCATTTCACCATCCAAGTGATTGAATGTACCTAATCCAAAATCCCCCTTCTCTCTTAGCTTACCAACAGCTAAATCTCCCATATAAACACCATGGCGCATAGCATCCATGACAGAATAATGAAATACAGTCTCCGTCGACTGCGCCCAGACGTCAAAGTTAAATCCACTGATCAGAATCGATAAAATTAGAATGGTATACTTTTTCATCAAAGCATAATTCAATGATAGATCATGGATCAGCAAAACATTAGTTTTTATAGTTTTCATTATTGATTATTATATTTTCGTTCGGAATCATCTCTTGGTGTTTTAGGATCATGGAGCACCATCTTCGCAATGTCATCCTTACGCATAAAAACAACCCCATCTTTATCTTTGACATATGTAATAAAATCATCCATTGCTTTTACAACAGCTGGAGTTCCCCCAATACGATCATGAAAACTTATACTCATCATTCTTCTTTTTGATTTACCCTCCTCATACAGTTGATCGAACTCCATCTTTAACTGCGAAAGAAACATTTCTGGAGTCCAATGATTGCCTGCTATATTGACAATATCATTGTTACGAAGCGTGTAAGGCATGACCACAAAGTCCTTTCCATTCACGGTTGTTAAAAAAGGTTCATCACGGCTCAAGTCATCGATATGATATAGAAACCCCAATTCTTGTAAAATCTTTAAAGTATTAGGACTTCTACGTAACCAATTTGCATTATATCCAACGGCTCTTTGTCCCGTAATACGCTCCACAGTATCTACACCTCTTTTTACAAAATCTAGTTCCTCATTATAATCTTTATTCCATTGGTCATCCCATGAAATTCCATGGGCAGCTATCTCATGTCCATCTGCAGCAATTGCCTGAGCGACTTCGGGATATTTCGCCGCGGCTGTCCCAACGACATGAGAAGTCACTTTGATATCGTACTTTTTCCAAAGATTTAGCATGCGATAAACGCCTTCTACAGCCCCGTACCTATACCAACTTTCAGCAGGTAAATCGGGGTTTCCCACCGGTAAGGGATTGCCTGAAAATGGACTTTCAGCTCCAGCCGGCTGTCCCCCTGTTTCAAATTGCATGGAAACAGATATCACCAGCTGAGCGCCATTTGGCCATTGCTTGGTACTAGAAATAGAATCAGAAACCGAAGATTTTGTGCCAGAACTTTGCCCATTATTTTTGCAAGAAGCTAAGACGAGTATAATTGCTAAAATAGCAACAATAGAAATTGATGATTTATACATAGTAATTATTTGTTTTTACAAAAATATTATGAAGCAAGCGCTTAAATCTGTAATTTTTCATCGTATGTTTGTACAAATCAATTACTATGTATGCAAAGGTTTAATAGCTATTACTCATTAAATGTATTTGCTCTGGAGCTGGATAAATGGGATTTCCCAGAACATAAGCACAATTTTTATGAAATTATTTTCATTGAAAAGGGAACCGGTGATCATATCTTAAATGATGCTCGTATGTCCTATGAGGCCGGAGATGTTTTTATCTTAAGGCCTGAAGATGGACATTATTTTGAAATAAAAGAATTTACAAAATTCATCTTTCTAAAATTTAATGAGCAATTATTTACAGAAAAGTTAGCAGGAAGCAAAACAGCCAAATGGTTAGAAACGACCCAAACTTTACTTCAGACAGCCTCAACAATAAATGGAAACATAGTAAAAGATGAGGTTGACAAAATTCATCTCCACTATCTGTTTCAAATTCTATTGCGTGAGTTTTCAAATAATTGTGCCTATAGTAGAGAGTTGCTTCTGGAACTGTTTGGTGGTGTCATGATGCTGTTGGCCAGAGCGCAGTCTACAGTCCAATTTGGACTAGAATGCCCCTCTAATACTGAAATAGATAAATTAAGCCAAATACTGAGTTTTACCCGGATGCATGCCTTGAATCCTGAAAAGATGAAAATTGACAATATAGCATCCCAATTTAATATGTCTCCAAACTACATCAGTATATATGTCAAAAAGCATAGTGGCCAATCCATTCAGCAACATATCATCCAGACCAAAATAAAAACAGCTAGTCAACTATTAAAAAATGGTCGGTACAACATTAATGAAATTGCGCTAAAACTTGGATTCTCCGATGCAAGTCACTTCAATAAAATTTACAAGAAATATACAGGAGCAAGTCCTAAACAAAAGTAAAGACAATTGCTTTAAACGGTATAAGATATTGCATTATATAATTCATCAATGAAAACTGTTTACAAAATATCCTCTCTCTTGAATATAATAGCATGGACGCTAATGTCTCTCGTTATTATTGGAAGCGCATATCATGATATGAGGCACCTTGTGCTCAATAGCTCAGTAGGAATAATGGTCCTGATCATACCCATTTTCACCTATAAAAAAAGACAGAATATCCTAAGACTATGGGAATATTCTGATAAATCAAACAGTCAATCCTGGAAAAACTTTTCCATACTAAACATCATACAGTCTTTTTTCGTTTTATTAATTGGATTTGCTGGTATATCAGCTGTACTATCAAGAGCATTCGGAGAGGGATATCCTATATTTGGGTAGAAAAAATAATTTAAGATCACGATACAGTCCTCACCTATCGCTAATACTCTTTCCGCACTACAATCCGACATCTTACCCTAAGCATTTCTCATTAAGCAAACAAGTAGTCGTATTCAACTGTTATCTTTCAAGAACAGTAAAATAAGAAAGATGAATAGCAGTCTCCACAGCGAAAACCAAAAAGCAACAATAACTAAGCATAAATTCCAAATAGAGGTATTAGATGATTTAAAAAATAATCCGAAGAGATTATCCTCTAAATATTTTTATGACAGTAAAGGAGATCATCTCTTCCAAAAAATCATGGCACTGGAAGATTATTATCTTACAAAATGTGAACTTGACATCTTCAAAAATCAGACAGCTGAAATTGCTAATTTAATATGTGCAGATGACAAACCATTTGATCTGATAGAATTGGGAGCAGGCGATGCTATGAAATCCACATTTCTATTGCAACACCTTGTTCGTAGAGAAGCAAACTTTACTTACATGCCGATCGACATATCTGGTAATATCCTTTCAGTTCTAAAAACAAATCTTAACGATGCAATTCCAGCTTTAAATATCATCTGCCTCAAAGGTGAATATTTTGAGATGATCGAAAAAGCAATGACAATATCGTCAAATCGCAAAGTAATATTATTTTTAGGGAGCAATATTGGTAATATGGAAATTGCGGATGCTGAACAGTTCTGCTCCAAATTGAAGAGTAAACTAAATCCTGGAGACAATGTTTTAATAGGTTTTGATTTAAAAAAGCATCCTAAAACGATACTTCGTGCTTATGATGATCCAACAGGTATAACTGCAAAATTCAATCTTAATCTTCTCCTTCGCATTAATCATGAACTCGGGGCTAATTTCAACATAAATCAATTTGAACATTATCAAACCTACGATCCCTTAAATGGCGCATGTAAAAGTTATCTCATTAGCCTAACAGAACAGCAAGTGACACTCGGCGAGGAGCAGATCTCATTTGAAAAAAATGAACCCATTTACATGGAAATATCACAAAAATTCTCACCTTCTGACATCCGAGATCTCGCCAATAGCTCAGGTTTTAACTTTGTCAGCGAACTATACGATTCGAAAGAATGGTTTATGGATGCAATATGGGAAATCAAGTAAAAAAACGATGATGAATACAAAACATACAATAACCGATCACATTACAGATTTAGAAGAACAATATTGGACTATTCGAAATCACTCTGTACATATATGTGCACCTTTAGCCATTGAAGATTATGTTGTGCAACCAATAGTAGATGTCAGTCCTCCAAAGTGGCACTTAGGGCATACAACCTGGTTTTTTGAAACATTTTTATTGATCCCTTACTTTCCTGAATATCAAGTTTTCGACTCACAGTATAATTATGTCTTTAACAGTTATTATGAAACTGTAGGCGCGCGGGTCATCCGAACCGATCGTGGAAATTTAAGCCGTCCATCCGTATCTGATATTTACAAGTATAGAGCTTACGTAGATGAGCAAATGCAGTTATTTTTTGAGCAGAAACGACATCACTTACAGGAAGTATTAACTTTGCTCGAACTGGGACTTAACCATGAACAGCAACATCAGGAATTACTGATTTCAGATATCAAATATATTTTGGGCCACAATCCGCTTTTCCCATCCTATAAAAATAAAAGCGATCCAGAACCTTCAAAATCAGAATTCGTAAATAACGAAATGATTACCTTTCCAGCCGGAATATACGAAATCGGATTTGAAGGAAAGGGGTTCTGTTTCGATAATGAACTTGGGAGACATCAAGTCTATCTACAAGAATTCGAAATTGCTACACAAGTTGTCAGCAACGGGGAATACTTAGAATTTATAGAAAACGGAGGGTATCAAGACTTTCGCCATTGGCATGCTGAAGGTTGGGACTGGGTAAAAGAAAATGATGCTCATGCACCACTATATTGGCATAAAATTGACAACCAATGGATGCACTATACATTATCAGGTCTAAAATTATTGGATCTCAATGAAGTACTCAATCATATCAACTATTTTGAAGCGGTTGCTTATGCAAATTGGAAAGGAATGCGTTTACCAACAGAGGCCGAATGGGAAATCGCGGCTGATAACATGCATTGGGGCGACCGATGGGAATGGACAGGAAGTGCCTATCTGCCTTATCCAGGTTTCAAAAAAGAAGCTGGTGCGGTAGGCGAATATAATGGAAAGTTCATGGTCAATCAAATGGTTTTACGAGGTGCTTCGGAAGCTACGTCAAAAGGACATAGTAGAAAGACATATCGAAATTTCTTTCATACACAGCACCAATGGCAATTTACGGGTATTCGACTAGCACGATGATATCGATCACAACGAAATCAGCCCTATAATATCAAAAAAAACGATAATAAATAACGGTGACATGGATTATCAAGCCGTGGCTAATAATTTGAAAAGAACGTAACTGATAACAACTTATGTGACCAAACAAATTTTATAAAAAACCAAATCATGTACCTTAATGTCCATAAATTAATATAAATTTAACATTTAAAAGATATAGTATTTATAAACAATGTTTAGCATTGTAAAACATTTTATGTTATATTTACAATACAATTATGGCTAAGCAAGGAAAATTCTTGGTTTTTGAAAAACCTAAATCTCCGCTTCAATCAGTATCGAGTACGATACCAAATCTGGAAGAAGGAGAAATACTCGTCAAAATAAATTACGCTACACTTTGTGGCAGTGATCTTCATACTTATTGCGGTCTACGTCAAGAACCTTGCCCAACTATACTTGGGCATGAAATAGTGGGGACAATAATGGAGACAAATTCAAATTCAGTTTTAACAGATGCTTCCGGACAGGAACTCAAAGAAGGAGATGTTATCACCTGGACCGTATTTGCTAGTGATCCCGAAACAGCTAGTTATAATGAAGAAACGCCTCAAAAAAATGAAAATCTATACAAATATGGACACAGACAAATTACAGATCGTGACAGTTTTCATGGAGGATTAGCGTCACACATTATATTAAGACCACATACTTCCATTCGTATTCTTCCAAAAGAATTACCTGCACCTATTGCAGCAACGATCAATTGTGCAATTGCGACATCAGCTGGAGCAATTCGGTTAGCTGGAGCCATCAAAGGCAAGAAAATACTTATTTCCGGAATGGGTTTATTGGGTCTAGTATGTGTAGCGATGTGTAAAGAAGCAGGCGCATCCGAAATTATAGTAACAGATATTGATGACAAACGCTTAGCGCTTGCTACAAAATTCGGTGCTACCGAAACTCTAAATTCTAAGGAAACCACGCTTGATGAATCAGCAATTGCTAAAGTAGGAAATGGTATTGATCGCTTTATTGACATGAGTGGCTCGCCAGATGCTATGGAAGCAGGAATAGCACAATTGGGTATAAATGGAGTTGCCGTATTTATTGGTGCAGTGTTTAAACAGCGTAAACTTGAGATCGATGCAGAGCAGATGATCCGACGCATATTAACAATTAAAGGTTTACATAATTATAATTATGAAGATTTTTCTACGGCAGTTGATTTTATTGTACATAATTTCGAAAAATACCCATTTCTTGATCTTGTTGAAAAAGAATTCTCTTTAGATGAAGTGAATGAAGCTTTCGACTATGCAGTAATGAACAAACCAATACGTGTTGGCATCAATATGGATATCAAATAACAGAAGATGCAGATTCAAAAAAACTTCAGAAAAGAGCAATGGAAGATGCTATTTATCACCATGTTCTGTTATTTATTTTTTTATACGGGAAGACATAATTTTGGCTGGGCGGCAAAAGGAATGTCAGCTGAATTAGGTATAAGCTACCAGCAAATTGGATGGATTAGCTTTTCCATGTTGATGGGATATGCCATAGGACAATTAATTAACGGTAATCTTGCAGATCGTCTAAGTCCAAAAATCATGATCTTAACAGGTGGTTTTCTATCTATTGTCTGCAACCTGTCTATTAGTTATGCCAATACCTACGTTGTAATACTTATTCTTTGGACACTAAATGGTTATTTTCAATCCATGGCCTGGGGATCGGGAAGTAAATTAATCTCCAATTGGTGGGATAGCAATGAACGAGGTAAAGCTTTTGGTTTTTATACCATGGCAGCAGGTAGCTCATCTGTGCTTACATTTTTCATGGCGTTACTTTTAGTACAACAAGAACAAAGCTGGCGTACACTTTTTAGATACCCCATACTCTTTCTTCTTTTTGCCTTAGTCTTATTTTTAATTATTGCGAGAAGTCATCCGTCTTTAAAAGGATTTACGCTACAATCAGATAGTGCACAAAACGATTCAACATCAAAATTAGGTTGGAAAGAGTCTTATAAGCTCGTATTCGGAAACAAAAAATTTCTGATCGCATCCTTTGCCATCGGATTTCAAAGTATGGCGAGATATGGACTTATTTTCTGGGTACCGATCCATTTCTTAGGGAATAATTACAAGGAATCAAATGGTAATTTATGGCTTACTTTATTCATTCCTATCGGCATGGCTGTAGGTGCAGTTTCATTTGGTTATATTTCAGATTTATTATTTAATAAAAACAGAAGTAAGTCGATTAGAGCCGGAATGCTGATTAGCAGTGCAATTGCACTGCTAATTTATTTCATTCCTACTCCACATCATATACTTGCTGCAGTATTGATGTTCACTTCTGGATTTTTTGTTTATGGACCTCAAGCTAATTTTTGGACCTTAAGTCCAGATATCTTAGGTACCAAACTCGTCGGTACCGGTATCGGTGTTATGAACATGTTCGCATATGTGTTTGCTGCAATCGGAGAACCCATATTTGGGAAAATTATTGACTACACTGGTGATACATCAAACATCTTTCTTGTAGTAGCTGTAATTTGCGCTTTGTGCGCTACAGTTATATCATTTGTAAAGCCGGCAACACCTGTTAAAAATGATCAGTAAAACACAGCAGTCGGTGCGTAATTAAAATGCACGATATGCAATTAAAAATAGATACCCATATAATAAATTCATAATATGGGTATCTATTGCATTTACAGCTAATATTAATAAGCAATTTATCAACCGAATTATATATTGTCAATTATGATAAACAGAAAATCATTCTTAAAAATTGGAGGACTTAGTCTATCAGGACTACTAGTAAATAAAACCATGGGAGCTCCACTAGTTGAAAGTACTGAAGCAAGTACCCTTAAGAATCAAGGAGTTAAATTTGGAGTCATATCAGATCTCCATTATGACCTTATGCATGATAGCGACCGAAGAGCACAATTATTTATTGATGCTATGATCAAAGAGCAGCCCGATTTCATAATTCAATTAGGTGATTTTTGTGTACCTAAACCTCAGAATAAACCCTTACTAGATATTTGGAGTAAATTCGAGGGAGAAAAACATTACGTATTGGGAAATCACGATACCGATGGTGGATTTTCCAAAGAGCAAGCTTTAGCTTTTTGGGGTGCGACAAATCCTTATTATTCATTTGATAAGAACGGTTTTCATTTTGTCGTATTAGATGGCAATGAAAAAAGTGAAACGAAGAAAATAGATGGCTATCCACGCTCTATTACAAAAAAGCAACTTAACTGGCTAAAAAAAGACCTTCAAAACACATCCTTACGCACCGTTATTTTCTGTCATCAAGGACTTGAAAATACATTAGGAGGATTAGATAATGGCATGGAGGTACGTTATCTATTCGAACAGATAAACCAAGAGGCAGGCTTCAACAAAGTAGTACTTGTGTTAACAGGTCACCATCATATGAATTATCACAATGAAATCAATGGGATCCATTATGTTCAGATTAACAGTTCATCATACTATTGGGCAGGAGAAGACTTTAAAAGTACGGCGTTCTCAGATGATTTTTACAAAAAACACGGCATCCTTCGCTATACACTCGTATATGAAGATCCAATTTGGGCAGTAATTGACCTAGATCATAAAAAGAATATTCGTATTCAAGGTACGAAAACCAAAATGGCTGGAGTACCATTAAGCGATGCAGGAATTGATGTTTACAAAGATGTATATCCAATAACTTCCGAAATTGATTCGAGAAAATTGAAATATTGATTTCATAATAAAGGCCTCTTTAGAGGCCTTTATTATGAAATCAATATCATTACCATATCTGGAAACAATTAACATTACCAGAAAAATCATCCACGTAAATATAATTAACTTAGATATTCTCTTCTTAAAAAGATAACTGCAACGGAAGCCATCGATGCTAAAAATATTCCATTGCGATCCAATTTCTTACCTCCTTTAACATCTAAATATACACCACAGGCATGAGTTTTAAAGCGAGCTATTGGTAGCAAAAAATCTCAAAAGAATTATTTGCGTCATTCTACTATAATAAAAGTTAGCCCTCGAAAATCAAGGGCTAACCATATTCAAAAAAAATTAACAGCTATTATCTCCAACCTAACGGCTGTATCAAATTTGGATTCAAGACAGTCTGTCCAATTGGAATCGGACGGTAATAATATTTAGGACCATCAACCCACTGACGCGGTTGATTCTTATCTTTAAAAAAGACAATATGACCTGAACTACCGTTACTCAAATAAATATTATTTTCACTTACATAATATCCAGGTAACGCTTTGTATTTTTCAGGTAATGAAGCTTTATCAGATTCTTTCTCTAAGATAACAAGATCGGGTTCGCCATCTCCTGTTACATCAAGTGCTCCAAAGCCAGGCACATAAATACCTTTAGGGTTGACTGCAAATAACTCCCCAACATACCATCTGTTTAGATCATTAAACCTAAAACCTTCAGAGGCTAATTCTATTCTTCGTTCTCTACGAATTTCTAAAACAATTCCTTTATTAGCATGTTTTACATTACTATATTTTGAAGCCATAATAGGATCAATATTACTCTGTGCTTCTGCAAGTTTTAAAGTAGGCATTCCTACCCGTCTTCTTAATACTCCAATAGTTAAATCCAGGTCACCTTGAGTTATTTTCCCAAGTTCTGCTTGCGCTTCTGCATAGTTTAAAAGTACCTCAGCATAACGCATCATTGGAAGATCCGTGTAGTTTAAGTTCCATCCCTTACGCTGATTCGGGTCTCTAGGATAAAATTTAATCTGAAGATATCCACCATAACTTGGTTTCAATACATAAGGAATATTAACATCAGGATTCGTTTTAAAACCAGGCTCCATAATATTCTCTGCTAAACGAGGATCGCGATTTTTAAATATTTCAGTCACCTGTTTTTTATCATAATCAGGTAATGAAGTAAAACGGGAACCATCCTTCATCAAAAATTCCTCCATCAAGTCTTTACTCAATGCCCATTGGTAATCAAATACAGTATGCGTATTATTAGCTACCCCATCCGCTTCGCCATTCTTCCATAAATAAATAATTTCTTTATTAGCTGACAAATCTTTGCTAACAAATAAGTTCCTGTAATCTTCTTCAAGCTTACCTGTATTAGTGATACTAAATCCTCCTTGATCCATTACTTGCTTAGAAGCACTTGCCGATCTTTCCAAAAATTTATGAGCAGTCTCTTCTAAATTAAGATATGTGTGATACTTACGATATGTCCCTTCATAAAGAGCAATACGAGATAGCAAGGTCAATGCGACCCATTTCGTCACTCTAGTATTTGTTCCTCCAGGTTTAATATGCGCGACAGCATATTCTAAATCGGCCATAATAGAATCGACAACTAAAGTCCGGCTATCTTGCTTTTTCATCAGCAAGTCCTCATCCGTATCTTTGATCACCTGGTTGTACCAAGGCACATCACCATAAGTCATCACCATATTATAATATAGGTTTGCTCTAAAAAAACGAGCAATACCTACATAATGATTAATCGAAGCTTGATCTCCCGTCGTGTTTGCAACTCTTTGTAGCATAAAATTGATTCTACGCACGTTATCCCATCCTCCCCATCCACCAGCATTAGCAATTGTTAGATTGCCTCTAACCATTGCATCTGTTGTTGACGATCCACTCATACCCGCAATATTATCCGTAAATCCATCGCTATAATTAGGACCAATCATGCCGTAAAATCCATTCGTATATGTTTCTAAATCCGCAGGAGTCTTAAATGTGCTATTCTCAGTCACACTCGTTTGAGGAAATCGATCCAAAAAATCTTTTTGACAAGAAGTGAGTGCCAATACGACTACACATGCCAAAGAAATAATTATTGTGTTTTTCATAATCATTAAAAATTTAAATTCATACCAAAAGAGTAGGTACGTTGAAATGGATAAATCTGTCCTCCTAATCCTTCTGGATCTAACGAAACTTTAAGATTAGATTTTTCAAATAGATTCTCTCCACTAAAATAAAAATACACTCGTCCAAGACCAGCTTTCTCAACCCATTGCTTAGGTAATGAGTAACCAAAAGTTATGTTCTTAACTCGCAAATAACTCGCATCTTGCATATACTTTTTATTTGGAACAGCTAATGAACGATTAGAAACTTCTGCAGCATAAGCTCGAACCGCAGGGAAATAACCATCTGGATTTTCCGGAGTCCAGTGATCCAGATTTTGTACAGTTACATTAGTCCATGGCTGGGCATAAATTCCCCAAAAGTAAACATGAGCACCACCCGGATACCAATCCTTTTTACCCACTCCCTGGAGGAAAACGCGCAAATTAAATCCCTTCCAATCACCCCCTAAATCTAAACTATACGGATACTGAGTACTCGAGTTTCCGACAATTACACGGTCACCATGATCTTCTAAGGTATTTTTACCAAAATTAATACGCTTATCACCATTTAAATCTTTGAACTTAATATCTCCGATATAAGAGTTATTACCTTGATTACCATTTCCGATATCAACTTGATTTAAAGCGTCCAATTGTGCTTGGTTTTCAAAAACACCATCATATTCCAAACCCCAAATCTCACCAAGCTTCATTCCTGTATAGTAGTCACCCAAATTCCCGGCAGGATTACTAAACTTTGTTATCTCAGCTTTACTATTTGCGATAACAAAAGTCACATTATATTTAAATGGTGAATTAGATAACTCAAATTGATCATTCCAACCCAAACGTAACTCCCAACCTTTGGTTTTAAGATCTGCAGCATTTATCTTTGGTGATGCTGTTCCAAAAACGCCAGGTAGGGTCCTTCCTGCAGAAAGCATACCTTCAGTTTTTCTCACATATGTATCAAAATTTAAATTCAATCGATTATTGATCGCCGCTAGATCTACACCGAAATTCGTCGTAGAAACCTTTTCCCAAGTTAAACTATTTGAAACTTCACCTGGAGCTCCAATTGACATTGGTCTCTCGTTTCCTAATATCTGTCCGATTTTGGACGCCGACATTGTGGGTACAAACGAATAATTTGCAACGCTTTGATTCCCCAATTGACCATATGATCCCCTAAGCTTAAACATATTAAGTACAGGTTTAATCGGTTCAAAAAACTGCTCTTCCGAAATTACCCATCCTGCTGATGCAGAAGGAAAAAAGCCCCAACGATCACCTTTTGGAAATCTTGACGATCCATCATAACGACCATTAAACTCAGCAAGGTATCTTCCCTTGTAATTATAACCCAGCCTGTAAAAAATCCCCTGAACAGCCCAGTCATCTATAGTATGACGCGTCGTCATAGTGCCAGTAGCCAGTTCAACAGTTGGTAAATCTCTTGATAATAGATCATTCCTACGCAACGATGCCCATTCATTTTTTCTATATTCTTGATTGTAACCAAGTAGAGCACTTAAATTATGATCTCCAAATGTTTTATTAAAATTTGAATAAATATTGATAACATCATATCTGTTATTATCATTGCTTTTACTTGCATATGAGGTAGTCGAACCGGCATACTTAATCTCTGTCTCAGGTCCAATTTTATAAGGAATTGGCACATCGTATGAATCAGTATTTCCACTTGTACGCCGCAATGTAACATCAGCATTGATATCCCAAATATTTTTTATTATTGCAGCTTTAGCATTAAAGGTTGTTTGAAACTCATTTATATTACGTGTCGTTCGTCCTCCTTCTTGCATACGTCCTAGCAAACCTGCTCCTGCCGACGTCCAACTTCCATCAGGATTTTTAGGCACATCCAAGGAGCTTGTACGATTGACATTCCAAAAGAAGTCACCATCCATAAAAACTGGAGAATTAAAATCTCGAATAGTCAATAAAGTATTATTACCAAAAGAAAGCCAATCATTTACTTGAAAATCAGCTTTACCGCGCACGTTATATCTTTTTAGAACATCTTCACCATATTTTAACATCCCATCCTGTTTATAATATTCGCCTGAAAATAAGTATTGTAACTTTTCTGCTCTTTTGCCAACACTCATATTAACAGTCGTAGTAGGGGCAGTTTTTTTATATGCTTCATCCATCCAATCCGTCGAACCATAATACATATAATTCAATTTATTGGTAGGATCCAGAATAACATTGGGCAATGACGGATCTTCCTGCATTTTCTTTGCATAGTCTCGAATTGCATCAGGAAACAAATCATAAAGTGGAGCCGCGGCCATACGCTTATATTCCATAACAGTAAGAGGGTCTGTTACAATATCTGGCATTTTACCTACAGTACGGACCGAAGTGTTGATACCTAAATTTACTTGAACATCATCACTTTTAGCTGTTTTAGTAGTGATTAACACAACACCGAATGCGGCTCTTGCACCATAAATAGCAGCTGCGGCTGCATCTTTTAAGACCGTATAAGTTTCGAAATCATTAGGATTTAATCTTGCCAATTCATCTTCCGAATGTGGAACATTATCTACTAAAATCAATGGACCACCTCCATTTATAGATGTAGTGCCCCTAATATTAAAGGTTGCAGCTGCAGTAGGGTTTCCACTAGGATTTGTAATATTTAAATTAGGGATTAATCCTTGCAATGCAGCTCCGATATTGGTGACAGGGCGATTTTCCAATTGCTTGGCAGAAATCTGATCTACAGCACCTGTCAGATTTATTTTTTTTTGTGTTCCAAAACCTACAACAATTGCCTCCTCAAGAAGCGAAGCATCTGCTATCAAATCAACATTTAGTAATGGGCCAGCTTGTACTTCCTGCATCTTAAAGCCTATCGAAGTAAACACGAGCGTAGAGCCTTTTGGTACCTCCAAAGTAAATTCACCGGTACTATTTGTTTTAGTACCTAATGATTTCTTTCCTTTAACAAAGACAGACACATCTTGTACACCTCTTCCTTGACTGGTTACTTTACCTCTTACAAGGATTTCTGATTGTGCAGTTTTGTGGATTGGTGAAGCATATATTACATTATAATCCACATGCATTAGAGATAGCATCAATCCGATAGACAATGCTTTTTGGGTAGTTGAAACTCGATACAAAGGGCAATAAAATTTACCTTTCCATTTTGAAACGAGGGAAAACTTATTCATATTTGAACAATTAAGGTTAATTAAAATTTTTTTTAGACTTTTTGGTTTCCTTATACCTGAAGGAGATGTTAGCGCATCTCCTTTTGTATTTTGAGGATCTTGTAATTAGTTATCCATAGGCATTTTAATTTTAGATGATTTAAATAGTGTTATTAAAAATGTCAATTTTCAGCTATTATATTATGATTTACCTGTTTACAAATAGTAAAACAATGAATTAAAAACAACATTAATTCCCCAAATATAAGGTCTCAAGTTTAGCATTACTTAAACTCAATATTAAATTAAAAATTTTTTTATTCATATTAAGTAGACTTGTGAAGAACATTTATATTCTACAATCTTTAAATAATTAGCAAAAAATGGTTTTTATCAGGTTTTATAGAGTAAATCATGAAATATTGGAAAAATGCATGATTGAATAAAAGAAATTCGTAGCCAATTTTTCAGTAAATAAATATCTAACTATATCTTCTAAGCAACTAGAATGTAACAACCCTGTGAATTACAATATACGAGACAGGAAATACTTGTGACTACTTAAAACTAATCTTATATTAGCTATGTACATTTATAGAACCTAAAAAACAATCAATATACATGAAGCCCGTATTTGCAAAAGTTTTAGAAGGATTTGAAAACAATATATTTGTAACACGTGAAATAAACCGACCTTTTTTTTCAACAGAATTTCATTTTCATAAAGAATGTCAATTCACATACATTGTCAAAAGCGAAGGTCGTCGCATGATTGGAGATAGTTTAGATACTTTTACCAGCGATGAACTGACTTTCATCGGATCAGATTTACCACATGTCTGGCACAATGACAGTCAAGATTTAAATATTAACCATGCGGCATCTTCGATGGCATTATACTTTGAGCCGGATAAGTTAATTAGTACACTTTCCCTTTTTTTTAACACATCCAAACTCGAGCAGTTCTTTGCCCTATCTCAGAGAGGGCTAATATTTCATGGTAAATTAAAAAATGACCTGAAAAGTATTTTACAAAAAATGATAAGCAGTGAGGGTATCCCAAAAACGATTCTCTTACTTGAGCTTTTCCAAAAAATGTTAAATTCTCAGGAATATAGTTTTCTTTCAAGCCCAGGATATACAAATACTTACATTGCTAAAGACAATGAAAAGATTGATAAAATTTTCCGACATGTATTCGACAATTTTTCTAAAGAAATAAATTTAGAGGAAGTTTCCAAAATAGCGAATATGACCAAACATGCTTTTTGTAGATATTTTAAAACCCGCACGCAAAAAACATTTATTCAGTTTGTCAATGAAGTCCGTATTAGTCAAGCATGTAAACTCATTAATGAAGATAAAAACCAGATTGGAAATATCGCTTATGATTGTGGTTTTAACAGTTTATCAAATTTTAACAAGATTTTTAAAACTACAAAAGGAATTACTCCAAGCGAGTACAAAAATGAGTTGCTGAAATAAAAAATAATGCTTCATTACTAGTAAATATCAATAAATTGATACTCGAAAAACCATTAATAAATATAAAGTCCAGTTGAAGTTAATCTGTCTGGACTTTATATTCTCATTTATAATTTTATTTCTTTTTATTTTTCAAACCGTAACATTACTTTTCCAGTTACACGGTCCCCCCTTTTTAAGGGGCGATATTCAACCTCTGCATGAGAGGATAGAAAACCTTCACGTCCAGCATTATTGTAATCTGCGACCAACATATTAATACTATTTTTATCCGTGCTTATCCAAGCTCTAAAATGTTGTTTACCATTACCTAAGACCTTAACCTTATTCCCATTTAAATTCGACAAATCAGCTGAGTAAATATTTTCTTTCGTTGCCCTAAAGAGGTTCGAACCTGCATCTGTCTGATCAAAAGACCAACCTAAGTGGGGTAAAGCAGATGGTCCCGCCGAAGCAGAAACGGGTAGATCAGGATTAAAAGCGACAGCATGACCAGTCAATGACCCGAGATGATCCTGCGGATACATATTCCAATATCCATGACGTTTCCATTCTAAATTATTAAATTCTTTAGGTATTTCAAATACCAATCCAACCTGCCTTGGTGATACTGCAGTTCTCAATTCAAAATCATAGCTAACCGTTAATACGCCATTTGCTTTAAACACATAAATATATGCTCCTTCAGCTTCTTTGTATGCTCCCTTAACACGTATAGTTAAACTATCTTTCTGTATGTTATAGACCACCGACTGACATACCCAGTTCTCACAAACAGGGTTAAAAGGTTCAAAATTTTGATCTTTACCAACCATTTGAATACCCCTGCCTTCCGAATTGAGCGGCAATAACATCAATGTAGCCCCTTTATTGATCAAATTGTTACCATGGACATCATAAACTTTTAAAAGCCCATCAGACTTATTGATTTCAAACACCCTGTTCTTGTCCTTAACAAGGATAGCTTCATTTTTTTCTTCAAAACTGACAGAACCTTTCTTTTCAACCTCCGCGACCATTACTTTCGGTTTCAAGGAATATAGATATTCATCTATTACAAAACCTAAAGGAGAAATTATTCTCAAATAAATTTCCTGATCCAAGTGTTTTTCATTCTTCAGATCGATATCAAAATGACCTTTACTTCTGGCAGGTAAATTCACTTGCACAACCCCACTATCCTGACCAGAGCACCATTCAAATCGACAAGCAGACAGATCCGTAAAATTATGACGATTCTCGACATCAAAAGATACTACACCGTCCTTTGATAAATTTCCACGCTGTTCTAATTTTACTGGACTGTATGACTTTTTCATATTCCAATACTCGGGTTTCGCCCGACGCCAGCCATCCAACGGACCCCATGTTCCATATCCGACAACCTTGTTGTTAGGTAAGAAAAAAGTATCATCTATTCCAGCCCAGATTGCGCCACCAAGCACACCTTGACTGTTGTACATAGCTGTCCACATTTTATCCAATAACGGTCCCCACATATTTCTTACACCGGGATCTGCCGATAGTTCAAAACGATTGTAAGAATTTACATGGATATATTCGTCAAAAGTAACCGGACGTTTACTATTGCGATACATATCTGGACCAGTTGGACCAGGATAATGATGGTTCGTCACCTCAAGCTCGCCATTATCAGCATCCGGGCCCCATTGACTGAATATGCGGGGACGGGATGGATCCATCTTTTTAATAACTTCACCAGCTTCCTTAAAATACTCTTTATAAAGATTAGACTCATTTCCTAAAGACCACATAATAATAGAAGGATGACTCTTGTCCCGGTTAACCATCTCAATATGTTGATTCACCAGAAGAGGGTACATATCCTCTTTTTTAATAGCAGTCTCATGTGCCCAACAAAATGGAGCCTCAACCTCTACAAACATACCAAGCTCGTCACAAGCCTCAAGCAATCTCTCATCAGGAGGATAATGCGATGTACGAATATAATTTACATTGGCTTCTCTAAACAACTTAACATCTTTAGCCCAAATATCACCTTCCAAAGATCTTCCTCGGAGTGGCATCACTTCATGTCTATTAACACCTCTTAACTTGATCGGTTTTCCATTAACCAAAAACTGGTTTCCTCTTACTTCAAGCTCTCTAAAGCCAACTCTTCGCTTTGTGCGATGTAAAACACCCGATCCATCACTTAATTCACAAATTAACGTGTACAAATAGGGAGACTCAGATGTCCAATGATGAGGTTTACGAATCTGAAACTTTAGACTACGATTTAAATTTATACCATTTTTCAACTCATCAACTAGATATTCCGACTTTCCTAAATCAACGGATCTTCCCTCTGTGTCCAACAAACTAAATGCTAGTTTAAGAGTACCTTTGTCTTTAATAGATTCATTTGACAACTGCACATCCGCAGACAAAACCGCATCTGTATAGCTCGCATCAAAATCAGTAACCACATGAAAAGAAGAAATATTTGTCTCTGGGATCGCAAACAAAAATATATCTCGAGTTATACCACCAAGGGCATGTACAGCATAGCGTGATGCGCTCGCTAAGGAATCAGCTAAACTTTCGCTACGTACAGCTATGGTAATCTGGTTAGTAGCACCATAGTGAACAAAATCTGTCACATCGATCTCAAAAGGAGTAAATCCCCCTATATGACTTCCTACTTTCTTACCATTAATATAAACTGTACTTTCACTAAAAATCCCATTATTTCTAAGCTTGACACGCTGTCCTTTCCAACTTACAGGGATTTCAAATTGACGAAAATAGCCCGCCTTAGCTCCTTTCTCTACTTCAAAACCTTGCATCACCCATTCGCCCGGAACCTGTATATTCTTACAATCTACAGCTTGCGGAGACTTCCAGAAACTTTCGTTCGGATCAACATCAAATAACCATTTTCCATTCAAATCTATTTTTGTAGATTGGATATGATCAGGAAAAGGCGTTAATCTTGGAACAACAATATCTTGCGCCCATATTATAAGCGGAGAAAGAAATCCAAAGAAAAGGACTAATAATGATTTCATTTATTTAGATTTTAGATATTTACTCATGATAAAAAAATCCCTCCCGGATTACAGATCATGTACGTTTCAAAAATGAATAATAAAAATCGTCTTTTCTGCAACTAAACTAACCCTTTCTTAAACTATAATACCTCATAATATCCCATACAACATCTCTTTCAGTATAAATTATTGAAAATCTATCCACATACACTAAAAATTAAAAAATCCAGCAAGTAAACATTTGCTGGATTTCCTACATCAAATAATAAGATTAATCAAGTTTCAATTCAAAATTAAATGTTGACTTTTGAATACCTTTTTCCTGAATAACAAGTTTCATTAGATTATTCGCCCCCTTTGTTAATGGAATAATTCCTGCTAATTTAATTCTGCTCATGGCATAAGGATCAAGTGGAGCTATCAGTCCACTAGCGATCAAAGTTTTCTTTTCACCATCAAGAATATATAATTCTAACTTACTTTCCTTAGATTTCACTAGCCCAAAATTATCCACCTGTACTTCGAAAACTTGCTGATCTTTTGTTTTATCCACTATCGGCTTTCTAGCTGATAAAATCGCTTCGTTATACGCCACCCATGGCACTCTGGTATAACCAAAAAGAATCTTTCCCGACTTAGATTTACCAATTAATTTGGGAGCAAATTCATCTTGAGTTAACCCATGCCCACTATTCTCAAATGTAATGATAACCCCATCTTTTATATTTTCTAATTTAGTTGCACGGCTCCCTTTTCCATAATTAACAAGCTCTGATTTTCCAAATCGCAATGTTTGTAAATCCAACTCCTTAGCAGGATCAAAATTAGGCTCTTTTAACACTTTGACACGGACAAATTTTGTATTTAAAGATGGTAGTTCTGTATTCAGCATTTCCATCAGCATTCCTGGGTTCAATGGAATCGAAATATTTTTTGAACTATGTCGGTCATTCGGTTTATCTTCCAGCTTTAAAACATCAATAACGGCGAAATTTGCCTGATAAGCTCGACCGTACTTATCTTGCAATACTTTAATGCGCTCATACTTAAACCAATCTTCCTTTACACCATCCTGATGAAAAGATATACCAGTGGTATAAGCTTCCCCTGGATCAGTTATCCAATTTACACCATCTTTAGAACGCTGATAAAAAGCAATTCGTCCCAACCAATCATTTACAATAAGATGATACTGAATATGATCGCGCCAAACAACTGGATCTTCGAACTCTCCATCAACAGCTGGATATACGCGTTTATCTGTTATCTGATTATAAGGACTTAAACCTGTTTCACTAAACCAGATACCACCACCTCGGCACACCATCAAATTAGAGCCATCCTCACGTTTTGCAAAGGTTAGGTTTGACAAACCTTCGATGATAGGACGATCCCGTTGATCAAATACAAATTTCTCATACTTCCAAGGCCCATTATAGCTATCAGATATGTAGTAACCATTGATCACATAAATGACATACTTACCATTTTTCGCTCTGAAAATTTCAGGATTATGACCTTTACCTATAGTATCAACAATTTTGTATGGTCCAATTGAATGATCACTAACCGTATGGTATACAATTGAATTCGGCCATTCCATATGTCCTTTCTCTGAACTTTCAGGCCATCCACATACATAAAGATGAAACTTACCATCATCGCCTTTTAATATGTTACCGCCCCAGTACGATCGCTCACCATCTTCGATACCATTATCAATATATCGTTTACGCACTCCCTCCGCTCCCCAATCACTCGCAACTATAACTTTTCCATTAGGCATAGGTAGAAAACGATCTTTAAAGCGAGCACCTTCAACAAGTAGATCCCATTCTTTAGGACGTGGCCTTTCAGTAATTTGACCATAAGATGGGGCAATCATCCACAAGCAAAATAAAGCAGTCGTATACAGTCCAAATTTTCTCGGCTTTTTCATAATCTTAAGTGAAGTAAATAATAGTTATGTAAAGATACTTATGACCAATTTTATATTGCAAAGCCTATTTTACCAAGCTTTGATCCAATATTATCACTTAATATCTTAAATCGAAAAGATTAACTAGACAAAAACTCAAATTATTATCAAAGGAAACTTCATAAAAATATATGACCTAGTAAACAGCCTACTTTACATAAAGTTATTTACCCTATAATGACACTATATTACCCTTATGCGATTGACAAGTTTTAACATATCCCATCATTAAGTTAAAATAGTTTTAATACATGTCAGAAAAGTTTTGGTTATTCTTTTTTTCTCATACTAGTTTTACAGTTCAATATAAATCACGACTATCACGATCAATAAATTTTGATACTAAACAGAAATGTGGATGATATTACGTAGGTAATTTTCATATAATATCATTGCCTATTTAAACAAACGATTGTAAACAATATCCTCAAAACAATAAACTAAAATTAAACCTATGAAAAGAAAGCTAAACGTTAACATTACGGGAAGCATGACTGCATTTGTGCTTTTGTTTGGGACTGTCCCGATAGCAAAAGCAAGCTCATTACATTATGCGCTAATAAATGCACAGCAAACCTCTCAAAACCAACAAATAAAAGGAAAAGTTACTGATGAATCAGGCAAACCTTTAGTTGGAGTAACCATAAAAGTAAAAGGAACGTCAATTGGAACTAAAACCGATTCAGAAGGTAATTTCAACCTGAATGCTACAACCAATCAAACATTGGTTATCACATATGTCGGTTATATTTCAAAAGAAGTTCCTATCGGTACAAACCCTGCTAACCTTACTATTACACTCGACACGGAGGTTAATATGCTGGAGGAAACTGTAGTAGTTGGATTCGGTACACAAAAGAAAGCTACATTAACTGGTGCCGTCAGTGTAATGAAATCTGATGCAATATCCAACAGACCCATTACAAATGCAACCCAAGCACTTTCTGGACAGGTACCAGGTGTATGGGTAAACCAACAGTCTGGACAGCCCGGTCGTGATGGAGCTAACATACGAGTGAGAGGAATCGGTACTATAGGAACAAGTGATGCATTAGTTATTATTGATGGAATAGTGGGATCACTGGGAGCAGTAAATGCAAATGATATTGAGTCTATTTCAGTTCTTAAGGATGCTTCTGCTGCTATTTATGGTTCTCGAGCTGCTAATGGAGTTATACTTGTACAAACGAAGAAAGGTGCTAAAGGCAGAGTTAAAATCGATTTCACTACATCTTTTGGAAAACAGACTGCAACTAAACTTCCTGAGATGATTACAAATTCTGTAGATTATATGAACTTATATAATCAGGCACTTATAAATCAAGGAAGTCCAACATTTTTTAGTAAAGAAACGATTAACGAATACCAAAATGGTAAAGACCCCAATATTTATCCCAACACGGATTGGTTAGATCTGATCATGCGTAACGCTAGCATTCAGACCAATCAATTAGGTATATCTGGCGGGGAAGGGAATACCCAATTTAACTTATCACTGGGTTATACCAATCAGGATGGAATTGTTCAAAATGGAAATGCAAAACTCTATAATCTGAGAGCCAACGTAGATACTAAAGTCAATGATAAATTAGATGTAGGTTTACGATCTGGTATTCGTTACCAAAACAGAAAAGAATCTTTTAATGGTTCAGGTAATTTATTTACGGAACTCTATCGTACACTTCCTTACTATGGAACCTACACCTCAAATGGTGAATATGCTTCTACATGGGTTAATTCAGTCAATGCTCAATTCCGAAATCCACTCGCTATGGTTAATGAAGGAAAGAACCACAGTGCATATGGAAACTTTAATACCAATGTATTTTTAAATTATAAAATACTTGATGGATTAAAATTTAATGTTACAGGAGGTGTTAATTATTCAACAAATGATAATCAGACTTTTGTTCCCAAAACTCTTGTCTATAACCCAAAAACATTAACTGTCACTTCAACAATGAATGCCTCAGGCCCTAATGCGAGCAATAATTGGGATAAGACTCTATATAAAACACTTTTTAGTAGTTTGACTTACAACAAAATCATTGCAGAAAATCATGATTTTACGATAGCGGGAATATACAGTCAAGAGGAAGAAGAATACCGGACTTTATCGGGATCGATAATGGGATTCGTCAACAATACATTAACTGAAATAAATGCCGGGCTTACTACACCACTAACAAATGGAACGACATATGGTTGGGCACTTCGCTCCTATATAGGGCGCTTTAATTATGCATATAAAGAGAAATACTTACTTGAAGGTATTGCACGATACGATGGTTCTTCACGATTCTCTCCAGAAAACAGATGGGGATTCTTTCCATCTATATCGGCCGGATGGAGAATTACACAAGAAGATTTCATGAAAAATCAGACATTGATTGACGAATTAAAGATTCGCGCCTCATGGGGTAAATCTGGTAATGATCGTATGGGGTTCAATGACCAACGAGATTTGTATGCGTATATTCCAACACTTGCTTTTGCTAGATTTTATCCCTTAAGTGACAATATCGCAACAGGAATTGCACAGATGTCCATCGTTGATGAAAATATTAAATGGGAGGTTGGTACAAAAACAAATATTGGATTTGATGCCACTTTATTAAAAAGAAAATTGAATGTGACATTTGACTACTTTGAGGATAAACGCGAGGGTATTTTACGTCAGATCCAACTTCCAAATTTCATAGGAATACGAAATGCCCCTTTCAGAAATTTAGCAACTGTAAGCAACAAGGGATGGGAATTATCTTCTAACTATACTCATAAAATTGGAGAAGTGGATATTAATGCTGGCTTTAATCTGACCCATGTAAAAAATAAGATAGACTACATACCTGATCCACAAATCGGACGAAACGCATTATTACAAGGAGAAGCTATTAATGCATTCTATATGTGGAAGTCTTTAGGTATATTCCAATCGCAGGAAGAAGTAGATTCCAGCCCGAAGCAAAATGCTGTCCCTACTAAACCTGGTGATATTAAATTTGAAGATTTCAGTGGTCCTGAGGGAAAACCTGATGGTATCATCGATGCTCATGACCGACAAGTTGTCGGCAAACCAATACCAACCTGGACGTATGGGGCTAATATTAACGTGAGTTATAAAGGAGTAGATCTGCGTATTAATTTACAAGGTGTTGCAGATGTTGAATCATATGTTGGTAGTGAATTATATTTTCCTTTCCTAAATGGTGCAGGAGTATCAAAAAGATGGGAAGCTGGCAATACATGGACACCAGAAAATCCCAATGCAAAACTACCAAGATTAGTACAATATAGTGCATCCAACAGTCAAAATTATGCAGATAACAGCTTTTGGCTTCAAGACGCCTCGTTTTTAAGAGTTAAGAATATACAATTAGGTTATTCGTTGCCTAGCAGTCTACTTTCTAAACTCAAAATGGGCGGGATTAGAGTGTATATTGATGCACAGAATGTTTTCACGTTCACCAAGTTTGAAGGGCTTGATCCCGAACGAGACTTAGCAAATATGTCTCCTGCACAATATCCAAATGTTAGGATGATTACAGGAGGTATAAATCTAAAATTTTAATCTAAAAAAAGCTTATCATGAACACTAAAAAATATATCTCAATGAGTATAGCTGCTTTAGCTATTCTAACAACCTCGTGCCAAAAAGATTTCCTAAACAAACTCCCGCAGGATTCCATTTCACCAGAAGTCTTTTGGAAAACAGAAGAAGATGCTAAAGCTGCAAACATTGGTTGTTATTCTGCACTTTGGGATGTCACGACAGAAGTATTGCCCTATCTAGATGTACTAACTCCTAACGCATATAGCAATTATCCATGGGAAGGATGGAAAAATATCTCTCTGAGTGCACAGACACCCAATGATCTAGGAGGGATGGGAAATATGTATAATGGTGCTTACGGAGGTATCTCGGCAACAAACAACTTTCTAGCAAATATCGATAAAGTTCAAATGGACGAAGGTCGAAAAGCTACGATGAAAGGAGAAGCATATTTTTTAAGAGCTTATTATTACTCCATTCTTGTTAATTATTGGGGGGGAGTTGTTATGATTTTGGACAACCCTAATCTTGAGCAGATGAATGCAAAAAAAAGCACAAAAGAAGAAGTGTATGCACAGATTGAAAAAGATTTAACGGCAGCAACAGAGATGCTTCCAAATGAAGCTAGTGAAAAAGGTCGTGTCACAAAAGGTTCCGCATATGGTCTTCTGACTCGTATTTACCTTTACCAAGAAAAGTGGGAAAAATCGGCTCAATCAGCATCTCAAGTTATGAAAATGGGTTACACTTTATTTCCGAATTATCGTAGCCTATTTTTAGAAGCAAATGAGAATAACAGCGAAGTAATCTTTGACATCCAATTTTTGCAACCAAGATTTCCAACGAGCTGGGACATTTATTTAGGTATATATGCTCCAACAAATTCGCCAGGATGGAGTTCAATAGAACCTACACAAGATCTGATAGATGAATACGAAATGAAAGATGGGAGTAAATACACAACTACCAATCCAATTGCTGATCCCAAAGATCCTAACAATAATAGAGATCCAAGACTTGATCAGACGATTTTCAGAAAAGGAGTACTTTACAACTCCGTTCCTTATCCTGTAACAGCTGATGGTTGGCCTGGAGTATATACAGGTTATAGTTATAAAAAATACACTGTATACGATAATAATACAAACCTTAGCAATGCAATAGGTGGAACCGGTCTTTCACAAATTAATGGAATTGTCATTAGGTACGCAGATGTTCTACTGATGTATGCAGAAGCACTCAATGAAATTTCGGGTCCAACCAATGATGTATACACAGCGATCAATCAAGTACGAGCTAGGCCTACGGTCAATATGCCTGCTATTCCATCTGGTCTCTCTAAAGAACAGATGCGTGAACGAATCAGACATGAAAGAAGAATTGAATTTGCTGGTGAAGGTCTTTACTATTCAGATATTCGAAGATGGAAAATTGCCGAGGAGATACTAAATAAATCAATCGTATTAAATGGTGGACAAACCAAAGGATCAATTGAAAAGAGAATATTCAGAAAAGAGAAAGACTATTTGATGCCTTTCCCTCAAAAAGATATAGACAATGCTCCAAACATGAAAGATCAACAGAATCCAGGGTATTAAAACCTTGGAGTAATTAGATATCTATATCTCACCTTCTAATTCCTTAAATATGAAGAAAGCACAGTTACAATTGCAGCTGTGCTTTCTTCATTATCATAAAACCGCATTCTCTACTCATTTAAAGGAGCTGAAGATTTATATTAGTACTGGCAAAAGACCATAAAACAAGTCAGTAATTAACATGATTTTTCTGGCCAACCTCTGATTATTTAAATCCAATAAATATAAGGTATCTAAAAAGACACCTTATATTTTAAATTTTTACTTCAACTTTAAAAACACTGTTCCTGAATATTTCTTGGTTTTATTGCGAGTACCTTGATAATTACCCCAGCTAATTGTCCAATAATCCCATTTATCACTCACGAGCAATTGCTGACCACCATCTTTATTAACATTCATTTTTGCGGATTGCTTACCATCGCTAATTACATTTAAGGCACCCCTATCTCCTAACACGGTATAACTATAAATATTTTCTTTCTTAGCTCGATAAATTCCCGATGCTGACATTTCGGCTTTGTACAATACCGCAGGATCTTTTTTAGTAAGAAAATAGTCCGACATCGAATGAGATACTTCAAAATTTGGTTTGATACCAAAAGATTCAGTGCTGTTATACACTTTTTTAGCCGTGCCCTTTAAAGCTGACATATGTTCCTCAGGATAAGTTGTCCAATAACCCTTGCGATCCCAGCTTATTTTATCCAGATCAGAATCTACAGGCACACCTACCCCTATATCCCAGGTATAGGCAGGAATACTGTCCGCGCTGTATGATATTTTAATTTGCCCGTTAGGATATAAAGAGGTAACCATCTCAACCGGATACTTATCCACTTCACCTTTGCTACGGATTACAAATACCTCTTTATTCAATTGATCAAAACTAAAGTTAGCAACACGATAATCACCCGATAATATGGCATCTGTATTTTTGAGTACACCAGCATCTTTAGGTCTATTCACCACTAGAAGCGGATTACCTGTAATTACAGCTACATCCTTTACGGATCCCTGATCAATAGCTCCTGTTTTCTTATTGATTTTAAAAGTAAAATCGCCAGATTTTAGTGTGAACTGACTACTTTCATCAGCCACTGTCCAGACACCTGTTGATACAATTGCAGGGGCTTTATGTTCACCCTCCATACTGATCAACTCTTCATCAATCAATGCACCTGTTTTGTCTTTAAACTGAATCTTTACAGATGAAGAAGAAGTCGAGATCGGAACAATCATTTCACCTTTAGCATGGGGCGCCACGTCTGGCATAGCAATAGCAACTTCTTTACCATTAATGAAAGCTGTTGCTTTAATACTTTTCAAATTAGTATGATCATAGCGATTATGAAGTGGCAATATGATACTACCTGTTGCTTTTTTAACATCACCGACCAGCACTCTAATCGGTGAATATGCTTTTTTAGTATTCCAGAATTCGGTTTTCTTCCTTCTCCACACATCAACAATTCCCCAAGGACCGTAACCCGTCATACCATCTTTCATTGTAAAAGTTTCATCAATCATTCCCCAGATAGCACCGCCAAGATAGCCTTTCACATCAAAACGATAGGTCCAAGTAGAGTCCATACTTACTCCCCAAAAATCCCTTACATTAGGATCATAAGTGCTCAAATCGGTATTATAACAGTTCACATGTACCCACTCATCGCCAATAATCGGCATTTCCCCTTTCATATTTTTCTCGTACTTGCCTAGATCACTATATTTACCATTATATGCCGGATAGTGCGATACCAGAATGTCAAAATTTCTTTTCCCTTGATCCAAAGCTGTTGCTGGAAAAGACCAAGAAACGGGTCTGCTCTTATCCACAGATTTTACAAACTCATACGATTTTTGAAAATTAGTACCCCAATTACTTTCATTCCCGATAGACCACATCACAATAGAAGCATGGTTTCTGTCCCGATCTATCATTTCACTCAACTGACCAAGGTAACGATCCGTATAAGCTGAATCACTTTGTGTCTCAAATTTATTGTAAGGTACCACTCGCCAATCCAACACAAAACAAACTGCAGTTTCTTCCTGTACATAGATACCATATCGATCACAGAACTCAAGAAAGTCTTCAGTTGGAGGATAATGTGAAGTACGGATAAAATTCATATTCGATTCTTTGGTCAGTACAGCATCAATACTATCCTGTGCCCGATTGGTACTACGCCCAAGTGTAGGATGCATATCGTGTCGACAAGCCCCCCGTAGCTTTACAGTTTTGCCGTTCACCAACATTTCATTGTCTTTATTAATTTCGATACTCCGAAACCCAACCAGCTGTTCAATCGTTTGTTGAGTCTTACCATTTTTTATGACACTTAAGATCATCTTATATAAAAAAGGTGACTCCGCTGTCCAAGAACTTACTTTTGGAACAGCAATACTGTCTTTCCAGATATCACCGATAGCTTTTAAAGATCTCGGTTTTGACCATACTTTTTTTCCAGAAGGATCTATTAAATCATAGTGTGCAGTTAAGTTTTTACTTTGAGGTAACTCCATCTGTATACTTAATGTTCCATCCGTATAATTATTAGTAAGCCATGATTTAGCGTATAAATATTGAACAGGACTTTCGGGTAAGATAACGTAATCAACTTTTCGTGTGATCCCGCCTATAGTATGATGTGCATAACCAGAGGCATAAGAAATATCATCCGCACGATCCGTAACTTCCACATGCAACCAGTTGTCCTGACCAGGTTTGATAAACTTCGTTATATCCGCATCCCACGCGGTAAACCCACCAAAATGCTCACGTACAAGGTTACCATTAAAATAAACCTTTGCATGGTTAAATACACCGTTGAAACGCACAGCATGACGTTTACCTTTAGTATTTTCGGTGATGTTTATTTTTTTACGGTATACGAAGGCGGTGTCATGCTTTATTTTAAACCCCTGCATCATGGCCTCGCCTGGCACCATTATTTTTTGCCAATTAGCCGAAATAGTTTTATCAAAAATAGACGTAGCAGATGGGGTAAGATTAATTTCCCATTCACCATCCAGACTTTTTACAGCGCTATCAATACCTTCTACCCGAGTAGATTTAGGTGGTAAATGCTGTCGTCCACCTGCCATAAAGGTTTGAGCAACCACATGAGAAGCAAAAAATATCATTAAAATGAATACTGACCAATTTTTCACAATTTGCATTTTTAAGAAGATTATATTTAAAAAAACTTATAACCGCAAGATATGTCAATCAAATATCTGATTCTAAAACAATACTAATCATTAAGTAAACTTTTTTACCCATCTAAATCAAGTGAATTGTAAAGCATCAAAATAAACATCATTAAAAGATTTTACCAATGTAAATAAAAACACTTTCAATTATATGATCAAAAAATATAATTGAAAGCATTATGCAATTACCGCTTCAAAACTACTTTGAGTGAAATTTAGCACACCTATGTATTCAGTCAAATTTGTATATTTAGATATCCCATCCATTAGGAATCTTTTTGAATATATCACCAATACAACCATAGTACCACACTTTCTTATAACCTACATCTAATTTCTAAAAAAAACACAGACATATCTAAACTACTTGAAATCAAATATTATCAATTATTATTTTTACGGGAATTAGTTTAGTAATTTTTTAACATCTCTAACTCTACTTATTTTTGCTTCACAATTCTCAAACATACCATCATATTGATCTGTACGAAAACCTTCTATTGGAATATCTGAATATCCAAAATCCTTTTGTCTGGATATAAATGGGTGAATAACATACTTATTAGCACTCATCATGGAAAGAATTAAATCTGCGGCATCTGTTTCATCAAAAGGTTCCGATAAAATTTGTTCAAAAATATTCTTGAATAAAATTGTAAACTGTGTACATTGAAAAGATTCAATCCAACACAGTTCAGGACTTACAACAATAGCTTGTGTAGTGTTTGAAATTCCGCCTAGAATTATATCCGCACCTAATTCTGCACCTTGAAATATCGAATCAAACAATATCTCTTTATTGTAATTTCCAGAGAATACATGGTCATCTTCACAAATTATGATAATATCTTCATCTCTTTCTATTGCCATCGATATGATCTTTTTGATATTATTCCATAAACCCATAGTTCTCTTCTCTTCCTTTTGTACAATTAAAAATTCAAGTTCAAATTCGTTTTTATTTGCGAATTGGCTCTTTATATGTTCCAATCGGTCATATCGTTCATCAATATTAATAACATACGCAGGAATTTGTATGTCATTATAATTACTTCCGTAGTATGAATACTTCGTAGATAATATATGCTTTTCCATTTTATCTATAGCTTTCATTCTTAGTTTCACTTTATTAAATAGTGCCTGAACCACTCCTTTAGAATCATTTTTTTGAGTAACATCTGAATATCCTGTGTCCCGTTGAATTGAAACTATTGGAAAGGAGACAAAAATTTTATCTGATAATTTTGAAATCATAGAATCAATTGTTTCGATGCCCTCATAAAATTTATAGTCAAGTATCTTGTCATAAAAATTAGCAAAAACAATTAGAAACTGAGTTCCTGTAAATTCATTGATCCAATACAATCTATCATTTACCTTGACGCTATAATCAAACCAACTTACTCCTCCCAAAAGTATTTCACCTCTGATTTTTGAAACATATTTTATTTGTTCATTTAATTTCTCAACATTGTATTCATTTGTGAATAAATGGTCATCTTCACAAATCAATACGTACCCCAATTTATTCGATTTCGCAATGTTAATTATCTGAAGTAGAGATTGCCATAATCCAATAGATCCGATTTTATTTTCTACTGCAGTGAAAACTGTTAAATTAAATTCATTTCTATCTTCAAATTCTTGAACAATATTTTTATAGCGATCGGTACGATGTTTTAAGTTTATGATATAAGTTGGTATTTTCATAATTTATAGTAATTGATTTTTCAAATCATTATATACATAGTGTTTATATTTTTAAATTTTTAGTCAGGTTCAGTCATATCCTTTTAAAGATTGATTGATCCTCTGTTATAATTTCAGCTTCAGCCAACAGGCCTGGTTTTAATTTTATTAACGAGTCTTGTATGCTTCTATAAATATCCAATCTAGAAAAAAATACAGAATCCCTGATTAGGATATCGCTAATGAAAACGACTTTACCCTTAAGGTAACCATATTCTTGATACGGATAACTTTTGCATAGGAAGCTTCATTATCTTGATGAGCAAGTCTGTCAAAATGGATATATTTACGCGTGTACTAATATATAGCATAATCCAGGAACGTATAAAAGAGACGGCCGTGTTTCCAATGAATAACATCAATTGTCAATTAAAATCAAGTTGATGAAACTGATATTTTTGGTATTAATACCAATATCAACAACAGATTGCCCAAGAAAAGGAGCTATCAGCGATAAAACTGTTCCCAACAGCATTCCCAAAAAAATCTAAATAAATAATCTCTTATATTTATAAAAATAAATAAAAATTTTAGACCATTTTAAAGTTGATTCAGGTTCGTCTTCATCGATTTGATAGAAGTGCGGAGTAGGGCTCAATATATGTGACTGACCTGAATATAACTTCTTAGTCGAGAACCAGTTTTTTGCAAACTCTTTCTCATCATACGAAATCAAACCCATTGCAGCATCAGAAATAAAGTATTTACCCTTTTTTATTTTATCGAGTACAGTAAAATGATTTTGATTCCAGTGCAATATACAAGGCAACTTCGCTTCCTGTAATTGGTCTAGCGATAGGCGGACACCATAGGTTCTAACTCCCAATTTTTCGGCAGCGTCGCTAATTCCGAGCAGATTGATTCCATTTTTGGTAGTCTTACAAAGTTTTCGAATTTTATAAATAGATGCAATTTGACCATAATATTTAACTAAAATACGTAAGCAGGTCACACCACAATCCATCTCATCCCTTTGCCTATAGTATGGAAATCGCTTTAGCATATTAAATTAGTAGTTCAATAAATTCTCAAGTCTGATTAATGGGAGATTATGAAAAAGAATTACTTGGAAATACAAATACTTTTTTACTTAAGTCAAGTAAAAAATAAAACATAAAATGTTTATAAATATTCTATCAACCAATTAATTACTCCCTACCTTCAATTATATCAATAATTCTTTTTTTATCCATAATTCCCTCAGATCGAAAAATTAGCCTGCCAGTTTTATCGATTAAGATTAATGTAGGATATGCTTTAATGCTAAATTTTCTAGCCACATCTTTATTTTTGTCAAATATATGTACCCAATTCATTTCATTTTCCTCAATCACCTTACTAAAATTAGCTGAATCAAGGTCTGCACTTATACTAATTATTTGTAGTTTCTCTAATGAATATTGTTTATTCAAATTTTTAATATCAGGGATTTGTGTTATACATGGAGCACACCAAGTAGCCCAAAAATCCAAAAGGATATAGTCACTTTTCAAATTCTCGATCGTATATTTAATTCCTTTTACATCAATGAAATTAAAATTAATAAGATTCCATTTTTCTAAAGGAGTAATTTTATTTTGAAGTTCCTGCTGTAATATTTTTCCCTCCTTGGTATCCGTATATTTTTTAGGAAATGCGTTTAATTGATGACGTAAGGAAGACATATAATCTTCATCATTTAACAGCTCTTCTAACTGCATTTTTGAATAATTTTTAAACAGATAAAAAGAATAATAATCCTCGTTGCGTTCTTCTATAAAAGAGAGTAGTTTTTTGTTAAATAATTTGGTATGTGTAGTCAACTTATTTCTAATCGAATCATTTTTATTTATCTCATTAATATAATTTTTATAAATTTCAACGATAGCAATGTGATTAGAATCATTTTTCAAAAAATTATCATATTCATAACGTATCGGATTTTCAATGCTATCTACAGAATTAATTATGCCTCCACTATGTATCACGTTTAGCGATTTTCCTTGATCTACAGAGTCAACATTTAAGATAAATTTTCCAGGTTTATCATTTATAAAATATTCATAAACTCGGCCACTTTTCTTGTACCAGATCGAAATATGGCCATAATATCCATAATATAAGTTAGTCATATGAAATGTACTTTTACCCAAACTATCGTTCAGAAATTGACTATTAATACCATCATTTAAACTTATATCTATATCCGGAGGGTTTACATTTTCACCTAATATAAAAGTGACATCCATTTTACTTTGAGCAATGCTAATACAGTATGCTGAAAGTAAAATTAATACTAATATTATTTTCCTCATATTTCTAACTTATAAACTGACTAGAATTTATTTAACTCTATCTCCTTAAATAAAAGATAGAGTTAAATTTTGTATGTTATAGAATCTATCTCAATGCTACGCAAGAACACCATTATCAGTGCACTTTGCCGTACTAGGTATACTGCACTCACACCATGTTAATGTTCCATTAGTGTTGGTGATTGTTTTCTTATCACAAGTACCATTTTTAGGAACTCCATTTACCACTCCTCCACATGATGTCAAACATTTAACATCACCACTACCAGTAGTTCCGCTTCCACCATTTCCACCAAGAATTTGCTTTAACTCTTCACGAGATAAGATTTCGGTTTTACCTAAATTTTTTAATGAAATTTTTTTCATTATTTTTATTTTTTAATTTTTGACTATTCACTCACACCCGAATAGCTTAGGAGGGACTTTTACAGAGAGCCTTCTGTTTGCCCGAGATCGTTTGCAACCGGCTCGGGCATTCTTAATCTAGAAAAAATTCTTTAAATCCATAATACTATAATGATCAGGTAATTCTTTTCCGTTTATATATAATGTTGGAGTAGCCCTTACTTTCATTTTGTCACACCAATCACGCATTGCGGATATTTTCTCATCTTGCTTTTTTAACCCTTCATCCACTGGATATTTATCAGCAAACATGCTATAATCTTTCCTGGGATCTAAATACCAGTCGTCTAAAGCATTATGTACTGCTTGACAACCTAATTGTTGTTGGATAGCCAATAAATGTGCAACAGGAGCTGTGGCTTTATCATCTTCTTTACCCGACGCTGTAAATATGATACGAATTTTGACATCAGAATTTTTTTTAATAATTTCCTCTAACTCGGGATGAGCTTTTGAACACGGACCACAATAGGGATTGCAAACTTTAATAATCTCATGCTTAGCTTTCAGATTCCCTACCAAAATACCCAAATTTTCTGTAGATATTGTTATTGCCTCACTATTGTCAAGCATCGCTTGAAAAACAATGGGATTATAGCGTAGTTTTTTCCATTTCTTTGCATAACCTCTACTATCATTAGCACTTTTGAGCATCGGTACAGCAAAATATGAAGTAACCAAAAATAATATTCCTAAAAATATAGTAGTTACAATACTGTAATAATCGATTTGGTATATATTAATATAATCCATATTAATAAAAACGAAACCTAATATTGCATTAATTGCAAGTATTATTTGAGTCACCAAACATAAAGGACACCATTGTTTAACAACAAGTCCTTGATAATAAATGGAAAAGAAGATATAAGGTGAAACTATAATAGAAATATAGGAACTTACTAGCAATTGGTTTAATTGACCTGCATAAATAATTTGAGTAAAAAATAGTGTTGCCATAAATGCAAATCCCCATGTGGACCAACTTACTCCTAAAAATGATGCCTTAGCTGAAGATAAAACAGCGTCACAATTCATTTTCTTTCCACTCCCACCACAGACCTCTTTGATAAAAGGATTGTGTGCATCAACCTCATGCCATAAAAGAATCGTCGAAATTGTTAAACCAATAAAACTACTTAACAAAAAACTTAAACCTATCCAAGAGGTTATTGATGTATCTTTTGATAGTATATTTATACTACTAATTAGAATTGTAAACAGAATTAGATAAATGGGTATATTTTTTATAACAGATTGTATTCGTTCATCTTTTCTGTTAACTGCGTAATCCTTTTCATCTTTTTTCGTAGCATCATCGAGCAATAAAATAATTCCTTTATCAATATTTCCAAATTCAGTGAAAGAGATTTTCTTAGTGGTATTTTTTATTGGCTCAAGATAATATAAATATTGATCATCAGTCTCCGTCACTACTGCAAAATTAGCATTTGACCAACCTTCTTGTTGTATAGAAACTATAAATGGGGTTTCAAAATCGGAGTAGGAATAATCTCCCTTTCGAATAGCTACGCTTTCAATTCCATATTCTTGTAAAATTTCTTTTACAGCTAATAGAGAATTAGATTCCAAATGAGACTCAATCAATTTATTTAATTGATATTTACTGTTTTTTACAGAAAAGATGTTAAGTACATAATTACAGGCATGCAATAAGTTGCTTTCTGACAATTGTCTTATTGAACTAAAAAAAATCATATTTAAGTTATATCGGTTTATTATCTTAACTAGAGTTTTAAGAAGAATTATTGTCTCTAAAAAATAATAGTAAGTATTTTTAGAAGCAGTTAAAATATAAAATTGGACAGTGGTTTAGATAAATTTAGATTCTAAAAAATCTAAATTTCATATTATAAAACCTACTATTTAGTTGATTATTATTCAGATTATATAGATGATCTAGGTTTTAATAAAAACCATGATAGTGTTTTTAAACCAGGGCAAAGAAGCCCGATCTCTAAAATAACTGCTGGAATTTTTATCAAAAACGAATCCTCTTTTTTGCATTTGTGCTATGATATATTCATTATTTCTACAATTTACGTGGCCGCTACCCGATTGGCCGATAATAGCCCAGCTTAATACAACATAGTTTGTTGCATTTTTAGCAATATTATCCAAATAAATATATTCATATTTTTCAGGTATATGCTCTCCGACCTCTAAGCTTAAAACACTATCAAATTTTTCCTCAAAAATTATCTTTTTACTTAGATCTAATACTTCACAATGTGTTCCGTCAGCTAGAATCTGTAATGTAATATCTGGAGTATATGGGTTGCCATCGTATCCTTTCGCGACTAAGTTCTTTTCACGTAATATGCGTACATACCAACCAGGGCCGCAACCTAGATCAACGATTTTTTTCTGGCCATGCTTTTTAAAAAATCGAGCCAATGCCAATGCTAATTTTCTGTCAAAACAATGACCTTCAAGAGTAGAATTTATCCACCTTCCTTTTTTATCTATTTCAAATGACATAAAAAAATTGATCTCATATTTATATCTATAGTTGTTGGATCTACAGACTGTCTACTTGGTTAACAACAAACTTATAATTCAAATATAAATTTCCTTTCAGTAAACAACTAAACCAATTCTACCTTGTAATTAAACTTTTCTACCCCAAACATATGGGAAAACACTTTTTTTTTAAATACAGGAGACATACAGGCTAACAGAAAATTCAAATAACAAAAGTTATCAGATAACACAACAAATATTAACTCTAAAAAATTTCATTATTTTCTCATCAATGGTCTATCGTTAATATTGTTCCTATAATCTGAAAATATGTTCAAGTTTCTTTAATCATTTTACACGTAACATTTTTAGTTAAATAAAAAAACTACTAGTCTTTTCAATCACATAATTCCTTAATATTGAATCTAGACACCTCAAATTATTTATTAGCGTCGTAGACCTATAAAGCACAGTTTTATCGTCAGATTACCAAGCCACGCATAACATACCCAATGAGTTTAGAGTACAGAGCTCATTAAATTTACCTTCGGAAGCATCTTCAACATATGAATTTGCTTATAAATACATTTCCCCATGAGACACGACAATAAATAATGGCATTTACAGAAAAAAAATCTAATAAACAAAGGAGGCATCAATGGTCGAGTGGGTATATTGGGAACAGCAGTAGAACATATTATTTACATCGTTTAAATATATTCCTACACCTATTAAGAAGCAAAAAATATCATTAAAATAAATACTGAACAATTTTTCACAATTTGCATTTTTAAGAAGATTATAATTTAACAAACTTATAACTGCAAGATATATCAATGTAAGAGCTGATTCTAAAACAATATTGATCATTACGTAAACTCTACTACCCCTAGAAAATAATTTCAAAAGCAACCATATATTAAAAAGTAATATTTATTATTAAAACAGTCTTGTCACTATCATGACAAGACTGTTTTAAACCTTTCTTCATAATTTCTAAAAGAAATTTTAAGTAATCAAATTCTCATAATTTTACTTATCATACAAAATAATCGATACAGTAAATTTGCAACGATAGTTACCTCTTAAATATTTCTTTTTTTGCGACATAGAAAGTATCAATAGCAGTAATATTGGGCAAGTATGCGGTGTTAATAGCAATGTTAGTCCCTTTTCTATAATCTGTAATAAAGGTTTTTGTAGCTTCAACATCTGTTACTTTCAACATTCTATTTTCTCCATTAGTACCGATGTATTCCACTAGAGTAAAAATAGCAGTCGGATCAACACTAACCCAATCAATTGTCAACACTCCAGTATTGTCATCATAAACTGTCGTCCCCCTATTATATCCTCTATTAATCAAACCATCTGCATAATTATTTCCATAAACAATACCGCTCACATTAACAGGTACAGAACTATTACCTTTTGCATCAAACGTTCTTACTTCAAAACTTATACCTCCTTCATTCAAATTATTCAAAAACAACTCTACAGTGTCAATACCTGTAGATCGAACGATGTCCTTTTCTATTGAACTTTCTTTTCCATTCCAAAAAACCTTATACTTAACAATCTTTGGATCTGATGTAAAGAGCCCCCATAATAACACTCTTTTATTACCCGAAAACACACGTGCAGAATCTAATATTCCAGGATAATAAATTTCCTTACCTCCTTGGAATGATTTATAATCATCCATTTTTCTACAAGAGGTAAACCAGGCAATTGCCATAATACTCAATATAATATTTCTTTTCATTGATTTATGTTATTTGCTTCCGTAAACTTCAATTTGTGTACCCATAATCGAGAAAGTATTTTCCCAATTTTTAAGATTTTTTATTCGAATATATCTAAATGGAGGTAATCCAGGTTCAAACTCCGTACTCCAGCCCTGCTCTGCATACGCCTTATCTTCAGCAGTTTCCTGACCTGAAGGAAGTCCAGAAGGTTTAACAATGGTATTTGAGGCCAATAACGTCCAATTGTCAAAACTCCCATTGGATGAGGGATTATTTGTTCCCCAAACTTCAAATGTTTTCATACAAGCTCTTCTGTAAAAATTAGTTCCATCTTCAGTTCTAGGGAAGTATATCAATCTACTTAAGGCTTTAGTAACGCCCAAATCAATTGTAATAGTTTGCGGTGTACTTGCAGCTTCTGTAGTAAATATACAAGGCCACCGAGCCCCAGTGTAATTACCATCCCACAAATACCTCACAAATGTCCCATATGCTAGGGCCGCATCTCCAGGTAACGGAAACTCAGCAAATTTAGTTCTATCCAACTTGGCCTCGCTATAAGGTGTTATATTTTTATAAACCGTATCAGTAAAGTTTCCAAATTTATCCGAAACTGTAAATCCAAAATTGGTTTCGATAGCTTCTTGTCCACGTAATGTTATATTACCCGATGAAGTTTGAGTATAGATTTTTTCTAAACTTTTTATTTGTCCTTGACTTTCCTTAATAATTGGAATAATAACAACAGGTGCTCGATCTTTATTTTCAAATTTTATATTCGGTCCTCCAAAGCCTGGTATAATAGCTAAACTTTCAAAAACACGTTGAATAGGTGATTTTAATGGTTTAATGGTCACTTTTACCGGATCAGACTTAATCTCACTACGACTAACAGCATATAAAGTGATCATATGTTCATTAGTAGAATGAAAACCATCAACCAATAATTGATTCGTATAAAAAGTACTGATTGCTTCTCTCTTTACTCCAGGACGAATTTCATATTCTGCTTTAATATAGAGTAAATCTTCCGAAGAGGGTAAGGTGTAAGTCAACAAAGCAGCCCCACTTTTATTTTCTACTTTTATATTGGTCACCACATCTGGTTTTGCAGTATTATTTTCTATAGGAGCATTTAACATATCGCTCTGGCAGCCATTCAGCATCATCAATCCTAAATTGATGATGCTGGTGAAAAATATATTTTTAATCTTTTTCATATTATTATAGAATTACCAACCTGGATTTTGCACTAGATTTTCGTTAACTAATAAGTTGTCTTCAGCAATCGGCCATAAATAATCACGAGGAGCGACAAAACGCTGGCTATAAAAGGTCAAAATACGGTAGTATAAAGAAGGTGAACTTTGTGATATATCCCATCCTTGCACATTCCCATTTGTTTCTAAAGAAGCTGTTTTCCATCTTCTAACATCCCAAAATCGACTACCTTCCAATGCTAGTTCGATTCCTCGCTCTTGTCTAATGATTTGTCGCAGTCCTTCTTTATTTTGATACTTAGTGGGATTATTAGAATAATTGCTCCAACTTTCTTCGATACTCTTCAAACCTGATCTAGATCTGATTCGGTTTAGATAGGTATACACTTCATCGCTCGGTCCAGACAATTCATTTAGTGCCTCAGCATAAAGTAAATACAAATCTGCCAATCGCATATTAGGCCATGGATAACGTTCATAACTGATACCATTATCAGCACTCCACATAAACTTCCAGTTAATTAATTTTTTACAAAAAAAACCCGATGGAGGAAGGGGTGTTCCAGAGCTCGGACCTCCTAATCTTGACTGTATATTAAAGGTATTTTCATCGGTTCGAGTCAAGCTTCCTTCCTGGTACCAAATGCTGCCGTCGAATGCCAGTGTTGCATAAAAACGATTCTCACGATCAAAGTTCCAACGTGAAGATTGATAATTCAACAGATTATTAAAGCGTTCCTTATTAACTCCTGTACGCAATTCTCCCTTGTCTCCAAATTGCAAGGTTTTATCCTCGGCAATAGGAATCCCATTAGCAGTATAAAACAGATCTGCTAATTTCATTGTTGCTCCCACATCTGCAATTGCACCATTACTACTACCATAACGACCATCAAAATGTCCCACAGTAACCGCTTGTGTATAATTTGTATTGGAATTAGAATTACCCCAGATTAATTCTGAATTTTGCCATTTTTGACTCACAGCATTTCGTAGACCCATCTGATAAGTTGTTGTATCACTTAACTTAAACAGTTCCGAATTAAATTTGTGCAATTTTATTCCAGCTGTTTCACTGATTAAAATTGCTTCTTTACAAGCTTGAACGGCTTTTTCCCATTTGCTCGCGTCATAATCAGCCCTTATCAGCTGCTGACCCTTTTTGTCTTTAAAACTAGTATAATCTGAATTTCCATTAAACAATGGACTCGCTGCTAAGATTAAAACTTTAGCTTTTAACATCAATGCTGCAGGTCTTGTTATCCGCCCAAGTTCATTTACGGTATTAACAATTGCTATGGGTAGATTAGGCACAGCCAAATCAATGTAATTAACAATAAAGTTTGTTACACTATCTATAGGCATACGACTAAGTTTCATCGTTTCGATCGGCTGGTCAATCTCAGGACTTACTTCCATGATGGGAATTGGTCCATAAGCACGCATCAAAATAAAATGATAATAAGCTTTCAAAAATTGTCCCTCAGCTATCCATCTATTTCGTTCATCTAGGTTTATATCGGGCACCTTACTCATATCTTGCATATTTTTTATAAAAATATTACAATCACGTATCGCTTGAAATAGAGGAACACCACCATTCTTTCCATCCCAATTGTTAAAATAAGGATCCACTACGTTTTGATTTCCTCTAGGTAGGTTTGCCGCTAAACTATTAGATCGACTAACTAAAGGCGCGACCATCTCATCGCTTCCTAAAAAAGCCGGATTCGATGCAGTACTTCCCTCATCAGGGATATAAGAGTAACAAGTAAATAAGTACTTTTCTGCTTCACTCCTAAGTGCAAAAGCATTTTCTACTCGAGGTAAATTATCAGGTGCAACATTTAAATATTTTGTGCATCCTGAAATAATCATGATACACATTAAAATCATTACTGACACAAACACTCGCTTGTACTGCATTTTTATATTTAAATTATTTTTCATATCAAATACGTCTATAAGATGACTTTTATTCCAAAATTATACACACGCTGTAAAGGATAACCAAGCCCATTGCCAGCCATTTCGACATCCCAAATCTTAAAACTGCTCATGGTCAATAGGTTTAAAGCACTTCCATATAATCGAAGATTAGATAAACCGATTCTTTTAGCTATTCGTTCCGAGAAATTGTATCCCAATTCAACTTGTTTTAGTCTTAAAAATTCACCACGACGTAACCACCAAGTAGAACTTTGAACATTATTTTGTATCACTTCACTACTAAGACGTGGCCAAAATGCATAAGGATCACGATTATCTTCACTCCAGTGATTTTGAGCAATAACATCTAATAGTCCAGATTGTGAACCACCTACCGTTACAAAAGGAGATATTCCCAATACATCACCTGCAACATTTCGATTAGAGTTGGCATTGATCATAAAAGAAGATCTGCCTGATCCTTGAAAGAAAAAGCTAAAATCAAATTGCTTAACTCCAAAAGACCCGCCAAATCCATAAATGATTTCGGGTACAGTCGGAAGCCCGATAGGAACTATATCAAGATTACTAATTTTACCATCACCATTGATATCACGATATTTGATGTCCCCAGCACCGTATAAACCAAAACTTTGTGTTGGAGAATTTCTAACTTCAACTTCATCGGTAAACAATCGCTCTGCAATCAAACCATAAATTTGATTAACAGGTTTATTAAGACGATCTAAATGAGTTAAACCATCAGGATACATCGGCTGCTCATTGAAAATCAAATTACTAGTTGCGTAAGTGAGATTGCCCATTAGTTTCATCCAAAAATCAGTTCCAAAATAGCGTGTAAAACTAATATTTGCATCTATTCCTTTACTGCTTGCTTTTCCAATATTTGCTCTTGCAGGAGCTTGAAGACCCACTAACGTTGGTATATTAGTCCTCGTCAGGAGGATACTTGAACGCTCCTGCTTATATGCCTCAATGGTCAAATCAAAGTCTTTAAAAAGTGTTGCTTCTATTCCTATGTTACTTTGCTTAGACTCTTCCCAAGAAATTTCACTATTCGCATATCGAGAGGTACTTATACCCGGTCGAAAATATCCATAATTTTCTCCAAATGTATATCCCTTCTCTCCTGCATTAAGACTAACTTCTGATAAATAGAAGAAACGATCGGCATCCTCACCAATTTGATCGTTACCAATTTTACCATAACTAGCACGAAGTTTTAAGTTATTGATGATTCTTGAATCTGCTAAAAATTTCTCTTTACTGATGATCCATGCACCACTGATTGCAGGAAAGAATCCAAATCGCTTACGATCTGAAAACCTTTCAGATCCATTATATCCGAAAGAAAATTCTGCGGTATATTTATCCTTAAATGAATAATTAGTTTGTGCCATTAAGTTCAGATTTCGCTTTGGAAGTGATAACTGTAAGGAATTTGCATTACCATTAAGGGATGATCGAATCGTACTGATAACCCGGCCTCCAATGGTATGCTTATCTTTAAACGTTCTTCTATAATCAAGCACACCTTCGCCATAAATAATCGTTGAGACATTTTTAGCACCAGGTTCATAAGTTAAATACTCGGTAGGCGGCTGCCCAATCTGAGGTTGTCCCGGTGTGGTTTGATTTAACAAGCTAAGGATATTCTCTCCACCAATTTGTCTGAGTTGATAATAGAATGGACTATATCCTCTTGCTAAAGTAAAATCAGCATCGCGTTGTGTGTAAGCCATGACCCTGGCGCTAAGTCCTTCAGTGAGCTTTTCTAGATCTTGAAAAATTTCAATTTTCGGAATTAATTGCGACCTATTAAACTGCTGGAAACCTGACACTGAAGTCGCAAATGGATTTGTATATAAAGTGTTTGTCGAATTAGGTGTTAATGCACTACCAAATAATGGGTGTTGGGCATACGGTAAAAAACTTTGATCATAAAGAACTGGAAAAGCTACCGGATTCGCTGAATTTGCGAGCGTAAATATTCTTGCGCCTCCTCCCCTTGGTGAATTATTAGAATCAAATACTCCTCTAACACTTATCGTTGCTTTTGTAGTATTTGTAAAGTTGATTGTGATATTGGATAGTAGTGAGTAGGCCTGTGTTTTAACATTACTTTTAAAGTTATTTAACTTAGCTTCTTTTAACAAACCATTATTTTCATCATATGTGAAACTAACAAAATACGTCGCTTTTTCATTTCCACCTCTCACGTCTAAATTAGCAGCAAAATTGTGTGTATAATCTTTTATAAGCAAGTCCATCCAATCATTATTAGGATACAATAAAGGATCTTTACCTGCGGCTGTATTTTCAATTTTATTAGGATCATAAGGCGGAGCTCCTAAAATATCTCTGGTTAACACGGCCTCATTTGCTAAACGCATATAGGTAATATTATCAGCTAACTTGTAACTTTTTGTATTCCCAGAAATTCTATTTTCCAATCGAAAGTTAATTTTTGTTTTTCCTAATTCACCATTCTTTGTCGTCAATAACAATACCCCATTCGCACCTCTAGAACCGTATAAGGCAGTTGCGGCAGCATCTTTCAGAACTGAAAAATTTTCAATATTATCTGGATTTAGACGTGCAAGATCTGTAGGAGTACTTTCTATACCATCAATATAGATTAAAGGATCTTGCTTACCTGCACCAAATGTTCCAACTCCTCTAATAAAAAAGTTAGCATTGTCTTGACCTGGTTCCCCAGACCGTTGAAAGGCAATGATACCTGGTACTTTTCCAGCCAAGGCGGTCGTCAAATTGCTGCTCGGCCCCTTCAAATCTTGCGCTCGGATTGAAACAACAGATCCTGTAATTGAAGTTTTTTTAGCTTTTCCAAATGCCACAACAGTCACTTCATCCATAGCTGTTGCATCACTTTTTTCAAGTATAATGTTAAAATCTGTCGTCTCTCCAACAGCTATTTCTTTAGTTGTAAAACCTACATATGAAAATCTCAACTTAGCGAGTTTGGGGTCTGTCACCTTTATTGTAAAGGCCCCCTGTGCATTTGTGATGACTGTTACCTTTTGTCCGATCACAGAAACAGTAACTCCTTGTAAAGTTTCATTTAAATCGCTTTTCACGGTACCACTAATACTCAAAGTTTCTTGAGGAAAAACTTTAAATACTAATAGAATATAAAAATACAAGAGTAGTACTCTCTTCATAATTTTAAATTTATAAGTTAATTAATTTGGTTTTAATTATTGGTTTATTTAATTATCATAATTCATTTAGCACGATTTATTCATTTACCTCCTTTCTTTTTAGCATTTGTGTATCGTATTATCTGTAATCCCAATAGCTTCAAATTGGAACAAATCCTCCTCATTTACCCACACTGCTCAACAACATTTATAATACATGTAAATATTTTTAAATCAACAACTTACTATATAATATCGGCGAAAAATTAATGCATATAAAATCATTTAAAATATTTTCACATCTATTTACGTAAAATGAAGATCTATAAAGTAGTCGATCTAATTGTCCTCTTAAGTCAAGGAGGGAACTCACATATTAAATTTAAAAGAAAGAAGAATACACTAAAATTGGCATACAGCTTACAATTTCCACTAATGGCATGAACTATAAAAAATGAAAATAATTTGGTTAATCGGTATGGATACATAGTCGTAATCTCATAATTGGTTTAAACAAAGATGTTTATTACAAAAATGAAATACTCAAACTTTACTTGCCACATTACACACTATATTACCCCTTTTCAATTTTGACTATCATTATGATTGAAACCAGAGCAAAATCTTAAACAAGATTACATGTTATCTAATCCTTCAAAAGGAAGAGAAACTAAAGCAATTCACGGTTTACTTATAATAACAAAGGCAAAAAATAACACTGTATTTTTTGCCTATTCTAAAAACTAAGCCTAATTAGAATTCTAAAGTTCTCACAAAAAAATCACCAAGGTTCATGTCAGTAAACCTTGGTGATTCTTAAAGTTTACTAACTTAAAACTGGTAACTTATTCCGACGGTAGCGATACCTTTATGGCCAAATCCTAATTCCGCAAAGCCACCAAATTGTTTCCCAATTCTCAATCCTAATGGATTTACTTGAAATGCAAATGACATATCTGTTCCTCCTTTTATTTTTTCTTTAGGTTGATCCGGAGTCGCGATCAGGATTCCTCCTGCACTAGCAGAACCATAAAAATTAATGAATGAAGTTTTAATGTAAGAAAACTCTGCTGTTGGCATGACCACGATTACATGCTGATTTGATTTATAAATAGCCGGATTGTCAGATTTATCTTTTTCTACCAAAGTTCTATCCATTTTTAAATATCCGGCATCCAAACCTGCTCTAAAACGATCAGAAAACTGATACGTATAACGCAAGCCTAGCATTCCAATTGCTTTACTATCTTTTATTTTATAGCCAGTTCCACCAGTTAATCCAGAGACAAGACTTGTTCCGAGTATATCTGCTATTTCTGATCCTAATTTTAGTGTAGTAGCATCGCTGTAAGTAATACGAAAATCATGTTTCCCTGTTGATGTCTGCGTTTGTGCTGAAGCTGTTGTAAACGAAAAGAAGAGCGCAATTGCTAAAATAATAAATGAATTTTTCATGTTTTAATTTTTTTTGTTTTGATTATTTTACACCAGAATATCTGGCTTTGCTATAAATACGCTGCTATTTTAAAAACCCCTATTTCAACTGCTTATTTTTTTAAAAAAAAATAAAAAAAACAGAATCACACATTATAGAACAGACAGTTATATGATCGTATTATTTTAATTGATCATATTTATTAAAATCAGAATTAGTATTTTTGAACGTTACTTCTATTATATGAATACAGAAAGCAGAGCATTTAAATCCCTTTTCTACACACACTATCAGTCGCTTTGCAACTATGCTTTCAAATATCTCTCTGATCACGATGAGAGCAAGGACGTTGTACAGGAGGTACTCATACGCTTTTGGGAGATAAAAAGAGATATGATTAGCGATCCAGCAGCAAAATATTATCTTTTCACTGCAGTAAGAAATCGCTGTATCACGATCCTACGAAAAAAAATATACAATATATCTACAGATGAACTGACATTAGAAGTGGCAGACGAACCGTACATAGAACAGCCAGAGCGTGACGTACAAAAATTAATTCAAGAAGCAATGGACGGACTTCCGCCAAAATGCAGAGAAGTCTTCACATTAAGTAGAGTCGAAAACCTAACTTACAAACAGATAGCAGAGAAATTAAATATATCGATTAAAACGGTCGAAAATCAAATGGGAAAAGCCATTAAGCACATGCGAGAATTTATAAAAAAACATGCAATTCTCATTCTTATTTTATTATTATATATCTGGAATAAAATTGGGGAATAGGGTTTTTAAAAAAAACGGCGTTTTATTAAATATTAATTAGAGAAAAATGGAATTTGAAGATATAAATATACTCTTAGCTAAGCACTTTGTTAATGAGACCAGTTCTGCCGAAGAAACTGAAGTACAGGCATGGATTAATCAAAACAAAGAAGAGTATTTAAAACTACGAATAGCATGGGCTGATGCCAACACAACAGCATTAGAGCATCCTTATAATCCTTCAAATGCTTGGGATACCATTAGTAATAAACTTCATCTTGAGAAAAAACCGATCTACCTGCGTAATTGGAGTATTGCCGCTGCCGCAATATTAATCATCTCCTTTTGTGGAATATGGTATTATTTTCTAAATACGATTACTACACAAACCTTGACAGGAGAAGTTAAACACGTACAACTATATGATGGTTCATTAATAACACTTAATGAAAACTCGAGCATCGCGTACAAGCGTAGATATTTTGGGAAGCGGGAAATAAACCTAAAAGGAGAAGCATTCTTTGAGGTCAAACGCGACGAAGAACACCCTTTTGTCGTAGACTCAGATTCTTTAAAAGTCACGGTTTTGGGTACATCATTTTATATTAAAAATAGCGATAAACAAAAAAATGTAACGGTAATAACCGGAAAAGTAAAGGTGGAAGTCCAGGACAAATCGCCCCTTATTTTACTCCCCGGTCAGGCTGTAGAAATAGAAAATGGTAATCCCATGAAAAAAGAAATTCAGGCTAATCAATTAGCATGGCAGACTAATACACTCATATTTAATAACACTTCGCTACAACAAGTTTTTAAAACATTAGAAAAGTACTACAACATACAGATAAAGATCACAAATCCACCAGCAACCTGGTGTACATTGACCTCGGAATATAAAGATCTTCCGATTGAAAAAGTACTGAAAGAGCTTGAATTATTATTTGGTCTTAAATATAGTATTGCAGGTAATGAAATTTTCATTACAGCTTTAACTTGTAAAAATGAATAGATATATCCTTTGTTGTCTTATTGTACTTTTCCAATGGAAAAGTGCTTTAACGCAACAACGTAGCATTCTCAACCAGAAGGTTCATATTAAATTGGCTGAGGGTACTGTTGGATCCTATCTATCAACAATAATAGATCAAGGAATATCACTGTCCTATAGCAATGATCAAATAAAACTATTACGTGTAGTTCAAATAAAACCAGGAACTTACATTATTAAAAAGCTCTTAGAGATCATCCTTAAGGACGAACAGATTCAGATAACAGATCAAGAAAACAAAATCTTACTCCATAGACCCACTAATGCGAAGATTAATAAAAATATCTTAAGTGGATATGTGTACTTAAAAAACAGCAGAGAGCCTATACCGTATGCGAATATTAATATCGTAGGCACATCTATTTCTGTTAGCAGCAATGATTATGGATTTTACAGTCTAGAATTACCCGATGGAAAGTATGTATTAAAGGTCAGCCACATCGGATACACCTCCCAATTGGATTCATTAAAAATCACATCCTCCTTTACACATCATTTTCAGTTAGGATCCGGAATAACACTAACAGAAATTAAAGTAGAAAAGAAAGATACTAGAACCTGGGACGGACATACAATCAGCCCTAATACCGCTAGCAGTATTCCGTTGCTACTAGGACAGGCCGATCCTTTACGAACTATTCAAATGTACTCAGGAGTTTCTGGAGGAACAAGTGGAAGTAATATGTCTGTTAGAGGAGGCAGTAATGATCAAAATTTAGTTTTGTTAGATGGAGTACCGGTGTATAATTACAGCCATTTTGGAGACTTATTATCTATTTTCAACAACGATGCCATTAAGCACATCAGCTTTTACAAAGGCGCTTTCCCGTCCCGCTATGAGGGGCGGCTCTCATCTGTCATTGATGTCAAGATGAAAGAAGGAAATATGGAGGAGTTTCATGGTGTAGCCAACGTCGGAGTAATTACAAGTTCAGCCATGGTAGAAGGCCCCATTGTTAAACACAAAGTGTCTTTCATGTCCAGTATAAGAAGAAGCTGGATTGATGCAATTACCCAAGTAATTGATAAAGATATTGACCTCAAGTACTATCTTTATGATGCAAACTTTAAAATTAATTACAAAATTGATTCCACAACACATCTATATTTATCTACTTATTTAGGTAGTGATCGTATAAGTTTAGGTTTTAAAGAATCTGAAACTCCATTTCTACTGCAATGGGGAAATGCATTGGTATCGACTAGATTAAACAAAGTCATTAATAATCGTTTGTTTTATAATACTTCCATGACCTTTAGTAGATTTACAAATAAACTAATCACTGACATAGACAACAACTCTTATAACCAGATCAGTGACCTAGCGTTAAATAACGAAATAAATTACAGGTGGAATAATAATGTGTCCAGTTATTGGGGAGTTCGATTTAATGATAGCAAATTTAAATCGCGCTACCAAAATGACGAAGAGGGTAGCATCCAGCACACAACACAGATCAGTATCTATTCAGATAATGATATTTCTATCAGTGATCGACTGAAACTAAGAGCAGGATTACATTTGGTGACATTTTTAGTCAAACAAAAAACCTACGAATCTTTTCAACCACGCAGCTCATTAGTATTCAAGGTTGACGGTTCAAATTATTTTTCAGCCTCTTACGCCTACATGGCACAATTTTATCATCAAATAACACAGCCGGGCATAACCATTCCCAATGAATTTAGAGCACCCAGTTCAGCAAATTTACCACCTGAAGCATCCTCCACTTACGAATTAAGCTACAGATATATTTTCCCATCAGATGGCAATATAAATATTGGTATATATAGCAGAAATTTAAGAAACATATTGATGTCAAGACCTTTTCAATCATTATTTGATGAACCAGATGAAAATATAGCGTGGCAAAATCGGCTTCTCTCGGGAATAGGGAGAAGTAAAGGATTAGAAATTGATTATAATCAAAAATTTAATACCATCAACATTCAGGCATCGTATACCCTGAGTAAGGCTGAATCATCTTTTGCACAGATCAATAATGGCCAATATTTTATTTCACCAAGTGATATACGCAATCAGTTTAACTATTCGATGACCATAGACCTCAGTTCTAGATGGCAGACTTCGTTCCTCTTTACTTACCGGACAGGTAAAAGAATTACCGTTCCTTCTTATAACATTCCTGATTTAGACGAAATACTTGAAAACAGTCAAAATCCAGAAGAATACCAATTATATGCCGAAGATATACAAAACTACAAACTCAAAGATAATTACAGTCTGAACATTGGATTAGCGTATACCAAATTATACCATAATTCACGACGGTCACACTTGAGGTTTGGTATTAATAATATTATCGGTAGACCGGCACCCATTATTACAACGACAAGTATTGAAGACAATCAAATAATAGTCAATCAAGTAGATCCTTTTAAATTTTTACCTTATGTGGGCTATACCTATGTTTTTTAAAATCCAAAATTTAAGATATCCTATCATGATCTTTTCATTCATGCTTTTAGGCTGTGAAAAAGAAACTAAAATTACTTTAACAGATCAGACCAAAATTGCAGTAAATGGTCTTTTAATTGTAAACGGAAAATCAATATTACACCTTTCAAGAACGGGTAATTTAAATCAACAGACAAAGCCTCAAGCAATACAGCAAGCATCAGTATCTCTAAAAAATGAAAGTAAAACAATTGTTTATCAACATGAGCAAAATGGCTATTGGGTCAATGACAAAATGGCACTGGAATATGGAATGAACTATACCCTCAATATCTCAGTAGCATCAGAAAAAATTCAAGCAAAAGTACAAGTCCCCTTTTCCTATAATACTCAAATTACAAGAAAAAACACAAAAACGTCAGACATGACACTAACAATTAAAAGCCCAAAACCTCAGTGTTTTATCCTAAAAATGATGTTGAGAAATTATACTATAGGGGCCAACAAAGAAAGAATATATTCAGATGACTGGCAGGAGGCTACAATAGCTACTAAAAGTATGCAGACAGACAATGTAAAATACAGAGAACTGCAAATACCTTACTCCAAACTTTTTATACCGAAAACCTCTGAAGCAAGCATTGATTTTCAAATCTCCGCAGATAATAACAATACCGAATACAAAGGCATTGTTCAAGCTGTTGACCCCACATTTTATCAATATTATTATAATTATACAAATATCAAACAGGGTAATTCAGAAGAAGAAGTTCTTACGAACAAGGGAAATATCACTGGAGGTGTAGGCATATTGGGAACCGCAGTGGAGCGTATCGTTTATATCGATTAAAGCGATACAATAGATCTTTAAAAAACGAAGAAAAAATCTCCTTTACTGTAGCACGTAGCTCATGGTAAAGGAGATTTATATAGCTATCTCTTCGTGCTTGTCAGCTCTTGCAAAATCGCTTTCGAAGCTTCTTGAATAATACCAACATCTACAGAATAAGAAATATAATTGACCCCTAATTGGATCCACGATTTAGCATCTTTCAAGTTATCCGTAAATACACCGGTTGCTAATCCCTTTGTCCGACATTTATCAATAATAACTTTCATCTTTTCCAGTACCAAAGGATGGTTGATCTGACCGCTCACACCCAAAGCCTGAGACAGATCATAGGGACCTATAAAAATTACATCAACACCTTCCACTTCAATAATTTCATCCACATTTTGAATAGCCTCAGCCCCTTCCAGTTGCAAAATCAAATAGTTATCATTTGCCGATTTAAAGTACTCAAATCGGTCTGTATTGGAATACGCTGCCGCACGTACAAAGCGGCACACACCCCGCATACCCAATGGTGCAAATTTAGCATACTGAACAGCTTGCTTTGCTTCAGAAGCATTTGTGATCTGTGGAACTTGCACTCCCTTTGCACCAATATCGAGCGCTTTTCCAATCTCCGTTGGGCCATTTTCTGCAACACGGATAATAGGAAACGTATGTGAAATCTCAGCCGCTCGAACCAAATTTTGCGCGTTTAAAACATCATTAGGTCCATGTTCCAAATCAATGATTATAAAATCAAAACCCGCATATCCCATCGCTTCAATCATCCCCGCATCAGAGGTCTTAGAAAAGGGTCCGATCACCACTTCCTTATTTTTCAATTTATCTTCAAAATTCATAATCTTAATCTTTATAAACTACCATTCGGCTATTGAACCATCCTCATTTCTCCATATTGGATTATGCCAGTCATGACCAATCAAGCTCATCTTTTTAACATAATCTTCATCAACCGTGATACCTAATCCGGGACCACTTGGTATCTTTACCATCCCTCTTTCATACGAAAAAACCTCACTATTCGAGACATAGTCGAGAAGATCGTTAGAAGTGTTGTAATGAATACCTAGACTCTGCTCCTGTATCGCAGCATTGTGAGCCACAGCATCCAATTGCAGACAGGCAGCAAGTGCTATAGGTCCTAGAGGACAATGAGGAGCTATTGCTACATCATAAGCCTCAGCCATGGAAGCAATTTTCCGACATTCCGTAATCCCTCCAGCATGAGAAAGATCTGGCTGGATAATATCAACAGCGCGACTCTCCAATACTTTCTTAAAATCCCAGCGTGAAAATAACCGCTCTCCCAACGCAATAGGAATATGAGTCAATTTTGCCAATTGCTCTATGCCTTCCATATTTTCAGAAAGCAGTGGCTCTTCAATAAATATAGGATTGTACTCTTCCAGTTTCTTTACCAATATTTTAGCCATGGGTTTGTGTACCCGACCATGAAAATCAATTCCGACATTGATCTGATGACCAAAGCGTTCTCTTATCAAAGCCATCCGCTCCAAAAGCGCATCGATTTCAGCATAAGAATCCAAATAGCGCATGCTATTGGTGCCATTTATTTTTATCGTCCGAAAACCGAGATCAACCACCTTTTGAATTTCCTCCAAAATAACCTGCGGTTCGTCGCCACCTACCCATGAGTAAACTTCAATCTCAGTACGGCATTTCCCTCCAAGTAATTCATAAATTGGTGCATTATAAAATTTACCTTTAATATCCCAAAGTGCTTGATCTATGCCTGCTATTGCACTCATGAGAATAGGCCCCCCACGGTAAAACCCACCTCGATACATCATATTCCAGTGGTCTTCAATATCCATCGGATTTTTACCGATAAGTGTATCCATAAGCTCACGCACAGCAGCACATACCGTGTCCGCTTTACCTTCTAAAACAGGTTCACCCCAACCGATTATCCCTTCGTCTGTGACGATTTTTAAAAACAACCATCTCGGTGGTACTTTAAAAAGCTCGTATGCTATTATTTTCATAGATTAAAATTTATCCGCATGATAAAGACCAGCAGTCAATCCTCCATCAACCATAAATTCACCACCTGTTATATTAGAACTTGCTTCACCAGCTAAAAACGCAACCATATGAGCAATATCTAATGGTGTCGAAATTTTACCAGTTGCATGCAATTTCACAACATCAGCCTCGACTTGTGATGGATTATCCTTATCAGCCAACCAGTTTTGATAGTGGTAAGTATCCGTAAACCCGGGACATACACAGTTAACCCTGATTCCATATTTCCCGAGACTTAGCGCCATACTTCTTGTCATGGCATTGACCCCGCCTTTAGCTGCTGCATACATTTCTGTATCGGGCAAAGTTCTAAAAGCATGATTAGAAGATATGTTAATAATTGATCCATGGCTAGCGTGCTTTATCATACTCTGGGCAACATACTTAGTACACAAAAATACACCTCTCAAATCCGTATTAATAACACGATCCCAGTCCTCTATTGTAGCCTCCAAAATTGATTTAAACAACGTAATACCCGCATTGTTGATCAATATATCGATCGATCCAAAAAATTGTTCTGTCTTTGCAATCATATTGATCACACTCTCTTCAGAACAAACATCAGTTTGTACAGCATAAGCCTGATAACCTTTATCAGTCAGTTTTTTTTGTAGATCTTCACCTTCCTGATTGTTAATGGTAGCGATGACGACTTTAGCACCACATGCAGCGAAGTATGTTGCAATACCCTCACCAATACCTTTCCCTGCCCCCGTGACGATGACGACTTTATCTTTTACTTCGTTCATTAAAATAATGTGTGCTTGTTTATTAATATTTATATAATTCTTTAGCGTCTGAAGGCTAAATACATTTTCAACTCATGGAGTTTAAATTTTCACCAATTAAAACATCTCAATGATGTTAGACCCGATTATTTTTAGTTTCTGGCACATAAAGCCACAGGAATAAGAAATAGATCGCACATAAACCACCGAATATGGTAAATGTCTGAAATGTGGTCAATGTGGCAATCATGACTGGAAAAACATAAGTAATTCCGAAACATGCAACCCACAAAAAGGCAGAAGCAATGGACATGGCCTGTTCTCTTATTCTTAATGGAAAAATTTCAGCAATAATAACCCAGGTAACCGGTGCCAATGTCGCCGCATATGTTCCAATAAAAAGAAGAACAAGTACACTTACAAATTTTTGAGGAATGAAATCACCTTGGAAAGAAAGCCCAATCAAGAGCAATAAAATTGCCATGGTACCTGCACCTATCATCATCAGTTTTTTTCGTCCAACTTTATCGACTGTTCGAATAGCAACCAATGTGAACAACAGATTAACCGAACCAATCAAAATCTGTATTAACAACTGATTTTCAACGTCCATACCAACTTTTTCAAAAATAATTGGTGCATAAAACAAGACCGCATTAGCACCCGATATTTGCTGAAAAACAGCGATTACGATAGCTATCAGTAACAAAAAAGAATGTGGTTTTTGAAAGATGGAGCGATAGATCGCGCCGATAGAATCTTTTCCCTTCGTATTTTGACTCTGTAAATATTCCAGCTCATTAACCAATTCCTTCTCATCTACGGTATTTTCAAGAATACGTTTACCTTCGGCAAGTCTACCCTTATAAATCAGCCATTTTGGACTCTCCGGAAAGAAAAATGATGCGATCAAAAAAGCGGTTGCAGGAATTGCACCACTTATAAACATCCATCGCCAATTCCCTTCTATTCCTGAAAGAAAATAATTGGACAGATATGCCAACAAAATTCCAATTACAATAGCCATCTGATTTAAGGAAACCATTTTACCACGGATCTTCTGCGGACTTATTTCCGCAATATAAAGTGGTGACAGAATAGAAGCTCCGCCGACACTAAACCCCGCCACAATACGCCAAAAGATAATACTATCAACGGTATTGGCTATTCCCATGAAAATAGATGATACAATAAAAATGAGGGATACTAGAATTAAAGAAGGCTTTCTTCCTAATCGCTGTGCGATTCTTCCAAAGGCCATAGCCCCAAAGATACAACCAACGTACAAACAACTTGCCACCCAGCCCAACTGATCAGGTTCAAGGTTAAAATGTGGCACAATAAAAGGTATAGTCCCCGAAAAGATGGCAATATCAAAGCCAAACAGCAGGCCTCCTAAAGAGGCAATCAAACTATATAATAATACCTTACTTTCTCTAGCATTCATAAACTTGGTTTTAGAATGACTAAATTAGAAAGAGATACAAACTTAAGGATGTATAATTCGTGTGAATTAATGGATTATATTCTCATCCAATTTAACACTGTTACGATAGTGAGAAGGCGATACACCCATATGATCTTTAAAAAGTCTTGAAAAATAATATTGATCCTCAAAACCGAGATCGAATGAAATCTCCGATATCCTGCTATCCGAAAACTGCAACATATAACAGGCTTTCTGTACTTTAAGGTGATTCAGATATTCAATCGGAGAATAACCAGTACGCATTTTAAAGAGCTTTGAAAAATGTGAAACAGAAAGATTACTATTAGCAGCAATATCTTTTAAACTAATTTTTGTACTAAAATTAGTTTTAAGGTATAAGATGGAGCTATTTATAATATCCCCTTTATTCTCCAGTTGCCAATTACTAGAAATCTCACGATGAAGATATCCACTTAAAAAATAAGGTAAAGTCATCGTTAGACATTCCATAATCTCACGACCATATCCTTTTAAAAGTAATGTATACATCTTCTCAAAAATAGATTTCATTTCCTCTCCAAAGACAAATGAATTTTTGTTAAGCAAAACATTCTTATATATTCCGTTAACAATATCTGTCGCATTTCTACCGTTAAAATGTATCCAGTAAATTGTCCATGGATTATTATGATCCGCTTGGTAGGTATGTGCAGTATTGGCCGGAATTAAAATATATTCATTCGCCTGGATATGGTATAAGTCGTTGCCAATAGAAACTTCTCCTCTCCCATCCACGCAATGGATCAGAATATGTTGCATACATCCTTCTTCTCGTTGGCGATAATGAAACCTTGCTTTTGGAAAATAACCAATATCTGTAATGTAAAAATTACCAGAAATTTTTTCCAAACTATTCTGTTTAACAACAATTGGGGGAACGACAACGCACACCTCGCCATCAAAGCCATCTTTTTTATTTTCAAATTTCTTCATTTCAAATTTATAAAAGAAAATAATCCATGTAAATGAAAATTTACGCTATCTATTCATGTTAAACCAACATTATCTTTGGTAAAGCAAAACGATTATAAGCATATTACCAAAGGTAACAATAATCCCTAATAAATACACCTTTATAACTAGGGACCCTATTATGATGAAAATATAGATTTAAGCGCTTCAAAATTGCATATTGAAGATTTGAAAATTATTCATAAAATAGCTTGTACCTCTAGTTTAAATTGTAAAGACATGTTATAACCATCGAAAACAATCCGACTAATTATGACTAAAAAAATTTCTATTTCTGAAGGATTTAAAGGAGAAGAAGCGATAGCATTACCATTGGATATTCTACAAATGCAGAAACTGCTACCAGCTAAAAAAAATCTATTTATTACCCATATTGGCTATTATCCTGAAGCTAGGTATCATCTTAGAAACAGAGATCAGGGATGCAACGAACATATTCTCATCTATTGTTCGGAGGGTATGGGATGGGTAACACATGAAAATAGAACAGTACATTTATCAGCGGATACCTATTACCTTATACCTGCAGGCGAGCCACATAGCTACGGGAGTAAAGATAGTAATCCATGGAGCATTTATTGGTTACATTTCAAAGGAGAAGACAACGGATTGGTTCATTCTTTAAAGGGCAAGCCACTTTCTTTAAAAAACACAGGGTCACAGAGCAAAAAACACAGCCTAGATCTTTTTCATAATATTTATGAAAATTTGAAATTTGGTTATCATGCAGAGACATTGGATTATATTAGTTTTACACTTCTTTACTTCTTAGCATCCTTAAAGTATCAAGAGCAATATCTTCGTAATAGTCGTCTGAATAGCGAAAATATCATGAATAAGTGCATTGCAATTATGAAAGAAAATTTAGAAAAAAAGCTAACACTTCAGGAATTATCTAACTTGATAGGTTATTCGTCTTCACATCTTACACGACTTTTTACAGAAAAGATGAATAGCTCACCAATGACCTATTATAATCGGATCCGACTCGAACAAGCATGTCAATATCTAAAATATTCATCCTATAAAATAAAAGAAATCGCTTTTAAGTTAGGGTATTTTGATCCTTATCATTTTTCAAGAAGTTTTAACAAAGAAATGGGTATCACTCCCAAAATTTATCGTCAGCAATACTACATACCGACCGAGCAAATCAATCAATAAGCATTGATTGATAAAACGAAATACAACTTATCACACTTTCATAGAGTATGATAAGTCGCATTCATTTTTTATTATGAAATTTTATAATGAAACACCGAACCACTATTAGGGTATTTCAAAAGTTGCTGTTCGTCTAGTCCTACTTTTGCCGTTGAAATAAACAAATCTTGATTATTAGGTCCGCCAAAAACACAAGAAGTAACATGGGGTGCATCAACATATATTCTATCTAAAAGCTTTCCTGTATTTATATCCCAACAGTATACGCCGTACCCTCCCCAATGGGCAACCCACAAGTTTCCATCAGGACCTATACACATACCATCCGGAGAACCGTATTCCGATGGAATTTTAACCAACACATCATAATGAGCAGTTTCATTAGTATCTTTTGTAAAATCATACCGACGTATTTCATTAGTAAAAGTATCAATAAAATAAGTATAGGGTAATTTCCCGCTCCATACAATTCCATTAGGTATAGAGACCGCATCAAGCATGACATGCAGTTTTTGATCTTTATAACAATATAACTTTCCACGCCCAGAAATGGCATCCATATGCATTGTTCCGATCCAAAAATTACCGTCCGGATCCAGGCCACCATCGTTTGTTCGGATCTGACCATTCTCGTGTGGAATATCAATAATAGGTTTTACTATATTTGTAGCTTCTTCCCAAGATGCCAACATCCCCTGCATGCCTAAGATAAAACCGTGACGATCATTCAATACAATTTTACTGACATAGTCATCCAAATTCCAGATACTCGTCTGTTCACCACCAAACTTATGTTTATAAATTTGTTTACCTAAGATGTCAACCCAATAGATACTAGCATTACGCTTATCCCATAAAATACTTTCTCCTAATTGACAGGTTGATTTGACCAATAATTGTGCATTTTTCATTAGAATATAATTATGTTTGAGTTTACTAAACTCAGTTTATCACTTAGATGGTGTTATCTTAAATCCGATTAAACGTAAAAGGATTGGATCAGATGAGTAAAACTACCATCTTATCCAATCCTTTACCATATACTAAAATATCATAAAGATGTATAATCTTATGCATTCCAACCGTTCCCTTAGTCTTGCATCAAAGCACTTCTGCCACCATCAATAAGGTAGGTCGTTCCATTCGCAAACGCTGCATAATCGCTCGCTAAAAACACACACCAAGCACCGATTTCCTCAGGGGTTCCTAAACGTTTCACAGGATGAAGCGCAACGGTAGAAGCTCTTGCTTTGTCCGCATCATCGAAAGAATCAAACCATTTTTGATTTCCAGGTGTATCAATAAAACCAGGAGCAATACCTACAGTACGAATATGAGGAGCCCATTCAATAGCCATGGCCTTCACCATAGCCAATAACCCTGCTTTAGCTACATTGTATGGAAAACAACCTTTCATAGAAGAATAAGCATGATTAGATGTCATGATAATAAAAACACCTTGATCAGCTTGATCTAGTAATGGTTTCATTTTTTTTCCCACCTGCCAGTGTGATTCAAGATTAAGATGTTGATTGAGATCCCATTTTTCCTGATCACAGTTTTCAACAGTATCAAACACATTCATTCCTGCATTAGAAACGACCACATCAAGTTTTCCATAACTTTGAACCAACTCATCTGCGAACAGTTGAATCTCTATAGCCTTGGTTAAATCCACCTGATAATAAATTGCATCATCAGTATAGACCTTCATCTGTTGTCGATAGTATTGTACCTGCACTCCATCAGCAGGTTGCTCTGCGCATACAATAACGCGAGCTCCGGCTTGAGCAAATAGGATAGAAGTACCAAGTCCAATACCAGATATCCCTCCCGTGACTAATACAGTCTTCCCTTTTAAATCAATTGATAATGCCATCGTAACTATTAAACGTAAAATCCAGGTCTTGGTTCTAATATTCCTGGATGTTTTTCCATTTCCTCTTCTACAAGATCCACTCCCAGTCCAGGTCTGTCACTTAAAGATAGAACACCATTTTGAACCATATCCGCAATTGGATGATCGATAACAGTATCTCTCCAAGCAACATCGTTAAACATAAATTCCTGTCTAAAGAAGTTAGGAACAGAAGCACATACATGTGCGCTTGCCAATGTCGACAAAGGTCCATTTGGATTGTGTGGCGCTAACAAAACATTATAAGCCTCCATCATCGTTGCCATACGCTTCATTTCGGATGGTCCTCCACAACGGGTAATATCGGGCATCATAATATCACAGATATTTTTTTCTAAAACAGGTCGGATACCATGTCTTGTATAGTGACGTTCACCGACACAAATAGATACGTTTGAAGGAATCCGTTCACGCATAGCTCGTAAAGTATCCGCACTTTCCGGACCTGCAGGTTCTTCATACCAGGTAATATCTAATGCTGATAGGCGTTGTGCCATCTTCACTGCAACCCGATAATTCAACATCGCATGTGTCTCGATCATAATATCAAAATCAGGACCAACGGCATCACGTACAGCTTTACTCACATTAAATGCTAAATCCTGTTGCTCCGAAGTCAAGGTTAAATTAGGAGCAAGATCTTCTCCATATAAATAATTAGTATGCGCAAATGGATCAAATTTAAGGCCGGTAAAACCAGCTTCTTTTACTTTAAGCGCTTGTGCGGCATAATCTTCGCCATTATGTCCACCACCAGTGAACCAATAATTAGCATAAAGCAAAATATCTTTACGGAAAGCGCCTCCCAACAATTCGTAACAAGGCACTCCTAACACTTTAGCTTTTAAATCCAAGAGCGCCATATCTATTCCACTGATGGCACACATACTAGCACCGTAGGGACCAACCCAATTTAAATCGCGGTAGAGCTTTGTCCATATAAAGTCAGTCCGCATCGGATCTAAACCGATTATACGCTGACCTACATGTTTTGCTGCTTCAAACACCAAAGGACTTCCTGGCCAATTTGTTGCTTCCCCAACACCAGTATGACCTGTATCCGTATAAATTTTTAATAGTGTCCAGTTGTATTTTACTCCCTCTACCAACCAGACTTTTACATCAACTATTTTCATTTGAATATATTATTTATGAGTCTATTTTTTTCAACGACATCCTCAGCTCGTTACACTTTTCTTAATTTTTAAGAACTATAAAACTAGTCCATTTTCATTCATTTAGGCATAAACTCTTCTAAAGAGAGTTTATGCCTATTTTTCTATATAAAGTTACGTATTAATCAATCTGTAAGATCATACTACCTTTTATCACATCACCTTTTTTAAGCGTAATCCGACCGTCTGTAAAGGGACTTCCATAAAAGGGCTCAGAACCGCTATTTGTATAATCAGCAACTAACCATTGAATATGTTCATCCTGTTTCCAGGTACGGGAAGCTTGCTTGCCTGTAGCTAATAGATTCACCTGTTTACGATCAACAGTCGTTAAAGAAGCGGTTATCACCCTAGCCTTTGTAGACCTAAAATCATTTGATCCCATCGTATTTGCATCATCTTTCCAAGCTTTCGCAACCGGCTCGCCATGCGCTTCAACCTCATATACGTTGTTCGCATTTAACTTCGCTACACCATTATTACGACCAATATGATTTTCTGGATAATAAGAGAAATCTCCTTTTCTAGACCATTTAAGTTCATCATAGTGCAAAGGTAGTTCTAACATTAAACCATATTGATAAACAGAAACTTCACCAGCCTGATAATTCATCTCATAGTTTGTTTTAAACAGACCTTCTTTTGTAAAAATGAACTGTTGTTTACCTGTACCTTGTTGATACGTCAGATCCAAATCGACAACGATACTATCTTTATCATCCCGAGCCTGTACCTGTGTAGCAAACAAAGTGTATTGCTCATAATGCTTGATCGGGTATATATTATTTTGATACGTCTCCCCTGCTACATTTGGTTTTCCACCATCCTCAGCATTTGCAGCGATAATCGCCACAGATGGTCCTTTGGAAAGGACTTGTTCACCAGAAGTTCTAGCAGCAGTCATTAATCCATAAGTTTTGCTGATGGTATACACAACATCTCCTTGGGTAATATAAACAAATGCCGAATCCTGTTTCAAAGCTAACGCTTTAGCTGTTCCATTTACTGTTACTACTTTTGGCGTTTCAAAAATCTCATGTTCAACCTCAAAACCACGATCATCATTGACGATAATTTCAACCTTATTGAATACACCCGAAGCATTTGGGACAACAAGTTTACCTGCTGAACGAGCTTGCAGATTAGAAGTTACCGGAATTAATTTACCATCAACCATCACTTTTATTTCCACATCTTTTAATGAACGGAAATCATAACGATTTTCAACATCGAAGGTGATATTATTGGAATTACTTTTCAAATTAGAAATACGTACTGGAGAATAGGCTTTTTTCATCCCAAAATATTCTGGTTTTTCTCTTCTCCAGCCATCAATTGGTCCCCAAGGTCCATAACCTACAATTCGTCCATCCGGCATATGGAAAGTATCATCAATACCACTCCAAATTGCTCCGCCCAAATTCCCTTTATGAACATACATCGAGTCAAAATAAGTGACCATTGGTGCATTAAATGCATCTCTTACCCCTGGGTCCGTCAATAGTTCTCTTCTATTATAATCCGATAAATGGGCGTATTCACCAAACAAAGTAGGTCTGCTCATTGTATCTGTAGCCTTTGGTCCATTGATTCCAGGATAGTGATAATTAGCAATATCAGCTTTACTACCAGCATTGTTAAAACTTCCCCAAGTTTGATCATGAAATACAGTAGGTCGGGTTTTATCCAACGCTTTTACGGTCTTATTTACTTCAGCCCATAAGTCACTCCACCTAGACTCATTACCCAATGACCAGAAGATGATAGATGGATGCTTTCTATTACTCACGACATTATCCATATTTGCACGTAGCATTGTAGGCAAAAATTTCGGATCTTGATAATTCCAATGACGCCAGATAGGTGAAGCGTGGTGCTGTATCCAGTTTAGAGCCGATTCACTTTCAACATACAAGCCCAGTTCATCTGCCGCATTTAAAAACTCTTCCGAAGGTGGGTAGTGGGAAGTACGGATATAGTTGAGATTACCCGCTAAAAATACTTCAACATCTTTTCTATCCAAAACTGGATCAGATGCTCTACCCATTAACGGATGTACAGCATGACGGTTTACCCCTTTCAACTTAACCGGACGACCATTAACCAAAAGTTCATTACCTCGAATCTTAATGTCACGGAAACCAACTTTTTGTATATTCGATTGTACCACTTGAGTTCCATTCAACAATGAAGTAGTCAATTCATACAAATACGGACTTTCAGCAGTCCAATGCTTAGGCTTTGATACCTGAATATCCAGATCAAACGGTATTGTCTGATTTCCTGTCGCCGATTTTTTAGCTGTTTTCTTTTCAAAAACAGTTTTACCACTTTTATCTTTTAGCGTATATTGAATAGCTAGATCTTGATTTCCGGATGTGTTATTAGCCACAAGTGCCTGCAAATGAAGTTTAGCATCTTGATATTTAGGATCAAATTTAACCTCCACATCTAAATCAGCAACATGAGTCTCAGGAAGCGCAAATAAAGTCACTTTCCTCAAAATACCGCCAACCGTATGCGCTGCGTACTGGGACACACACGAAAGAATATCACTGATCGTATTGGCACGTACCTCAACAGTCAAGACGTTAGTACCAGACTTCACTGCTTTCGTAACATCCATTTCAAAAGCAACAAAACCTCCTTCATGTTCTCCTATATATTGCCCATTCATTTTCACCACAGCATTTGAACTAACAGCATCAAATTTTAGAGCAATACGTTTACCTTTCCAAGATTCGGGAATAGAAATCTGTTTTTCATAAACCGCTTTTTCACCCGCTTTAACCTCATATCCTTGCATTTCCCATTCACCAGGAACTTTTATAGTCGCAGGTTTTCCATTTTCAACCCGAAAGGACCATACTCCATTTAATGAGATCTGCGGTTGATCGATACCTTCCACCTTCGCAGGTAAAGGAGAAAGTATTTTTATGTTAGCACTTTGCTGCGCTAGACCCAAGTGTCCAAACCCCAGTAGCAGCACAACCATTACTGCGTTAATCTTTTTTATATTCATCGGAATAACATTACATCTTGAGCTCACACGCTCGGTTTATGTATAATTTTAGAAAAATCGATCTTTGATGAGTAACAAAAAGCTTATTACATGATACCATAGGTATCAAAAGCTTCCTTAGCACCCATACCCTCTAAAACCTTTTTCAGAACAACTTTTTCACTTCGAGCTTTTTCCAATGCCCGAGTAAAAACTTCGACTTCATGCTCCTTCGGCACCAAACAAACACCATCAATATCTCCGATTAAAATATCTCCATCTTGAATCATAATATTGTTGATGCATATTGGCACTCTCCAATCAATCACCTTACCACGAGGAGCTTGATCCTGTGCATAATTACCCATTGAGAAACAAGGGAAATCTAGTGCTAATATACCATTCGTATCTCTAGAATAGCCATTTACAATAGCACCTGCAGCACCCAGCATTTTTGCTCGTGCACTCATAATCTCGCCCCATAGTGCATAGCTCGGTGATGAACCACTACAAATATAGATTTCATCCTCTTTAAGATCATCCAAAGCTTCCAGCATATAACCAAAGGTTTTAGCTAGAACCGGATTTTTAGATGTTGACTCTCCCAATGAACTTACATCGGCTTCCAATACAGTCATTGCTCTTCCTACAACAAACATATCGTCACGAATGGAACGGATATTTGGTGGTAAAAACTGATGGTACATCCCCATCTTATCCATAATATCACCAATGACTGCTGTAAATAATTCTCTGCGGATCAGCGCGAATAATTCCTTATCATTGTTCCACTCTACTTGCAAATTTGTCTCCATTTTATATTTTTTATTATTGCTATTATTATTGATTACCAAAAAACGATATACAAGGCGGTCAACACGCCTATAATTAACAAACTAACCACTTTAAACAAATCTGACACCACAAACATTTCCTTCTCCAAGATCAATGCCTGCTGATTTTTTCTTTTCTTATCAAAGACACTAATGACCGTCATCGTGATCACTGTAAAGACAAAAACCACAAGAATACGATTCATAAAAGGCATCTGATCCAACCATACATTTTTAAACAAAATCGAATAAAAGAAAGTCGATAGCGCTCCACCAATAGCGGCGTTAGAAGTTGTCCATTTTGTTAAAATACCCATTAAGAAAATAGCCAGTACACCAGGTGTTATAAAGCCGGTAAATTCTTGAATAAATTGAAACCCTTGATCTAGATTACTTAATAATGGTGCTAATGCAGCTCCAATAAATAGCGAAACTACAACCGAGATTTTACCCAATTTGACTAAAAAAGACTCTTCAATCGATTTGGTTTGCGTATTTTTATAAATATCCAGCGATACAATTGTAGCAATACTATTCACTTTCCCAGCCAATGAAGCCACAATAGCTGCCGTCAATGCGGCAAAAGCCATTCCTTTAAATCCAGTAGGCAAAATCGATAACAGTAATGGATACGCTTTATCAGGCTTAACGATATCTCCGTCCATCATACCGTTTTGAAATAGCGGATTATTCCCACTCTGATATAGATAAAATGCAGCAATACCTGGTAAAACGACAATCAAAGGCATCAGTAATTTCATAAATGCGGCAAACAACATACCCTGTTGCGCAGTGGCTAGATTTTTAGCTCCTAATGCCCGTTGCGTTATATACTGATTACAACCCCAATAAGAAAGATTCATAATCCACATACCACCTATAAGTACCGACCACCCCGGTAGATCCATGTAAGCATCACCACCATCAGGTTTAGTCAATTGTCCTTTTTCAATAAAAAGATGAAAATGAGAAGGCACCTCTGCTTTCAATACTTTCAAGCCATTCCACCACCCTGACAATCCTTCAGCATCTGCAACTAAACTAAGCGCAATATAAGTTGTGGTCAAGCCACCGATAATTAACAGGACTACCTGTACTACATCCGTATAACCAATGACTTTCATTCCTCCTAATGCAATAAACCCAGCCAATATGGCCAAAATCCAGATACACCACACAAATGGAATATCCGCAATTGCATGTATTGCCAAAGCTCCCAAATATAGGATCGAAGTGAGATTAACAAAAACATATACCAGCACCCAAAACACAGCCATGATCATACTCACCCGGTTATCAAACCGCTTCCTCAGAAATTCAGGCATCGTATAAATCTTGTTCCTCAGATAAATGGGCAAGAAGAATATCGCGACAATGATCAATCCTAGGGCTGCCATCCATTCGTAAGAAGCAATTGCAATACCCAAGGCAAATCCGGAGCCGGACATCCCAATAAACTGTTCTGCAGATATATTAGAAGCAATGATGGACGCTCCAATCGCCCACCATGCTAATGATCCCTCTGCGAGGAAAAAATCATGACTTAAAGAGCCAGACGTCTCCTTTTTCTTATAGATATAATATCCATATCCACCCACAAGAATGAAGTACAGAACATAAATCAATTGATCAATCCAAGTTAACATATGTAGATAATTTTATAATTAAAATCTTAAGGTTATAGCACCGTTACATGGAGACGCTTCTAACGTTTTGCAATAGTTCCCCCATGCGATTTCAGGATAATCCCATTTATTATTGACAAACAGTATAACTTGCTCACCTTCCATACGGTCTATTCGACAAGCAACATCACCCTTTGGTGCTATCACAGAAACCCGGGTTGATTTACCAGAAGAAAGTGTATAATAAAAAGCATTCTCTTTCATACTTTTTGCTTTGTTGGTCAAAGGATGCTCACTTCGAGCGCCTTTATCCGACCAGTAATAGTAATTGTGTGTATCCTGGTCCCACCCTTGAGTAGGTTTCTCAGCATATGCAGCCTGTTTACTTTTATAAAGATCAGCACTCCCTTCATTTCCGGCAAATTCTCCTTCAGGATAGTAATTCCAATATCCATCTCTTTTCCAATTCAAACGGTCCAGATCATTTGGCATATAATATTTTATACCAACCTCTCTTAGATAGCCGTTAGGTTCTCCAGCAGTACGGTAATTAGTCGTCATTTCTCCTCCAGACTTGATCAAAATATCAAAATATACTTGTAATCCTTGATAAGTTCCAGCAATAGCAAGTAACGCAACACCATCTTTAATTTCACATTTCACAGAGGTCTTCTTCCAATCTTTATCGTAAATCAAATATTTGTTCGCGCTTTTTCTAACCTCTGCTCCCGTTAAATGATTCAGGTTTACATCCATATTCAAGAAAGGCCCCTTTTCAATAAACACCTTCCCATTAGTAGTTGCACCTTCAATCAACCCTGTTTCCTTCGAAATAGGTATTTCAAAATTATGTCCCTTGATGATAAAATTTTCTTTAGTTTCCACAAGTTTAAGTTTACCCTTATGTGAAGCTTCAGGCATATCTATAGGTCGTTCACCAAAATAGTATTCGTAAGTATCCACTACACGACCATCCTGATCAATAAAGTTTAAGCGTACCGATCTCCCCTCTTTCCATTCTTCCGCCGGTAATTCAAATTGTCCTTTAGAATGGGGTTCAATGGAAGGCAATCCAATTGTCTTAGTACGTCCTTCATAAGTATATGCTAATTTCACTTCATTCAGATTGGTGTGATCATACCGATTGTACACATCAAATAGAATTTGTTTATGAGCAGAAAAGTTTTTCACAACCTTGCCCTCGTTCAAGATCCGAATAGGAGACTGTGCTTTCTTCGTCGACCAGAATTCAGGTTTGGGCCTTCTCCAGACATCTACAATACCCCATTCTCCATATCCTACAGCATGACCTTGATATCCTTCCGGCTTTGCAGATTTTGCAAATTCATTCCAAAATGGTGTACCTTTTTTCAAGGTTTGAGGAATATTAAAGGTATCATCTACATATCCCCAAATTGCACCACCCAATCCACCTTTGGTCGGAAATAATCTTCCCCACATCATATCCATCGAGATTCCCCAAAATTCTCTGATATTCGGATCATCTCGTAAGGTCTGATACGTGTAACAAGCAGGATGTGCCCATTCATCAAACAAAGCTGGTATACCATGTCCTTCATATCCTTTAGTTGTCTTTCCAAACTGTGTCAGATTACCATTAACATCCTGATAGTGCATACTCAGTATTTCATAAATCTTCGCATCACTAGATTGCGATCCTGGATAACTCCAGATAACAGGCCTGGTTTGATCAGCATTTTTAACCAAATCCCAACTTTTTCTGAAATTACTTCCGTAGATAGATTCATTTCCAATAGACCAGATAATAACCGATGGATGTGTTCTAAAAGTATTGACCATTTCGCGACATTGGCTCAGATATTGATCCGTATGATTAGCATCATTTTGAGTAGCGCCAGGTGCATAATTCTTTTGTCTATAAGTATCAACAAAACAAACAGCTGTTTCTACTTCTACATAAATTCCATAGCGGTTACAGAACTCAACAAATCGTTCTGATGGCGGATAATGTGAAGTTCTTACAAAATTAATATGAGAATCTTTAAACAATTTAACATCCAAACTATCGTAGTAAGGTACACTAACACGACCTAAAGTAGGATGAACATCATGACGATTAGCCCCTCTTAATTTAACAGGTTTCCCATTCACAAACATCTGGTCTTCAATAATCTTAACTTCACGAAATCCGATCGCTTTACTAAACGCATACGTATCATTACCGTCTTTTTTAATTTTAACATCAAGACGATAAAGATTAGGATGTTCAGCATCCCATTTCAAAGGATTAGCTATTGGAAAACTATTGCTATTGTGACCTTTGTTTACCACAAATTGTTGTTCAGACTCGGGAACGAGTTTATTCTTACTATCATATAATGCATAATGAACAGTAACACCTTGCGCCTCTTGCAACGTATAATTTAATTTTAAGACAGCATCTTTAAAATGCTGATCCAAATCTGTTTCAACACCAAAATCATGTATGCTATTTACAGCAGTTGCAAATAGGGTAACATCTCTTAATATCCCTCCAATCGGATGATGTGCATACCCCGAAGCGTAAGATATATCATCCAGTTTATCTTGAACTTCCAGAAAAACTTCATTTTCCTTATCAAAATTAACATAAGGACTGATATCGGTTTCCCAGCGTGTAAATCCTCCTTTATGCGTTCTGATCACTTTACCATTAATACTTAATGTCGCTTGACTATAGACACCATCAAACCGCAAGACGATCTTTTTCCCTTTAAAGTCTTTGGGCAGTGTAAACTTTCTTTTATAAAAAAATGATTTATCATGTTCTATTCCATACCCTTGCATCACGGCTTCCCCAGGTACTTGTATTGGTGCCCAATCGGATTGCTTATCAAATTGAAACTGCCACTCTCCGTTGAGCGATAGTACAGGACTTTTAACCTGGTTTGTTTTCTTTGGTAACTCATAAGCTAACTCCTGTCCCAAAACACCGAGATGAGAAACAGCCAAAAACAAAAATATCACTACTAATTTCAACATCTTCATTTTAAAAATTGGTTATTATACACATAAAATATTTACTATAAAGGTATATGAAGCGAACACGCGAACATAGAACTCAAAGTTATCGCTCCTGAAGACAACAAACTAAAACTTGATACACATGAAATAAAACTTTTTACACCCATCTTCATAATTTAACATGACAAAATAATCAGTATTGTTTTATTCGAAAAATTATTACTTATATTTGTTTGACAATTATTAATCATCATATCCTATTATGAAAGCACAATTTATTGAACTGTCTCCCCCTAACGAGAAGACAATCCTCATCAAGCAGGTCGATCAGGAGTTTTTGAGTAACCCCTTACATTTCCATGAGTTATGTGAACTCGTCCTAATTTTAGAGAGTTATGGAAAACGTGTCGTTGGCAATCATGTCGATAGCTTTAGTGCTGGAGATCTTGTGCTAATGGGACCAAATATCCCTCACATCTGGCGTAATGACGATATTTTTCTTAATCCCCAACATGATGAACGTGCAAGAGCAATCGTACTCTATTTTCCAGCGGATTTCTTACTACGACTTACAGATGATCAAGCAACCATTAGTGCTATGCAGCAATTCATCAAAAGATCAAAACGAGGATTGAGATTTCATGGACAAACCTTAGAACAAGCTACCGAACTAATCAAAAGTCTAGCACAGAAAAAGAGTTTTTCTAGAATCACAGGATTTCTAAATCTTATTGAATTACTCCATCAGGCAGAAGAATGCGAAAATTTAGCCTCAGAAGGCTATAAACCTACTTTTGGAGAACAAGAAACCAATCGCATTAATAATGTATACATTTATGTTATGCAAAATTTCCGAGAAGAAGTTTCATTAGGAATAGCCGCAGAGTTGGTTAATATGACACCCAATGCCTTTTGTCGTTTTTTCAAACGCCATACCCAAAAATCATTCTCTAAATTTGTTAATGAAATGCGTATCGGACATGCGTGCAAATTGCTGATGAATAAACAACTGTCAATTTCTGAAATCTGCTACCAAAGTGGCTATCAAAATCTAACCAACTTCAATAAATTCTTTAAAACTATTATGAGAAAAAGTCCACGGGAATATCGTAAAGAAATGGACATGTAATTCCCTAATACAGGTATTAATACACGTTGATAAATTATAAAAGGTTAACTTTGCATCAATAATTGATAATAAACATCCAAACAAACTTTAGTGAATTCTTTAACTTTGGCAAGAACCATTAGAGCTTTCAATGAAATCATATTTATTATCATTAATAGCGATAGCTACGCTAACCTATCCGCTATACGCACAACCTTCTAAGCAGGACAATCTTCAATCCGAACATTTAGCAACCCGTTGGGACGAAGCCATCCCTTTAGGAAATGGTATGCTTGGCGCATTAATCTGGCAAAAAGATAATACCTTAAGACTATCTTTAGATCGTGCCGATTTATGGGACGAGCGTAAGGCATTTCAACTTGAACAACATGACTTCAAATGGGTACAGCAAAAACTTCATTCGGGGCAATATACCGAAGTACAAAAATGGGGTGACAATCCTTATGGGGATTATCCCTACCCAACCAAACTTCCTGCCGCAGCTATGTCTTTTGATCTCGCTTCTTTAGGCAAGGTAGTCTCCAATGTACTGGATATAAAAACTGCAACAAACACCGTCCGCTTTGACAACGGAAACACATTTACTTGCTTTATTCATGCAGATAAACCAGTGGGTTATTTTGAGATTACAGGTCAAAATATACAAAATGCCCTTCCCAAATTACTTCCACATCAATATGCGTTGGCTTCTGATAATAGTAACGAAGTGTCCGTAGTCGATGGACAAAGTCTATCACGACTCGGCTATAAACAAGGGAAGTTGACCACATCAACACACAGCCAGCTTATTCACCAGCCGACCTATGAAAATAGGTTTTATGAAGTATTATTGGAGTGGAAAGAAGTCTCGCCCAATAAGCTTATTGGTATGTGGACTGTAGCCAATAATGAAAAAGCAAACTTAAATAAAGAGATCCAATCAAAAACCACCAACAAATTTACAGAAACTCATCTCTCCTGGTGGCATACCTACTGGAAGCAATCAGCGATAAACATACCTGATGCTTTATTACAAAGACAGTACTATTTGGAAATGTATAAACTCGGTGCTGCAGCACGAAAAGGAGCTCCAGCCATTACACTTCAAGCAGTTTGGACTGCAGATAATGGTGGATTACCCCCATGGAAAGGAGATTTTCATAATGATCTCAATACACAGCTCAGCTATTGGCCCACCTATACAGGAAATAGACTTGCTGAAGCCGAAACTTTCACAGACTGGTTATGGAAAATCAGACCTGCCAATTTAGCTTACACCAAACAGTATTTTGGTGTTGAAGGTCTTAACATTCCCGGCGTTCTGACATTAAGTGGAATCCCCATGGGCGGCTGGGTTCAATATGCCCTTTCACCAACAGTAAGCGCTTGGACCGCACACCATTTCTATATGCAATGGAAGTACAGTATGGATAAGAAATTTCTTAAGGAAAGAGCATTACCGTACATTATCGAATCGGCCACTTACCTTCGCAACATTACAGAGGTACGCAATGGAAAACGTTATCTTCCACTTAGCGCAAGTCCTGAATATAATGATAATAGCACAAATGCCTGGTTTAAAGATTGGACCAATTTTGATCTCGCTCTTGCCCATTTTCTATTTGAAGCTGCGGCAGAAGTAAGCGAAGCTAGCGGACAAGTAAACGATGCCAAAGCATGGAGAACTGTAGAAACGCAACTACCAGGTTATGCAAAAAACGAAACAGGATTAATGGTTGCGGTCGATGTTCCTATGGAGCATTCCCATCGTCATATGTCACCCTATTTATCGATTTACCCACTAGGTCTTTTGGATATCAATAAAGCAGAAGATAAAGATCAGATCACAAAATCAATGCGCCATTTAGAAAAATTAGGCACTCGTGCTTGGGTTGGTTATTCCTTCAGCTGGATGGCTTGTTTACATGCCCGTGCAAAAGAGGGGGAACAGGCAGTTCTTAATCTCCAAAAATTTGCAAACAACTTTTGTTCGACCAATTCCTTTCATGTCAACGGGGATCAGAAAGGTGGACAATACTCAGGTTTTACTTACCGGCCGTTTACATTAGAGGGTAATTTTGCATTTGCACAAGGTATCCATGAATTGCTGCTACAGAGCAAACAAGGTTATGTGGAGCTATTCCCAGCAATCCCGATAAGTTGGAAAAACATTTCCTTTACTGATCTCAGAGCTGAAGGTGGTTTCTTAATTAGCGCTTCTAAAACAAACGGTCAACTTGATAAATTGATCATTAAAGCAGAACAAACCGGTACTTTAAGATTACGCTATGAGCAACCATTAAAATCAAAAACTAATAAAATGATCAGTAAAGAAGGAGATACGTATAACATCTCTTTAAAAGCAGGCGAAAAAATAGAACTTCAAAAAATCTAATTAAATATAAAGCTTCCTTAGTATGATATAAACAGAAAAAATTGGAAGTTTTTAAAAAATAAGGGGAGCCCAATAAATATTGGGCTCCCCTTATAAAAAAATGTCCTGTTTAATATTCTATCCCTTAATATAAATTATATTTTTATAGAACATTAGAGTTCAAAAAATTATTCACCTAATGCCTTTTGAATTATTTTTGACAAACTTTGCGCCCATTTTGTATACCCTCCAGAAAGATGGATGCCGTCAGTGCTATAATCATCCAACGATAAATTACCGTCAGCTTTTATAAACGTATCAGATAGCGGGGCATAGATCCAACTTTGATCTTTAGCCTGAATCGCTAAAAGACGGTGTATATCCTCATATTTTCGTCTTCGGGGATCCGTACTTTCCACGCCTACAGGCAATGGCCCCGTTAAGATCAATTTAGAATTCTTCATATTCGTGCGTATCCATTTTTTTATTTCAAGGATACCTGCTACAATTTCTTCAGCCGTATCACCATCTAAGAAATTATTGACACCTATTGTTACGACAACAACTTTAGGAGCAGCCTCCTTATATTTACCATTGATCAACCTCCAAAGTACATGTTGTGTTCGGTCGCCCGCTATTCCTGCACAATCCCATTTGTATGATGAAAAAACGGATTCAAATGCAGTGTAACCTGGTTTATAAGGAAGATGTGACCTTGTACCTCCAATACCCTGTGTAATGGAATTACCGACAAATAAAATGTCCAAGTGTTGTTTCTTACTGTCCAAAATACGGTTAATATCATCATTTTCTCCCCACCAGCCCATATTTGGACTCCAACCCGCTCCACTCCTATATTCTGAGCCAGCTGCGGCAATAGCTGCAAAGTTTAGCTTACGCCTATCTGCTCTTAGCAGAAAATCTACCAGTGGCGTTGGATCAGCTAAACTGTGCGGATGATGACCCACTGTCGGTTTATGTATAATTTCCAATTTCCCGCCAGCGGCAATATAAGCTTTAGCAAAAGGAAGCGTATTTTCATCAGGCGGTACAATATCATCCACATCACCGATAACATGAATCGTCGGAATTTTTAACGCACCGATTTCAGATGCTCTATCCACAGGTGCATCTTTAAAATCAAGAGCCTGTTGTTCTGTCAGTTTATAATCCTGTTTAAAGATTTCCCAATTCTCCGGACTTCCTTTTCCCGTTCCTTTACCTCCCGGCCAGCTTTTAAAATTTAACACCGGTGCATCAGCATAAATGGCACTAACACGATCGGGATAACGTAGAGCCCAATTGTATATGTATATACCTCCTCGACTCATACCTTCCATAACTGCTTTTTTATTCAGTCCGAATTGCTGTAAGAATTTATAAAAATTATTCCATATTTGTAATGACTCCTCATTGCCAAAAAGTTCGGATACATCACAGTAAACAATATGATATCCTCGCTCCAACATCGCAATATCCAATTGAGGTTCATGTCCCCAGAACCGGGCACGCCATATCCAGGGGCTCCCTTTGGCCACCAATTTTGGTTTGACAACTCTCGCTTCTTTACCTTCAAAATCGAATGTTTCAGTAGAAAATCCATAAAAAGACTCACGCTTTCCATTCTTTATTTTAATTCTTGAAGCACCGGTTACTGGTGTTTTTATAAGTTCATATAATCGCTTTGCAACAAAACTAGCACCGATAGACGTTAGCCTTTTCTCTTTATCCAGATAAGCGTCACCTCCATATAAAGCAGGGGATAAATCCACGATTTCGCAGTTACTCTTAAAAGCAAGCGTCTGTAATTGTATTCTCGCAGTTAATTGTTGCTTTTCATTCGAGTTACTAGGAGTATATAGCAATACCACTCGAGCACCTTTATTGATTAATGAAGTAATACCTTTCAATAACTTGTCATCATCATCTTTTTTGGAAAAATCGGCATCCTGATTCAAATCTAGAATGAGTAGATCACCTTTCTTTACGACAAGATTATTTATACTTTCTTCTATATGATTTTCAATGAATATTGGTTCGTTCATAGTGACATCCTTCCCATTTAACATGACCTGATAATCTTGCCCCATCATCGTGGCTAACTGTGTAGGAAAGTTATTTTTTTCAGGCATAAACATCGCAGATCCCATAGTGAATTCCCGTCCAATACAATATATTTTAACTTTCGACTGGGCATACAGCATCGTCATGGAACTCAACATAATAAAGATCCATTTGATACAGGTAGACAATAAATTTTTAATCATCAGATTTAGGTTTAGATATCATGTAAAGATAAAAAAAACATCCTACGAAAAGAGCCAAAAAAAGCAAAAGTTTAGTCAGGATAAACATCCTGACTAAACTTTCAATTGCAATGTAATTTTAAAAAATTGACAAATCAGTAATTCCGATAAAGCATTATTTTTCGAACTCGCCAATATTGATCCCCGGTCATATTTGCAATAAACCCGATCGTAACCGGACCATCATTTGATACTGTAAAATCAAAACCTTTAAGTTCCAAATTTATACTTCCATAAGCACCTGGCACCTGCTTATTACTATCAAAATCAGGCATCACCTGCCCGGGAACAGCCGCTATTTTTACCGTTGAACTTCCTAAACCAAATGCTCCCAATTCAACTAGCAAACTGTAATCTCCTTTAGGTAGCGTAGTCGTCTGATACATTTTTCCGTTAACAATATGAGGAGCTCCCCAACCCGACTCCATATTCAATACCGTATTATCATCCGTACTCCAGCCCCCCATTCCGCTATGATTCTGTACAGCAGCATTAACGATCCAGTTTAACGGATCCCGAAACCGGCCAGCTTGTTGAACAGGTAAAAAAGGTTGTTGAAAATTTTTAAGATATTGCGCAGAAATATCTTTTGTTATCTTCATAGTCTCCGCCTCTTTTACGTAAAAAGTATCGATAGCATTTGCTTTTGGTTTATAAGAAGATCGATATAAAACCGGAGTTCCTATTTTCCAATCTGCAATAACAATCTCATTTTGCAAGCGGTCCACATTTACATTTTTCTGTTTATTCAAAATATCCGTATAAACAATTTCAGTTCCTACATTTCCTTCCTCAGCATTTGCAAATACAGCTATTAATTGATCATTTACATCAATCTTAGCGCTCAATAAAATCCTATTTAAAAGGGTTGCCTCGTAGCGCTCGCCATAGACATTGACAGAAGTCAAGGTTTTAATAGACCGATTCCCTTCCTTATCAAAAGAGTATATATCAAATAAATAAGTTGCCTCCTGCAGATTTTTGATTTCTGCCTCATAAAGTTTTCCTTTAACAGGTTTAAATAGCAATTCTACAGAATCCTGATCTTTATTCCAAAAGGCAAACACTTGATGAGCAGAGTGATTAGCGGGAAGTTCCCATGTCAATCCCACTCTATTACGTCCCGAAAAACTTTTTAAAGAATCCACCTTGGTAGCATAACTGATTTCTCCTCCTTCAATAAATGGCGCAATAGGATCGTTCATTTTAGAGCAACTTATTACAGTCAATAATATGCTCGACAAATACCATAATTTTATTATATTTTTCATATTTTATTATTCTTTATACTGTCCCCAAAACTGCATTTCAGATATTTGCCCTCCATCTAAACCTGACCAACTTTCTAGCATCTTAACACGGATGTAGCGCACCTCCGGTGCAGATGTTAAAACACCATACTCCTCTCCAGCCTGTGCATAGACAATATCATCATTAGTCAATTGCCCTGTTGGCAGACCAGAAGGTTTTTTAGACTCATAAGTCCCAACCAATTCCCAATTTGACCAATCACTAGAAGGATTATTAGATCCCCATATTTCAAATCGCTTTAAGTTGTAATGATTAAATATGAAACTATTGCTTGACGTTCTTGGAAAATATTTAAAACGACTTAACTTCACTTTTTTACCCAGATCAAAAGACACAGACATCGGCATCTTGCCATCTCCTGAATGCCAAGCATCGTCCCCAAAAGTATTATTCCAAATCGCAGGAATATCACGACCAGAACCCAAAGGTGGCGTGTCATTATCATACTTAATGGCCCGATACAGATTCCGATCCAAAAGCAATTCCTCAATCGGTAATATATCTTTAATAATAGGGATGGAAGTATTACCAAACTTGTCTTTGATGACCACTACAAAAGTGACAGGTTCAGGCTCATAACCTCTAATATTAAAAGAGATATTTTTTACTTTTGTATAAAAAGTACTAATAGGTCTTTCCATATTTGAACTTGGCACTTTTTGCGAAACCAAAATCCTAAAATCTGATTCCGACGGATTATTGACAATAATTCCCATTCCTCCAAAATCATCGATCAGTCCAATCGTATTTGCTAACGATATAATCGGGGGCGTTGTGGGCTTGACCTCTATAACAGTAGGTGCAGAACTATTCTCGCCTTTATCAAAAGCCGTTAATTCTACTTTGTACGTCTTTTCCTCTCCAAATCCATCTACCACTAACGAGTCATTATTTTTCGAAGATTTAGTCTCTCTAAAGACTCCGGGTCGGATCTCATACCTCGCTTTCACATAGGACAAATCCACATCAGTCGGGACTTTATAATGTAACACAGCACGTCCGGGACCATTTTCTATTTTAACGTCATTGACCACTCCTGGACCTTTCCCATCCGATGATAGCGGTTCTGTTGTACCTAGATCTTCTTTACAACTAATAGTCCATAACATCGAACCAAGTAAGATCAACCGTAATATTTTAATTTTCATAATAGATCTTTTAATTACCATCCCAAATTTTGAACTAAATTTTTATTGACTAGTATATTATTATCCATGATCGGCCAGAAATAATCTTTTATTTCAAATTGAGGAGTAAACAACACCCTTTCTCTATAAAATCCTTCCATACTTTCCTGATTGATATCCCAACCTTTAATCGTTTGACTCATTTCTTCAGGTGCAGTTTTCCATCTTCTTAAATCCCAGAATCGGCTACCTTCAAAAGCCATCTCAATTAACCGCTCTTGCCGTATAATATCCCGAAGTCCTTCTTTTGTTGTAGGCTTATTAGGGTTAGACGAATAATTTGTCCAAGACTCCTTTACTCCTTTCAAACCAGCGCGTACCCGTACTTTATCCAGATATACAAGCGCATCATCGCTAGGACCATTCGATTCGTTAGCAGCCTCAGCAAACATCAGATATAAATCTGCCAAACGGACATTCGGCCAGGTATAACGTTGGATACTGTAATCACTCCCCTCATACATGGTATTCAGGTAATTAACCAATTTTTTAGGCCAATAACCTGTTGCAGAAAAATTACGGATATTCGTCTTTCCTGCGGTCTCTTTAAATCTGGCTTTGACGTAATTCGTATTAACAGTTCCATCTTCATATTTCCCGAGCCCATACCAGATTCCCCGATCAAATCCCATATCCGCATAAAACCGAGGTTCACGATCAAAATGCAATTGTATGGTAGACTGACCTTCTTTCACATAGTATTTATGATCAACCTCTCCCACGCGATAGGCAAATCGATCAGCGAAAGGATAGGTTTTATCTTCCTTTATCGGCACCCCATTTTTTGAATAAAACAGCTCTGTCATTTTCATAGTAGGTGAAATACACGATAAAATGCTATAATTCCCAACTACACGAGCCATAGAGGCATCTTGCAAAGTAGATGTATTGCTGTTTGTCAATCCCCAGATAATTTCGGGATTCCACTTTTCAGTTATTGCCCCCTGTATTGACAATAAAGTACGTGTTTCAGTTGAAAGCGTTCCTGTTCCTGCTGTAGGTAAAAAATCATACAGTTTGGCACCACTGGCTTCTGCCGAAGCAATCGCTTCTTTCGCCGCATCCATCGCAATCGTCCATTTTTCTTTCTTTTCTACCTGATTGAATAACTGTTTTCCAGTATTATCCATCAATGAAGCCATTTCTGTATTCCCATTAAATAATGGACTCGCAGCGAGTAATAATACACGAGCCTTAATGGCCAGTGCAATTGGTTTTGTAATTCTTCCCAGGTCATTAATCGGGCTTTCTACTTTATCCGGAAGATTTGGAATAGCCTTATCCAAAGTTTCTACAATGTAGTCAACTGTCTCATCAACTGTAGCACGATACACTCTTACTTCTTCAGGTGTTGATGAAATAGGTAGATTCTCCTTTACCAAAACAATAGGACCATACATCCTAAATAAATAAAAGTGATAATAGGCTTTCAAAAAATTCACTTCCGCGATCCACTGATCGCGTTCAAATGAATTAAGATCGCGTGGAATATTAATATTTTCTAGAAAAATATTACAATCCCGAATTCCCTGATAAAGATCTTTACCTCCATATTCTCCATCCCAGTAATTCAGTACCGGATCGGTGATTCCCATTTCTCCACGACCAATAAGCCATGCTCTATAATCAATAATAGGATTTTGATCGATCCCTTCATACAGCCATATTTCATCACCGCCAAGAAATGCAGGGTTTGTCGTTGGATCACCATCAACGGGTAAATAAGAATAACAGGTATACAAATATCGTTCAGCCATTGCTTTACTTACAAAGGCATCCTGTATCGTCGCAATATTATCTGGCACCACATCCAGAAACTTTTTACAAGAGCTGACCATTATAACAATTGTTATCAAAATACCTGATAGTATATTTTTTGTTTTCATAAGTTTAAAAAGTTAGATTGATACCAAAATTGTAAACACGTTGAATCGGATAATTAAACGCATTTCCACCCAACTCAACATCCCATAGCTTGAACTTGCTAAACGTCAGCAAATTATTTCCAAGAGCATATACCCTTAATTTTGATATTTTAAGTTTAGAAAGCCAATGTTCAGGAAGTGTATATCCCAACTCCACCTGTTTCAATCTCAGGAACGAACCATCACGCATAAACCAGGTACTTTGTTGTGCATTGTTATTATTAACGGCAGAACTTAATCTTGGCCAAAGGGCATACAAATTTTTATTCTCTTCAGACCAATGATCGTCAGCATATGCCTTCAGGAATGCCCGTTGGTCGCCGATAAATGGACTTGTAGCCCCATAGTTAATCCAAAAAGACCTTCTCCCTAATCCAGAGAAAAAGGATGAAAAGTCGAGACCTTTATATCCCATGGAAAAACCGAAACCCACAGTTACTTCCGGAGAAGTTGGGAAACCTAACGGAACACGATCTGCATCTGTTATCCGGCCATCTCTATTGATATCCCGAAATTTTATATCGCCAGGCATATATTCACCATAGGTTTGCAAAGGCGAATTACGAATATCCTCTTCATCGATAAACAGACGTTCGGCAATTAAGCCATAGCCTTGACTAAGTGGATTACCGACAACACTTCGGTATTCTTCTCCTTTGGGATACTCGGACTCCTCGTAGACCAGGTATCGATTAGTTGCATACGTAAAATTCGCACGCAATCCCAACCAGTAACCTGAAGCGAAACCTTTATTATAATCTACCGAAGCTTCAAAAGCCTCCGATTTAGCTTTTCCAACATTTGCCCTAACTGCGGCGGCTAAACCCATCGTACTAGGAATAAACGCACGGCTCATCAATATATTCGTACGTAAATCGGTCGAATAATCGGCAACAATCGAAAAGTCTTTAATATTCAAATCTATACCAAGATTCAAACGTCTAGATTTCTCCCAAGTAATTAAGACATTATCATATCGATTGATCGACACACCTGGACGGCTTCGAGTAAAATTTTCCCCAAATGTATAACTCATTGCTGTATTATTCAGTTGAACGTCTGATAAATAAAAAAACCGGTCTTCAGGACCACCAATAGCATCATTACCGATAAAACCATAGGTAGCGCGCAGTTTAAATTGTTTGACGATATCCGACATGGGTTTCCAAAAACTTTCATTTGCAATATTCCAGGCTACCCCAGCAGAGGGAAAAAAACCGTAACGGCTATCTTTATGAAAACGTTCAGAACCATTTAGCCCAAAATTGACTTCAAACATATAACGGCTGTCATAACCATAACTCGCCCTTCCTGAAACTCCTAGATTTCGGTAAGGCAAAGAAGTCTGCAATGAGGTTGTCTCTGCAGTAGATTCAATACTATTTCTTAAAATACCAACCAACAAAGCACTTACGGAATGTTTGTCTGCAAATACTTGATCATAATTTAATGCTAACTCTCCATATGAAGAAGTTGCGACTTCTTTAGGTGATTGTGTATAGTCAAGCGTATTACTACCCGATAGTTCATTTAGTTGAATGAGATTATAAACACCGTTCATCAAGCTCCCTTCATCCAGCATATAGTAGTATGGATTGTATTTTCTGTTAATAGAAAAATATGAACGTCGCTGGGTACTCGCCATAAACCTGAGTTTCAGCCCCTGTAACAAAATTTCAGACAAATCTTGTTTTAATTCCATTTGAGCCAGCATCAAGGACCTTGAATAATCTTGGTATCCTCTTACCATCTCTGCATATGGATTGTTGTAAAAACCAGCACCTTCACTTGATTGATAGTTTCCAAACAAAATATGCTCGGTAAATTCATTTGCCTCATCTGGCTTATAGTATGCCGGAAATCGAACTGGATTGGTGTTCACAATACTCGAATAAACAGCACTTCCCCCATTCAAGGGACCATTATAGTCGTCAAAATTACCATACATCCTGACAGCCAAGTCTGTCGAAGATGTTAATTTCATATCCACATTTGATCGCAGGGAGTACGAATTCAATTTGATATTATTATTAAAATTATTACGCTTATCAACATTTAAAATACCGTTGTCGGTATTCATTGATCCCGTCACAAAATACGAAGCTACCTTCCCGCCCCCTCTTATACTCATATTGGCTTTGGTATTGGTTGTACTTTTCTTGAGCAACATGCCCATCCAGTCATTAGCCGGATAGAGATTAGGATCCATTCCCGCAATTGTTGCATCGATCTTACTTTGAAAGTAAGGCGTTACAGCCTCGGGACTACGGTTTATCGCCGCCTCATTGGCCTTAATCATGTACGTAATAGGATCGGCTAATTCTAAATTTCTGGTAGGTGCAGAAGTATTACGATCCAGTTGAAAGTTTAAGATTGCCTTTCCTTCTCGACCTCTTTTTGTTGTTACTAAAATTACACCGTTGGCACCTCGAGCACCATAAACTGCGGCAGACGTAGCATCTTTCAAAATCGAAAAACTTTCAATATCATTTGGCTGTAGACGGGCCAAATCTGTCGAGTTGAGCTCCAAACCATCAATCAATATCAGGGGTTCTGTTTTATATCCAAAACTGGCTGCACCACGGATAAAAAACTGCGCATTATCCTGCCCTGGTTCTCCCGAAGTTTGATAAGCAATCATACCTGCTACCCGCCCCTGCAAAGCTGTCGTCAGATTACTCGATGAAGTCTTCAGTTCTTTAGGGCTGATCGTCGTCACAGCTCCCACCAGACTCTCCTTCTTTTGTGTTGTACCAAATCCCGTTACAACCACCTCTTCTATACCTTGATTGACACTCGTCAGCATTACATCAAGAGTAGGTTTTTCAACATTCGGAATCTCAAGCGCTGCATATCCCACAGAACGGAAAATAAGTGTTTCTCCTTTATTAATATCTAGAATATAACGTCCATTTTGATCCGTGGTTGTCCCCGTTCCAGACCTGCCTTTTACCGTAACAGATACACTTGATATAGAAGTTCCCAAAGAATCCTTCACCGTACCAGACACCGCTATTTTCTCTTGCTGACTTAGAGGTGCTGCAATTTGTATAGGAGTATAATTGATTTTAGTCACAGCACTCATCTTTCGCACTTCTTCTTTTTTTTCGATGATGATAATGGCTTTTTTCTCCATAATATATTGAAGATCCAGCGGAAATAACACCTGTTGTAAAGCCTCTTCCAACGGAGTATTTACTAATTTTACATTTTTGAGCACTTTCCCCTTTAGCAGGTTTCCTTTCGCGATTATATTATAATTGGTCTTTGATTTAACGACTTTTAAAAAGTCTGTTAAGGAAACATTTGATTTGGAATACGAAATGGTCTGACTAAATGCATTCGCATTTACATGTAAGACCATTAGGAATACGAACGTAAAAACAAGCTTCAGTTTTTTCCACTTGCTTACACCCGGATACTTTTCAAAGCACCGATAGCAGTTCTCTACATTATTCATTATCTTTGGTTAGATTTAAAAATTAACTAGTACGTTTTAATTGGTTATTTTTATCAGTTAGCTAGAGAGTTGCCCCTCTCTAGCTTCATCATAAGTAAATCATTTTATCACCATCACCCTCCTTCCTTTAATTTCAAATTTTGCACTCTGTGTCTTTTGCAGCGCAAGCAGATTTTCTTCCAATTTTTCAGACTTAGACAATGTTCCCCAGATTTCTACTGACCGCAATTCAGCATCAGCAAATTCAAATTCAACATCATACCATCTGGAAAGAGCCTCCGTAACGTCCTCCAGACGAGCTTGGTTAAACATGAATTCTCCATTTTTCCATGCAAGAACTTCATTCACATCAAAATCTTGCACTCGGACATTATTTCCAGATCTTACTGACTGTTGACCAGGAGCTAATACAATACCTCTTTCCTCACGACGTACTGGCGCAACCTGTACACTTCCCTCAGTAAGCGAAGTAATTGATTTTTGCCCCGACCGGTAAGCATAGACATTAAATTTAGTTCCGAGTACTTTAATTTTTTCGTGAGGTGTTTCTACAATAAAAGGTTTATTGTGGAGGTATTTTACTTCAAAGTAAGCTTCACCTTGCAGTTTTACGTAACGCTCATGTTTGGAAAAAGCAACATTAAATTCCAATTTTGAATCGGCATTCATCCACACCATAGTTCCATCAGGGAGATGGATTTTATATTCACCGCCTTTTGGTGTAATGACTGTCGACACTTCATTATTGGATTGATTCGTATTGCCTTCCAAAAAGACGATAGAACCATCTTTCTCTTTGGTGTAAACAAGATCACCTACTTGGCGCTGTTCACCTACTTGTAGATCATCAAAAGTGTGTTCATTTCCTTTAGCATCTTTTATAACTGCCTGTTTGTTTTCTACATGCGCATGTTCGTTTCCGTTATTAAAAGAGAGATATACCCAATAACCAATAATTAGCATTGCCAGAACAGCGGCACAACTTGAGATAATTCGAATAAAATTGATTTGTTTAGGTGGATTATTCTTTTCCTTTATGATGGTATACAGCTTGCGCCCGAGATCCTGCAATTCCTGTTCTGATAATTCAGTTACTTCATTATCATTATAGGAAGTATACCACTGGTCGAGTTCGATCAGTTCTTCTTCAGAAATAGTTTTATCAAGAACTTTTTTTGAAAGTTCTTGAATTCGGTTTAAGGATAATTGGTCCTTCATATGATTTGGTACTTAGGCTTATTATACTACCTACCAATCGTAAAGACCTTATCCCCTACTCCAAAATATTATTTTTTAAAAAAATCTAATACATTTAAGAATTTACGAGAGTTTGCAAACATAAATTTTGCACTCTGGATCTAAAAATAACTTTAAATATTTAAGAATATCAATAGTGCTTTCAATGCACCGCTTGTACCTAAAACGGTACGAATTCGCTTTCGTGCTTTCAATAATTGCGTTTCTACTGTTTTCTCAGAAATTTCCAGCTCCGTCGCTATTTCTTTTTGCGTATACCCACTTTCTACCCGTAGCCGGAAAATAAGCTGACATTTTTCAGGTAACACACATACTGTTCTTTCAATGATTTCACTTAGAAATTTAGCGTCAAGTTCTTCCTCAATCGTAAAATCCAATTGGTTCCTATATTTTGAAAGCCAATCTAAATAGTTCTCCCGATGTTTACTCCGTGCATAATAATTTATAATTTCATACTTTACAGCTTTTGCCAAATAGGGCTGAAATGAGTCTAAGATCTGAACACTAGTTCTTCTTCGCCATAGATTAAAAAAAATAGTCTGAACGATCTCTTCTGCAATTTCATTGTCACGCGTACGATTTTTTGCAACTAAATAAATACTAGCCCAATATCTATTATAGACTTCAGTATATGCCTTTTCAGAGCCTTCATTAATCAATTGGCAAAGCGAATAGTCACTAATATCTTTCATTGGAATAAATTTTAAAGCAGTAAGTTGTCAACCTACTTAGGCAGATTTCATATTAAGTCAAATTGGAGTATCAAATTATAAAAAAAACCAATAAATATCAAGCGTATAATTGATATTTATTGGTTTTTCAAACATAGACATTAAATGTAAATCGGTTATTCAATAAAATCCAGTTCCGCTACAGTAAGAAGTTTTCCTCCTCCAGTTATTTCTGTCGATTCAACCGTGATGTATCGTGCTTGGATATTTTTAGAAAATCGATGTGTGCGCTTTGTCGGATCATTAATTAGATTTCCAAATTCAAATCGTTCAGCATCACTCCAATTCTTTCCGTCATTACTAATTTTTATCACACCTTTAGCCATCATTCCTTTTCCGTGCTCTTTTTGTGGTGTATAACTAAATGCCGTTAAATTATACTGCTGTCCAAGATCTATCGAAATATGTTGTGCAGCGCCATTATCATTAGATTGCCAATACGTTTTTGGGTCTGCATCGAAAGCCAACTTCGCACCATGCTTATCAACCTCACTGCTATTATCGATAATTTGCCACTGCTTTTTAGCAATGCCAATTGTTTCTTCTGCAACCGCACCGACCAATTTATCAGCACTGATTGCTACAGCTTTTATCTGACCACCTTTTACATCGATCGGCTGCGTATACACAGACGACTGTGCTGTAGGCTGACTGCCATCTAACGTGTAGTGTATTTTAAAATTGGTGTTTAGATTTTTAAGAATATCCTCACCATGGGGTTTCCATCCAAATTCACTCTTCAAAGGAACAATAGCAACCATACCATCTACACTGCGATTAAAGACCAATTGCGGAGGTCTTCCCGGAGCATAATGTGCGGCAACGTTACTGACAATCGGAGTTGCCCGACTCTCCAATACTCGTATACGAAACTTATCCGATGTCACTTCAGGGAAACGGAGAATACGTTTGTAGCCCACATTAGTCGCATGCGCGATCTCTTTCCATTGACCATCAATCCAAGCATCTAAAGCATGCTTTTCAATACGTTCACCATTTGTGCTTACTGCTTCCTGAATAACAAAACGATTTATTTTAACAGGTTTTACTGTTGTGTAAATCAGTTCCGGATTTTTATCCGACAACAGGGTAAAAGATTCCATATTGTCATCCAATGTTTCTTTGCTTCCTTTTGCTCCCCGCAAAAGATTCTGACCATAAGTTTCTTTAATACGGCTTCCTACTTCATGTAGCACCTTAACGTCTTCAGGTGAAAATTTTCCATCTCTATTCGGCGGAATATTCAGAAGAAACGTAGAATTACCGCCGACCGATCGTTCATAAATATCAAAAACGTCATCTGTGCTTCTCACTTTCTGATGCGTATCGTCTCTATAAAACCATCCTTCTCGAATCGAAGTATTTGTTTCGGCCTGTTGGTAATGTAGGTATTTAGCTTTTAATACCTTCGCCCGACTTCCCAAATCTTCATCTGTAAGATCAAGAAAATTCTGAAGGCCTGCAGGATCGTCATGATATGGAATTACATTCCATTCAGTGCTTCTGGTGTTTCCAGATTCATTCCCACACCATCTGATATCTTCTTTTCCAAAAATTACTGCCTCCGGAGCCAACTTTTTAATCAGTTCACGCCACGCATCGTAATTGTATTTTTGTCCACCCTTTGTTTTCGGATGTGCACCATCAAACCAGACCTCGTGTACCGGACCGTATTCCGTCAGTAATTCAAACAGTTGATTTAAGAAATATTCGTTATAATCATCTACTTTAAAATTGAATTTTGTTTTATTTTTAAATGGTCTTCCTGCCACTTCACGGGGAATTGTTCGTTGCGTGTATTCGCTTAAATTACCATAAAGCCCTTCAGGACTTTCAATTTGAAAAAGATCTGCTGGAGATAAATAGACCCCCAGTTTTAATCCATACTTCTTACAGGAAGCTGTTAAGTCTTTCAAGATATCACCTTTTCCTTCTCTGAATCCGGTAGACATAATACCATGTTTCGTATACCTACTTTGCCAAAGAACGAAACCATCATGATGTTTTACCGTAATGATTACTTTTTTCATACCCGCGGCTTTCATTGCCTCGCACCATTGGTCGGTGTCCAGATTTTTGAGATCAAAGATCTTCGGGTCTTCCATACCATTTCCCCATTCCATTTTAGTAAATGTATTGGGACCAACATGGATAAAAGCAATAAATTCATTTTTTAAAGCCTGGTATTGATTTGCTGTAGGCACAACATGAACGGCTTTCCTTAATATATCTTCAGGACTATCGGTACTCTTAATTTCGTACGTATTCTTAACAGGTATTTTCTTACTATTCACTTGCGCATGACCATATATAGAAACAAGCCCTAACATAGATGTCAATAGGATAGATTTATTCATAATTCTAATAATTTGATTAACATAGTTATTTAGATTTTGAATAATAGTACTGAGCATTATTCAATGTGCAATTTACTTTGTACTACTGGAAAAGATGAATACTAAATTAACGTATACTAAGCCTATATTACCATTTTAAAGTTTCAAAAAGGTATTAAATTCTACTTTTCCTTGAAGGAACTAATTTAAACATGCTCTGATATCTAATACAACTTCCTTAAAATACGATAAATAATAAATTTCGATCTTCATAGCACTTCATTATTAATTTGATCAAGCGTAAGAGAATTACTGTTGCAGCACAGATTAACGTCTATGTATGTACAATAAAAAAATATCCACCATCTCTTACTTACTATCAACTCGATATTAATACATCTTTTTGCGTGTTTTATACATTTTTTACCCAACACCATGTATATACATTTGTTACAAAACTAACTATATCACTATCTTATGTATAATTACCAATTCAAATTTTCGATTGGGATCATGAAACCATTTCGAATACTTTTCAAGAAGAACAGACTTTTGTTCTCAATCGTGTCATTCTTATTATCATTAAATGTATTGTATGCACAGACAGCGATTAAAATCAATGGTACCGTTTTCAATGAAAAAGGTATTGCCTTAGAAGGAGTAACAGTAGCGATTAAAACAACCACTGCTGGTACCCAAACAGATGCTCAAGGAAAGTTCTCACTTACAGCGCCTAATGAGCAATCCATCTTATCCATTTCCTACTTGAACATGGTCAAGCAAGAAGTAAAAGTTGGCAGTACACGAAACTTCAATATCACCTTACAATCAACAGAACAAGCAATTGATGAAGTTGTCGTTGTTGGATATGGTACCCAAAAGAAAACATCGCTAACTGCGGCTGTCTCTACCTTAAGTGGTTCAGAGATTACACGTGTACCTGTCGCAAACTTAAGCAATGCTATTGGAGGTCGCGTACCAGGAGTAATCTTTAAACAGAATAGTGGCGAACCTGGTCAAGATGGTTCTAGCCTGCTGATACGGGGTACCGGCACGACTGGTAATGCATCGCCACTTGTCATCGTAGATGGAGTACCGAGAAGTTTCAATCAACTTGATCCCAATAGTGTGGAAAGTTTTACATTTTTAAAAGATGCAGCAGCAGTCGCGCCATACGGTGTAGCCGGAGCAAATGGCGTTATACTCGTAACCACAAAAAAAGGAAAAGTAGGGCGTACAAATCTATCATACAATGGGTATTATGGGTTACAAAATCCAACCATGCTTCCGAAGATGGTCAATTCATTTGAATATGGAACGATGCGAAATGCAGCAAATGCCAACGTAGGTGCAGCGCCAGTATATACCGAAGAACAACTGAATAAATATAGAGATGGTTCAGATCCTGACGTATATCCAAATCACGATGTCTTGAATGAACTTATCAATAAAAACTCACCGATCATGGGTCATAATCTGTCCATTTCTGGAGGTAGTGAAAAGATTCGCTATTTTGGAGCTTTAGGATACATGAGCCAAGATGGTATGTGGGGACCAACGGGTTTCAAAAGGTACAATATGACCTCTAACATTGAACTTCAAGCGACCAGTACAACCAAATTTGCCCTTAATCTAAGCGGTCGTATAGAAGAAAAAAAATACCCAGGAAAAGGTGCTTCATCTATTTTTGATCAATTATATAGAACACCACCGACTGCACCACTTTTATTTAGCAACGGATTACCAGGTTCATACATTGGTCGATCTGCCTATGGAAACATATTCCAAAGTGGTTCTTCAGAAAGTCAAAAGCAGGTACTATTATCACAGATTACTATCGACCAACAATTACCATTTTTAAAAGGTCTGAGCGCAAAAGCAGTTTTCAGTTATGATCTAAACGATGTAAATGGAGCTGGATTATCAAAAACATGGCTTACTCCTATTCCCTATTATACAGTAGATACCAAGACGAATCCTTACACTTACCCACAAGCCGGTACAGATGGTCCTGCAAAACCTTCTTATGACATGAGCTATGCGCAAAATCAAGCGCTTACTTATCAAGCTTTCCTAAATTATTTACAGACATTTGGTAAGCATGATGTGAGTGCAACAGCTGTATACGAGTACAGAAATGGAAAATTTTTAAATCTAGCTGCCGGCCGTCGCAATTATAATGTAAACATTCCGGAAATTAATAATGGTAGCCCAGTTGCTACCGATCTAAGTAATAGCGGATCATCAAGTGAATCAAAGCAAAATGGTTTTATATTCCGAGGAAATTATGCATATGACAGCCGATATCTTTTCGAAGTATCAGGTAGAATGGACGGTCATTATGCCTTTGCTCCAGATAAAAGATATCATTTCTTTCCTGCTGCATCATTAGGTTGGCGTATATCAAATGAGAAGTTTATGCAAGGTCAAACAGCATGGTTAGACAATCTTAAATTACGTGCTTCCTATGGTATAAGCGGTGCTTTACCTTATATTGATGGCAACCTCGCTCTTTTTCAATACTTATCGTCATATGCTGCTTATACCCCTAGTGCAGTCCTGGAAGGTGTAACCACACAGGGTCTTTATGAAACAGTAGAAGCAAATCCTGATATCACCTGGGAAACTGCTAAAAAAACTAATATCGGTTTTGAGTTATCGATCTATAAAGGTTTATTCAGTATAGAAGCCGATTATTTCACTGAAGACCGAAACGACATGCTAACTGCACCGCAGGTACTTCTTCCATCCGAGTACGGAATTGGAGTTGCGCAACGCAATGCCGGTCGTATGAAAAACCGTGGTTTTGATTTCAGTGCAATCAGCAGATTCACGATTGCTGATGATATCAAAATACAATTGGCAGGAAATTTCACTTTTGCGAAGAACAAACTTGTTGAAGTTTTTGAAAATGAAGTGACTAAAATCAATCCAAATAGAAGCCGTACCGGAAGACCTCTAGGCACACAGTTTGGTTACCGCTCATTAGGATTATTTCAGGCAAGTGATGATTTAGATGGCGATGGTATCATCCAATCTTCTGAATATGGTGTTGCGCAATTCGGAACATTGAGACCTGGTGATATCAAGTATGAAGATGTCAATGGCGATAATAAGATTACACCTGATGATGAGGTTGAAATCGGCAAACCAACAACTCCAATTGTTATTTATGGATTTTCACCTTCTATTTCATACAAAAATATAGATCTTAACATGCTGTTTCAAGGAGCAACAGGAAGAAATTTCTACATCAATGGACAGGCGGCCTATCCATTTTTCAACTCAGGTTCGGCATTAAAATCTACAATGGATTATTGGACACCTGAAAACACAGACGCTCAGTATCCACGACTTACTCCCACACCAACTGATAATAATAGTAGGACATCAAGTTTTTGGATGAGAAGCGGAAGCTATCTGCGTCTCAAATCTATCGAACTAGGCTATACACTACCGTCAACTTGGATTAAAAACATTCAATCTGTACGTGTATATGCTTCAGGCCAAAACCTACTGACATGGAGTAAAGAAATCAAAGATTTTGATCCCGAAATCAGTGCTTCCAATGGTAACTATTACCCACAACAGTCCGTTGTATCATTTGGTCTAAATGTCAATTTTTAAATCTCCATCAACATGAATAAATTAAAAACATTAAAATATGTGTTGGCTTTTAGCCTTCTTTCTACATATAGCTTTCAATCTTGTCAAAAACCAGACACACTGCTTGAAGTTGAACCACGTGATCGGTTCTCTGATGGCAACGTCTGGACAGATAAGGGTGCTGCCGACTTATTCTTAAATGATATTTACAAAAACTTACCTTCTGGAAATACCTGGACAGAGACTTTTGACAACTGGTCCGACAATTCGGTATGTGGCTTTGGCTGGGTGAGTTCCCGTAAGCAGGAAGTTTTACAAGGGATGTACACCCCAAATAATTTATCTTTCGGCGAAATAGGCGGCATGTACAATTGGGGCAATTACAACATCATCCGAAAATGTAATATATTCATTAAAAATATCGAAACCTCCCCACTGCCAGAAGAGTACAAAAAACTACGTGTTGCTGAAGTAAGAGTGCTACGTGCTTATTTTTACCATTTGCTGTGGATGGCTTATGGTGGTGTACCAATCATAACAGATGTATTGAACAGTGCACAACAGGGTGATGATATCTTTAGAGCAAGAAATACTTTTGATGAAACATTAGCTTTCATCACGAAAGAATGTGCAGAAGCTTATGCTGATCTTCCGGCAACACCTGCCTCTGGACGAATGTCAAAAGGTAGTGCTATGGTCATTAAGGGCTGGTGTGAATTGTTTGCTAATAAATGGGCTGATGCTGCCGCCAGCAATAAAAAAATAATGGATGAACTTCCTTATGATTTGCATCCTCAATATGGCGCATTCTTCCTGACAAAAGGTAATGAGAGTAAAGAATCCATTATGTATAAGGAATACATACCGGGATCAAGTGCTACCGGTGGTAACATAGAAGGTATCTTCGGCCCTACTTTCACCGCATCCGGAGCAGAAACGAGTTGGGGAGCTGTCAATCCGACTCAAGAATTAGTCGATGATTATGCTATGGAGAATGGAAAACCAATTACAGACCCTACTTCAGGATATAATCCTCAAGACCCTTACAAAAACAGAGAAAAGCGTTTTTACGAATCCATTGTTTATGATGGTTCATTCTGGTATAATGATAATATCTTTACGCGTCAAGGTATTGGCAGTAAAAATGAGATCGATCTAGCGGATAAAGATGATGCGACACAGACAGGTTATTATTTAAGAAAACGCTTGAGTGATAAAATCACCTTAGGCGCTCCAAGCTGGGATGGCTATACCAGTCCACAAAACTATAGTTTCTTCCGATTTGGAGAGGTATTATTAAATTATGCAGAAGCTCAAAATGAAGCAGTTGGTCCAGACGGGTCTGTATATGCTGCGATCAATAGAATCAGAAAGCGCGCAGACATACCAGATCTTCAAGCAGGACTATCAAAAGATGCCATGCGCGAGATCATTCGCCGTGAACGCAGGGTAGAACTAGCATTCGAAGACAAACGTTGGTGGGATCTTATCAGATGGCGCATTGCGGAAGTCAATCTGAATAAACCGATGCATGGTATTGCGATCAAAGAAGAAAATGGAGTACTAAAATATAACAAAATCGAAGTATTTGGACTTCCAAGAAAATTTGACGCAAGTAAAAACTACCTATTCCCGATACCGCAATCGGTTATCGATCAAAACAAAAATCTAAAAGGTCATCAAAACCCTAATTATTAGATCTAATAAAAAAAGAGGTGCTATTCTATTAAGAATAGCACCTCTTTTATGTATATAACTACTTTTTTTAATAAATACTCTTGGGATCTGTTTTCAATTGTTCTTTATTTGTTTTAATCATCAATGCTTTAATCTGCTCCGGATTTTGAATGACTGTTGGATTAAATTGATTGCTATTCATATAATCCAGCGTAGAGATCAACAATTGCTTTGCCACAAAACGTTCATCCAATTTTTGAGATAGATCTATCGACACCAACATCAATTTACCAGTCCCTACCTTCGCTTCATAAGCTAGAGCCAATTTGCGGTTGTTAGCAAAATTATCCACCATCTGAATCACTGATTGACCACCTGACAATGAATCAACGATCATTGTTGTGGAATTGATATTCAGATCCCACCATTGCCAGTTGTTATGCAAGTCTGTTGGAAATTTTTTAAACATCGCGTGATTAGGATCAACCAACATTCCCATTGTTCCCGCCTGTTTAGGAAAATGAACCGGGCTCCAGAATACAGGTACAAATTTTCCTTCTAGTCCTTTTATCTTTTTCCAATCCGGATTCAATAAGACCTTCTTACCTTGATTCAGCAGTACAAATGCTTCATTCACATCTCTTGTGTAATGCACATCGCCATAGGAAACTTTTTCTGATGCAGGATATACCCAGATATCCCATTTATTGGTATATGCAGTACCTTTCAGATCAACTTCCACAGACAGTTTTGATGCCGTCGGTACTTCTCCCAAATCAAACTGCAATTGTCCAATGCCTGCATTGTATCCATTGGAAAGATTACCAACAACTGTTCCGCTTTTTAAGAGTTTTTCTCCTTCTTTGATCCGCCATACGATTTCCTGGTTTTTAAGTATTTTGCCACCATAATTTGATACCGCGATCTGCGCTTCAAATCGCTCTGAGTTCGTGTACGTGGCCTTTGGAAAATGGAGTAAAGGAACAATCGGCGCATTAAACTGGCTGAAAGTTTTCGCATCAATCACACCCTTACTATCCCAGAAAGCATCAAGCAATCCAACCAAAGCCGTTCCCTGGCCAGGAAAATCATGCAGATCCAACAATTGAAAACCACTGATTCCACCCGTTTTAAGCGCTCTTTCAATTTCTTCTTTATACAGTATTGCTGCTAACTTTCCTGAGGCCGCTGTGAAAGCCGCTGCTTGCCCCAACATCCCTTTCTTTTCCAGATCATTTTTTACCGCCTTAAAATTGATTGGCTCCAATACACCCGTATATTTATCAATCTCTTTCAGATTAGGGTATACTGCGTATTGACCGATTTCATGGGTTACAATTGGAACTTGAAAATTCGCTACCGCTTTTTCATAATTTGTATTAAATGCCGGTGATTTCGAATTAAATACACCCTGTCCCCTTACCCAACCATCTTTCGTATATTGGGTAATCAGAAAATCGTCATTATATTCAGGTCGATCTCCATGTCCACTTTCAAACGTGTAAGATGTATTAGCATACAGATGCCTTTTATCAACCGATTTCAATGAATCGACCAACTTATTTAAGGTTTTCATATCACCCTGCAACTCATTACCCATACTCCACATCATAAAAGAAGGATGATTACCATATTCACGAATCATACGGCTTGCTTCCTGGTATAAAAATGAAGTCATTCCAGCATCTTGTCCGATCGTTAAAGACCATACCGGAAGCTCTACCTGCAAGTACATCCCGATTTCATCCGCAACATCAAATGCAGCCTTTGGCGGACACCAAGAATGAAATCTGATGTGGTTCAAACCCCATTCCTTTGCCGTCATAAAAACTTTCTCCCATCCCGCTTTATCCATCGGAGGATGTCCGGTTAAAGGAAAAATATTACATTCTAAAGTACCGCGCAGGAAAACAGGCATGCCATTCAATTCAAAAGCATTGCCCTTTGATGCAAATTCGCGCATACCAAAACGAACATTTTCCTTAGATTGATGTTTTTTGGTTTTCAAGAATACCTCGCAAGTATATAGATCAGGAGTAAACTCACTCCACGTCTTCACATCACCTGCAATCGGATATTCGTATTCCAGTTCTGTTACACCGGGATTCAAAACAAGTTTCTTGTTCGGGTATATTTCATTTTTAGCTTGCTGTCCAATCTGCACATTAAGGGTACCCTTAATTGCCTTACTATCAAAATTATGTGCCTTAACCTTTACGCGAACTATTTTTCGAACTAAATCAGGAAAAACCTGTAAATCGGAAAGGTTAACCTGATCTAATGCCTGCAGACTAATTTCACCGATAACACCATTCCAGATAATCTGTGTATGATCGGTATAAGCATGTCCCATATTATCAGTACTGATATCAAAAAGCTTACGGTTGTCCACTCTGATTGTAATCTGTTGCTCTTTTCCCGCCTTTAAATAAGGTGTTATATCATAAAAATGAGGGGCAATTAGACTATTTTCCTCCAATTCTACCTTTTGACCATCTACCCAGACATTTGTTTTCCAGATTGTTCTTTCCAGTTTTAAGATCACCCTCTTCTTGTCCCAAGCCTTGGGTATAGCGATAGCTTTACTATACCAGGCAGAACCTAGATACGCATGTTTACGTGTCAAGTGTGACACTTGTGGTTTTTGAAGAGCGGGCTTTAGCGTATTTGCAGTTCCCAAACCAGCATCATCAGTCGTACCCGGTAAAAGCATGGACTGCTTAAAATATTGTGTCGGCCACCCCTGCTTCTCGCCAACATCCAAAGAATCCAATGCAACCGACCATTTGCCGGAGAGATCCAGTTTCTCCTGCGCATAACCAACAGCACCAAAGGTCAAGCCATTTAGAAGCAGACCATAGCGAAGAAAGTTTTTAATTGTTATCATAGTTTTTGTTTATACCTTATTCAACATCGTGTATTTAACACAATCACAAATTTAGCTAGCAGACAGCGGTATAGACAATAGACAAAATGCTCAAAAACATGTAAAAAAAAAGGAAAGTTCATCTATCCGGTAGATGAACTTTCCTTTTGTTGATCATTTACAATCCTTCCTAAAAAATCATAAGGAAGTATAATAATGAATTTCACATTCTGGAATAAACACGTTACCAGATCAATTTAACTACATCAACCATTCTAGTCCGATCGTGCGGCTCAATATTCATTTTCAATTTCCCACTTTCAACGACAAACGGAACAGATTTACCTGTCCGAAGCAATACAGCCTTTTTAGGAGACTGGTTTACATCCATTTCTACCGTCTTATGAAAATTGGGAAATACATGTACATAAGCATCTTTTCCTTTACGGGTAACGGGTTGATTAGACTTCTCTGGAAAATCACCACTAGTGGTCTCAAACACAGATTCAGCAGAATGTTTCATCCACGTAGCCATCGTCTTCCAAGCCTCAATAGCCTCTTTAGGTATGCTTCCATCAGCAGCAGGTCCAACATTAGCTAAATAATTACCATTCCACCCCCTCAAGATGATTAGCTTTTCGATTGCCTCATTGCCCGTCATCATCCTGTCACTGGTTGAATAACTCCACCAGCGCTGTGGCCAGCAAGGGTCACAGGTCTCAAACCAGCTATTGAATCTTTTTGTTGGCAATACACCCTCCGAATCAGCATAATCACCAACCTCTCCATTCCGACGGTTGATCACGATCCCCGGTTGAAGCGCCCGGACTTCATCATTAGTCATTTCCCCCGCACCACCATCAAACCAAAGCAGATCAATCTTTCCATAGTTTGAAAGCAATTCCTTAAGCTGTCCTCTCACCAGATCCCGTTTCTTCGCCTTATGCTGTTCGGTCATTTGTGGCAATTTACCGATCTTTTCATACGAAGTATTCATGACCAATTTTCCACTATAATCCCAATTGATATAATCCTGATCGAAGTACCAATCTGGTGGAGAATAGTAAAACCCAATCTTCAAGCCTTTTTTTCGGCAAGCATCTACCACTTCCTGAACTAAATCCCGGCCCTTCATTTTTTGTTTTACACCTAGCTCACCATAATTGCTGGGCCATAAGGTATAGCCGTCATGATGTTTTGTCGTTAAAACGATATATTTAAAGCCTGCTTGAGCAACCAGATCGATCCAATCTTTAGGATTGAAATTCTTTGGATCCCATTGATCCGCTAAACCCCAATATTTTTTAGGAACCAGCTCACCATCTTCCCAAGATTTATTAGCATACATTCCCCAGGAGAGATCGATCCCGCCATGTACAGCTGCCAATCCAAAATGGATAAACAAACCGAGACCAGCAGCAGGAAACCATTGCGCATCGGGATGGCTATTAATCCTGACATCTTGTGCTCCTGAATAGCCCGCTGCATTCTGACCAAGGATGGTATGCTGTGCTTTAGCGGCATCTGTTTCCTGTCCGTAACTAGCATGTACCAAAGCTAGACAGAGGAATAGAATACTTTTTTTTATCATTTATTCATTTTATATATCCAGACACACTGAAATTTTCATTATAAATCAATATTCCCACTACACATTTCTTCTGTAACCAAGCTCTGCACCACCGCTCACGGGTAAATTAACTCCCGTAATAAAGCGTGCTTTATCAGACAATAGAAATACGCAGGCATCAGCGATCACATCACCTTCAGGGCAGTAGCCCAATGCATGAATATCTTTCAAAAAATCAAAGACCTTATCGGGATCGGCCTGCTCCTGAGCCCATGTCTTAAGCATTGGCGTCATTACTGCTGCAGGAAGCACAGTATTAACCCTTACTCCATCTTTTGCATAGTCCAGCGCCATTGATTTAGTAAGCGCATTGATGGCACCTTTTGTCGCCGAATAAGCCGCATGATTTTCCTGTCCGATCTCTCCCACCAAACTCCCTGTATGTATGATACAGCCTTTCGACGCTTTTAAATGAGGATAACCATGACGTGTCGTCAACAAGATACTCTTGATATTCACATTCATCAAGAGATCCCACTCATCATCTGTTGTTGTATGCAAAGGTTTTGATGGGGAACCCAATCCGGCATTGTTATGAATAGCATCTAGCTTTCCAAAACGGGCTATTGTCTTTTCTACACTCTCCCGTACATCCTGGTCTTGAGACACATCACAGCAAATTCCCAGATGCTCACCACCTATTGTTTTTATCGTTTCCGCAACACTCAGCTCGTCCAATCCGATGACAGCGACATACGCCCCCGCAGCAACATACGCTTGTGTGCAGGCCAATCCAATCCCCGCTGTACCGCCGGTAATCAAGATTACTTTATCCTTCAATTCTTTCATTGAACTCGATCTTTTTATAGCTATTTATTATTAAAAGCCCCTAAGCTTTTTCTTGTCAACTTTATGCCAGTACCGTGATCACGACTACAGCAATTTCTGTAAATTAACGCTTTTTCCAGGAGTCAGTTTGACTTCAACTACACGACCCTTATATTTCACTTTACAGGTAGTAGCGTATTTTGCTTTGACAAAAGCAGACTTCAATTTACCTCCTTGCCAATTCATATCCACTTCGACAGCTCCTCGAGCCTTTAAACCTGATACTTCACCGTCACTCCAGCCTTGCGGCAATGCGGGTAACAATTCTATAAAATCTTCATGACTTTGCAAAAGCATTTCAGCCATTCCTGCGATCACACCAAAATTACCATCAATCTGAAAAGGAGGACAAGCGTCAAACATATTATAATATGTTCCACCACCGCCATCATATTTTGTATTCATATCTCCAGTCGGCCTCAACTGCTTATTCAACATCGTCAATGCACGATCACCATTATGCAACCTTGCCCACAGTGCAATTTTCCATGCGTAGGTCCATCCCACACCATCATCACCCCGTTTTTCTAAAGATTTCTGTACCGCCTTAGCTAGCTCCGGTGTTTTATTCACCGTTATTTCGTTACCCGGATAAAAGGCAAATAGATGTGATAAATGCCTGTGAGCAGGTTCAACTTCCTCAAACTCATATGCCCATTCCATTAACCTGCCATCGCTTCCTATTGTTGGTCTTGCCAATTTCCCTTTAGCGACCTGTACTTTTTTCACAAAAGCATCTTGCTCACCTCCCAAAATCGCAGCTGATTTAAGCGTATTTTCAAAAAGGTTAAAAATAACCTGTTGATCATGTGATGGGCCCATACTGATCTGTGCCACAGAACCGTCAGGAGCTTTAAATGAATTTTCAGGAGATGGAGAAGGACCAGAAACTAAAAAGCCAGTTTTAGGGTCAGCGACCAACCAGTCCAAATAAAATAGACAAGCCTCTTTTAAGATCGGATAAGCTTTGGTTAAAAAAGCTTTATCCTTTGTAAAAGCATAATGTTCCCAAATATGTTGCGCTATCCAGGCGCCACCACCAATGTGCATGCCCCAGCTCGCACTTTCTCCAGGAGAAGTATACCCCCATACATTTGTGATCGGGTGCAGGGCCCAACCCGACATTTGATATTGTGTTTTTGCAGTCTTTTGACCCGGGGCCACTAAAGAAGCAATCAGGTCCATCAATGGTCGATGCGATTCCGATAAGTTTGACACTTCCGCCGGCCAATAATTCATCTGAACATTGATATCCGTATGGTAGTCACCATTCCACGGAGTCTGTATTTTATTAGCCCAGATTCCTTGCAGATTTGCCGGTAATCCACCATCTCGTGATGATGATAACAGGAGATATCGACCATACTGAAAATATAATGGATACAAAACCTGTTCATTCCCAGATTGCACATTACTAGCCATCAAGGTGTTTGTTGCTTGATCATTCTTTGCATTTCCTAATCGAAAGTCCACTCGGTTCATATAAGACGAGAAATCTTCTGTATGTCTCTTTTTCAGAAGCGGATATTTTTTAGACACAATCTTAGCCACGATTTGAGCATGCTCTTTTTCAAAATTTGGATTAACAAATGTTGGATATTCCTGCTTATAATTTGTCTTAGCCGTCACAATCAGAGTCAATGCATTTGCCCCAGTAATCTGGATCGCTTTACCTAATGCACTAATTTTTCCGCCTTCCAGCACCGGAGTGACCTGCGCAATATATTTCATTCCAACTCCTCCTCTACCGTTGTCCATCGTTCCTGACATCTGAAGCCTATTGTCAACCACACGTGTCTCGAACCTTTCCGGTCGATCCAGGTTCAGAGCAACCTGAATTGCTCCGGGACGATCCGCAGTCAAACGAATGACAATAGCCTGATCCGGATGACTAGCAAACACTTCCCTCGTAAACTTGACGCCATTCTGAATAAAAGTTGACCGCGTTATTCCGCTCATCAGATCCAGTTCGCGATAGTAGTTTTGATATGGTTTATCCGATCCAAAATCTAACCGCAGATCACCTAATGTCTGAAAACAACCAAAAGGCACGTTTGCCCCATTTCCGGATCCAGATCCCTTACCCTTCGTTATCTGTGTTTTATTCGTTAGCGCTGTCGCTTCTTTGTATTTTCCTTCAAAGAGCAATTGCCTAATTTTGTTGAGTGCGTTCGGTGCATCCGGATTATCGCCATCATCCATACTACCGCTCCATAACGTCATCTCGTTAAGCTGTATACGTTCATGGTTGACATCGCCAAATACCATAGCTCCAAGTGAACCATTACCTACAGGCAATGCTTTCAGCCATTCGGGATCACTTTCCCATCCATTTGCCGCATCTTTGACAAGTGCATTAGCCGGACTTTCATACCAAATTTTATTCCTTTTTGCATCCTGGGCTTTCAAAGTCGAAATACCAATACAAAAAATTAGTAAACAAGCAGCAAGTTGCTTTGTATTATTCATTGCAATTATTAGTTATGAGTGTCGGTTTTAATTGGTAAAAATGAGCACATGACACTCTGTTTAATGATATATTATATAATTTCGTTTACATAAACGAAATTAAAATCAAATAAATTTTTCGATAGCGAAAATTCTAAGATACAATATGTATTTTAATCTGTGTGGAAAACCTCTTCCATATCTGACCAGGTTGCGCCCTTTGCCGCAGCATCTGGTAAAGGAATTTGACAGGGATCCGTCTCTTTCCACCAGCGCTGTGTCTCTGGATGATCTCCCATTTTCTTCATATCCAATTCAAAATTATCACCTACATATTCAAAATAACTAAAGAGGTAGTTTTTACCGTCTATTTTTTTTAAGTAAATGGAGTAATTCTGTATATTACATTCTTTTATCATTTTTAACACACTAGGCCATGCCGCTGCATGGAGCTTTTTATACTCCTCTATTTTCTCTTCCTTAAGTCCGGTTACAGATGCATACCTTTTCATCTTTTGAGATGAATTGGAGGCTTTACAGCCGACGAAGATTAATGAAACCATCACTACCCCGATTACAAATCGAAGTAATACCTTTTTATTTAAATATTCCATATAATACCACAACAATTAATAACAATAGTCCCGATAATACCCTATAATTTCCAATACCTTTCCAAGCTTTTCCCTTAAGAGGTTCCAGTGGATTTTTCCAGTACAATTCCTTACTTTCAGCTGTATGTTGCACAGGAAAACGATAAGAAAATATGATTTGTATCAACACACAGATTATAAACAGATAAAAAGCCATCACCATAAACGGAACCTGACCGATCCAGGTTTCCGGAAAAAGCTTATTGGCAATAAATACGATCACACCCAATGCAGATCCAATCCATAGCGTCCATTTCGAAGATGCGGCGGAAGCCTTCTTCCAGAAGATTCCTAAAAGAAATACACATGTTATCGGCGGAGCGATATGTGCGATGACATCGTTGATTCCATTGAATATACTTTCATACTTATCTAACAAAGGTAGAAGAGCTAAAGAAAAAGCCATCGCCACTACTGCTGAAATCTTACCTGCGGTAATCAGCTGTTTGTCTGTTGCCTGTGGTCGTTTTTGTTTATAAATATCATAGCTAACCATTGTAGAAATAGAATTGAGTGCACCTGATATCTGACTCATTAAACCCGATAGCAAAGCTGCGACCAATACCCCGATCAAACCAGATGGCAACAATTGTGTAATCATCAACGTATAGATACCTTTTGAATTTACATTTCCGGCAACGTCAACACCTAAGCTTGTCAGATCCAACTGCCCAGTTTTAAATAAAGTGTAGGCAAATAATCCAGGAAGAACAAAAATAAAAACCGGCAAGATTTTAATAAACCCACAAAAAAGTGCACCCACGCGGCCATGATTTTCATCCTTAGCACCGAGTACCCGCTGCACAATCGTCTGATCCGCACACCAGTACCAGATACCTAAAATGGGGTAACCTAAGATCACGGCATACCACGGCATACCACTGCTGTCCCCATGGGGACGCAACATCGATAATCGTTCAAGCTGACCTTCATCAACCAAAACATCCTTCATCGAAATCCATCCGCCCATCTTATCGTAAGCAGCAAAACTGATAATAAAAGCACCAGCCAAAAGGACAATAGTCTGGATAGATTCCGTTATAACCACTGCCCGTAAACCTCCGAGTATCGTATAGATGCCCGTGATAATACAGATGACGGTAATACTCAAATACATATCAAAACCAAAAAGTGTTTTAAGTACAATCCCCCCTGCCAACATCGAAAATGCGATATGAATCACAATTGCCGATACAATGGATATCATCGTCAGCCATTCACGACTTGCTTTATCATACCTACGTTCCAAGAAATCAGGTAAAGTTGAAACACCTGACTTCAGATAAAACGGTACAAAAAACAAAGCAAGCAGGATAAGAGTAAAAGCTGCCATCCATTCAAAATTACCATTCAACAACCCGGTATCAAATCCGCTCTGTGCCAAACTAACTAAATGGACCGTTGATATATTTGTTGCAAAAAGAGCAAGTCCTATTGCCGGCCATTTCAACGATTTGCCCGCTAAAAAATAGTCACTGGCAGAACCTTTATTTTCGAGTTTCTGACTCACCCCCGCCCATATCCCTACCGCTAAGATGAGTAGTATATAAATGATGGCAATACTTAAGTCTAACGATCCTAACATCAAATTATTAATTAAAGTAAATCACAACTACTTCCTACTTCCATAGGAGTTTTATACACGCCCCCTTCAATCTGTACAGGATGTACAAAATGGGATTTTAAATGCGGAATATGTTCTAAGAATAATGCTTCATGACCCATGGAAATATGATTAAAAAGCACCAGATGCTGATGCAATTGTCCCATATCGCCTACATGTGGCACTACCGGAATATTATATTTTCGACATAATAAACTTACACTGATAAATTCACTAACACCACCTACCCTGACAGCATCGACCTGCACAAATCCAGCGGCATTTAGCTGTAGATAATTCTTAAATACAATACGATTGGGGACATGTTCACCCATTGCAACCTTAATTGGCGCTATTGCATCTGTTAATGTCTTATGTGCTAAAATATCATCTGGATGTGTAGGCTCTTCAATCCAATATGGATTCATCGCTTTCAGTTCATCACAGATCGACAGTGCCTGCGGAAGTGTCCATTGCTGATTTGCATCCAGCATGACAGTAGCGGCATCGCCGGCTACCTCCCTTACAATATGAGCACGTTTAATATCACGGAGCGGGTCAGTACTTCCAACCTTCAGCTTCATCGCACTAAAACCATTATCTAAAGCCCTACGGCAATTCTCCCGCACTTGCTCATCCGAGTAGTTAAACCAGCCCACTGAAGTATCGTATCCCGTATAGCCACTATCAATGATACCCATACGGCTATCCTTCGTGGCCAAATTCGTTTCTAACAAAGCAATCGCTTGCTGAGCGGTCAATTCATCTTCTAAATACGATAAATCAAGTGTATTCACAATCTCCTTAGCTGTCAGATCGGTCAACAATTTCCATAGCGGCACACCTCTGGTTTTCGCCCATAGATCGTAACAAGCATTGGTTACTGAAGCCAGTGCCAAATGCACAATTCCTTTATGGGGGCCCAACCATCTAAACTGCTGTTCATTGCTCAGCGCATTGAATATACGACCAAAGTCGGCCATCGTTTCTTCTATCCCTTTACCCACTAAGCGTTCAGCATAAAAGGCCGCAGCCTGACATACTAATTCATTACCAGCCCCAATAGTAAAGGCTAATCCAGTACCCACACGGCCTTTGTCATCCACTAATCGGGTTACGGCATAAGAATAAATTGGGTCTTTATGCACAGCATCACTTCCAGCTCCTGTATTCAAAGGAAAGCGTTTATCTTCGATATCAAATCTCGTTATCATCTATTTATTTAAACTGTTATTTTATTATTATATGTTTATTTCGTTAATGTCAATCTTGTGCAAATGAAAAGGGAGAGGGGACTCCCTTTAATCACCATTTTTAAATCTTTCAATACAACTAATTCATAATATATTTATTCAAAAATTCTTTTGTATACTGACAGCTCGGAATACTAATATGGATAAAGAGAACTTATTCCTCCAAAAATCATAATAAGTGTAGTCCGTAAAAACTGCTATTTACCACGATGTGGCATTTTTTTATCATTGGTTATTTAATGATCATAAAATTAACGTAAATAAATACGTATGATTGACGGATTATTAATCAGTATTGATACTATATTAACATAAGAGCGCTCAAAACGTCCGCCACTTCTTTAAATTGTTCAAGATGATCATGCTGAGTTAGGAGTAACAAAAAGACAGATTGCACGAAATAACCACTATTTAATAACCTGGTTAGAAAATAGTAAAAAGGCTACTTCATCAATAAAGAAGTAGCCTTTTTACTAAAAGTTACAATACCTTACCAACCTGTATTTTGCGGTTTCAAGTTCGGATTAAGGGTCAATTGATCTATGGGCAACGGATTTAAATAATTTTTATCATTCCATGACCATTTTTCAATATTTGAGTAAACCCGAATATATCCATCCACCGTACGCGGTAAGTTATCAACTCCCTGAGAAGCTGGGTACTTCGCTTTGTAGGCATCAGTAAGTTTCATTCCCAGGATTGTATATCGATTTTCCAGAAGTTTCCCAGCCTTCCATCGCAACAGATCATTAAAACGAAACCCATCTCCTGCCAGTTCGATACGTCGCTCTCTTCTGATCTCTTGTAAATGCAAACTGATATCAGGATAGTTGGTGTTAGGATCGCCAACTATAGCATTCAAATTAATATTTGGCATCCCTGCCCGATCACGAAGTGGCTTAATAGTCATATCTATTATACTTTGATCCAATTCACCTAATTCGGCTTTAGCTTCTGCGTAATTAAGCAAGACTTCTGCATATCTAAATATAAAACGATCTATCGTCTCCTGATTTGCATTGAACATTGCCGGATCTGAGGAACGTCCTTTAATAATTTGGTATCCAGTTGAAGTCGCCGCAGAGTTGATATTAGGTCTTTCAAGAACAATTTGAGAACCATTCGTATTTTGAGTGAGTACAAATCCCGGTGTACCGATAGTTTGTTTATAACGTGGATCACGGTTTTTAGATTCGTTTTCAGGTGTATCATCTCCAGCATATAAAGGTGACAATGCAAAAGGCAATCCATCCTTACACAAAAAGGACCTCGCAAAATCCTTGCTAAAACCCGTTCCAGCTTCACTCAGCGAACGTGTATAATTGGTCGTATTTAAATTTGTGATATAGATTCTACTGAGTATTGATTCTTTATTATTCGATAAATCAGTTTGTAGGAAGATATTTCGGTAATCAGCTTCAGGATTTCCGGTATTATAAATGAGGTATTTATTGGAATTAATAATTGCTAAAGAAGCATCAGCGGCTGCCTTTAAAAATTTTTCTTCGTCTCCCAAAGCATGATATTTTCTGAATGTACCTTCCCAAAGGCATATCCTGGACTTTAAAGCTTGAGCGACGTATTTATTAATTCGGTTATCATTTGCGGGCTCACCTAAATTGGCTATGGCATAATCCAAATCTTCCAGAACAAAATCCATAACTTCCTTATGCGAATTTCGACCATTCATCAATTCAGGGGATGTTTCATTCAGATCTGTTTTATAAATAGGTACAGCTCCGAATGTCACCACCTTCTGCCAGTAAAACATGGCTCTAAAAAAACGAACTTCCGCATTATATTTATTCTTTAGAGCATCACTGATACCCGGATCTACATTTCTAATAAGAAAAAAATTACAGGCTCTTATACTAGCCCAATCACCTGTGGCCCATCCTCCACCGCTTGCCGGAACGGTAAGCGTACCAGCCAATAATGTGCTACGATTGTTAGGAACAAGGTTATCAGTTGATGCATTATCATTCCATGAAAACTCCACGGGCAATGTACCATAAAATTGATTGGTATATAACTTTAAATCCGTCTCGGTTTTAAAATATGTATTTTCTGTAAACGAAGTTTGAGGCGATCTGTCTAAAAAGTCTTCCTTTTTACAAGCCGTCAAAAAACTAAGTGTCAGCAATGTACCTAGCACTACTATATGTTTATTTTTCATTTTTTAATTTTTAATGATGTCAGCTCTAAGGAACATTTTCACATTTGTTTTTAGTTGCTACATCTGTTTTCATCTATTAAATTTACCTTCTCGATTTGATGGATATCACTTTGCTTAATATGCATCACCATACGTTATAGATAGGCTTCATCATGAACAATACAGTAGGTTAAAAACGCAACTGTACTCCCGCCGAAAATCCTCGGTTCAGTGGATAATCATTATTTCTGTCAAATTGCTCTGGATCGAAATTTTTGTAAAGCTTAGTGAATTCAAAAAGGTTTTGTCCGGTTGCGTATACTCGAATATTTTTCACCTTTATTTTTTCCAATAACTTTGGTGATAGTGTATATCCAAGCGTAAGCTGTTTTAAACGTAAATAAGCCGCACTCTGCAGATATTTGGTTTGTGTCTGAAAGTTTCCTCCTCCGCCAAACCGTAATCTAGGAAAATAAGCGTCTGTGTTTTCAGGAGTCCAGTAATTACCGACCAAAGCTTCGGAAGGAGTCGCCCATTCACTCGTAAAACCCCAGAAATGATTCCCGCCCAACATCATATCACGTTTTCCGATTCCTTGCCAGAACATCGTAAAATCAAAACCTTTGTATGTAGCACCCATGTTAACACTATACTGATAACGCGGTGTACTGTTACCGATCAGCTTTCTATCTCCGGCATTACTAATCGTATTATTACCAAAATCTATTTTCTCATCGCCGTTGAGATCTTTAAACTTAATATCACCTGCTAACCATTTCCCTCCAAAAAGTTGGGACTGATTGGTTGCTGCGGCCTCTTCATCCGTCGCAAAGAAACCATCTGTTTCATATCCCCATATTTCACCTTCCTTATAACCCACATATCTAGTTCCGATTGTTCCTAAAGGATTGAGGTCAAATTTGGTGATTGTAGCCTGGTAATCTGACAGCGCAAGTGTGACATTGTAATAAAAATCTTCACCAATTTTGTCCTTCCAATCTAAACTCAAGTCGAAGCCTTTAGTCTTAAGATCTGCTGCATTCCTTTGTGGTACAGCTGTCCCCAATACTGCAGGTGCTGGAAAACCGGCAACTAGCATATTACTTGTTTTTCTGGTATAGATGTCAAGCGCACCTGTTAGTTTACTATTTAAGAAAGCAAAGTCAAAACCCAGGTTGGCAGTAGTCACCTTTTCCCAAGTAAAATTAGAACTTACCAACCCCGGAGCATTTACAGCAGTTTGTTGTTCATTGCCAAATATATATTGACCTAAACCGTAAGGCATTGTTGCTACATAAGGATAATATGCATCATTGTATTGATTGGCAATTGTTCCATAAGAACCTCTGATTTTGAATTCACTTAAAACAGATTTGAGCGGCTTAAAGAAATTCTCTTCAGACATCCGCCATGCTACCGAACCAGTTGGTTGAAAAGTGTATCTTTTTCCTCTGCCATAGCGTGAGGTACCATCATATCTACCATTGACCTCAACTATATATTTATTATCATATATATAGTTGATCCTAGAAAAAGTACCATTCAATGCGAGATCTTGTATGGCTGCGTCAACTGCTGGTTTAACATCATTATTGAGGCCCAATGCCGGCATTTCCTGATTAATTAAGTTTCTCGCCAAAGCATTGAAACCTTTTAAATACTTATACTCCTCATTATATCCGAGCATAAACTTAAAATAGTGTTTTGAAGCAAAGGTGTTCTCATATTGACCGTAAATATTAAACACTCTATAGGAATCATTACTGTTTCTTTCTGAGACACTCGAAGTAGCTGTCCAAGGATATAATCCCAGATCGATCCCATCAACACCATATTCATGAAATGATTTGACATTACTCGTATTATTGAACGTATATGTATTCCAGGTATAATCCCCTATAATCTTTACGTTCTTAATGGGTCTGATTTCAAATAAACCAGTTAGCCAAAGATCATTTTCTAAAGTTAACGAACGTCCGTTCTGCTTCAATACAGCTATTTCACTAGTAAAGCCACCTTGTCCAGCAAAATTTCCGTCTGGGTGATAAATTGGAACAATAGGCCATAGACCCGAATTTAAAATTTCCACATTGCCAATAGATCTCGAAGCAGGACTATTGTCATTCTCTCTGTTAAACTTAACATTTGTACCTACTGTGAGCCATTTGTTAAGATCCGAGCGCAATTCCAGTGCAAGATTATAACGTTTATATGCCTGATCAGCAGCTTTTAAAATACCCTTTTGATCAAAATATCCTAAAGAAGCCCTATATACAGTACTCTCGCTTCCGCCGGCCAACGATATATTTTGCTGTACCTGTGGGGCGTGCCCATTATACAATGCGGCAACCCAATCCGTATTTCCTACATATCTATATCGCACATCCGTAGGATTCTGTATATATACCGAATTTTCAGGAATTGGATTAGCGATATACTCCATAGCTTTTTGAAGATCCAACGCTGTAAAAGGGTCTGTAGCAGTCTGACCACTCGTAAGCGTACCTGTTTTATTGGCCTCCATATGCCCTTTGATAAATTCAACAGAATTCATTGTCTTAGGTAGCCTAGTGGGTCTGGTCAATCCATAATCAATAGAATAATCAATCTGTACAGGCATATTTTTACGCCCTCTCTTGGTCGTGATCAGAACTACACCATAAGCTCCCCGCACTCCGTAAATCGCGGTAGAAGCCGCATCTTTTAACACCGTAACACTTTCGACATCTGCAGGATTGATAAGATTGGGATCCATCTGTACATTATCCACTAAGATCAATGGTCCGCCACCGTTGATGGACGTTGTACCCCTAATATTATAATTGGCTGTGGAACCAGGTTTCCCACCATTCATCGAGATGTTTAAATTAGGAATAAGTCCCTGCAAACCTTGCCCTAAGTTAGTAAGCGGTCTACTTTCCAGACTCTTAGAACCTACGCTGGCAACGGCACCGCTCAAATTTACTTTTTTCTGAGTACCATATCCAATAACAACTACTTCCTCTAAATCACTCATCGCTGATAACAGTGAAACTTGGATATTATCACTATTTTTGATGGTAACTTCTTTTGGCTCAAAACCCACTATTGAAAACTGCAGCACCGCATCCTTATCGGTCACCTCGATCTCAAATTTTCCACCGGTACTACTGGCAACCTGATTATTTCGCCCTTTTTCTGTAACCGTCACTCCACTCAATGGTTTACCGTCCTGATCCTTTACGGTACCTGAAATAGATCGTTTTTGAAGAATCGTTTTATCTGCTGACACCTCTGCATTGGATCCCATTCTTTTACTTAGAATAATATTTTTGTCTACTTGCTTAAAGTCCAACTGGTAATCCTCTAATACACTTTTTAATACCTCCTTAAAAGGTCTATTATTAAAATTTACGTCAACCAGCCTTTGCTTATTGAGCAAAGCTTCATTATAAAAAATATTATATCCACTCTGTCTTTGAATATCCTTCAGTACAGAAGATAATTTAACGTTTTTCTTCGCAATGGTTACATTTTGACCAAAAGAAAAAGCACTGACCTGCAAACTAGTAGCCAGTAATAAGGGAATAGCTAATGACAGTTTCATAGCAATTGGAATTTTTGTAGCTGGGCGCCTGTTGTCCATTGACAAGACATCCCATTTATTTTTGTAATTTAGCATTGGTTGTATATAATTTTTATAGGTTCTATTCAATCACATGTCCATCAAGGACGCAAAATTCAGGGGCGGTCTCAACGCTCCTGAATCTTTGATTCTTTTATTTCTTACAGCATGATGTGCAATTCTCTTCCTTTCAATTTAAAGCTAAATCCTCCTGTTAAAGCAATTGTTTGTAATAGTTTATCAATATCCGAATAGCGCGAAATGGTTCCAGAAAAATGAACGTGATCAAAATTTCCATGGTACTGCACATCAACGTTATACCAACGACATATATCTTCCATAACGGTACTAAGGGATGCATTGTCAAAGGAAAAATTGCCCTCTTTCCAGGCAATAATATATAAGGGATCTACCTGATGTTGCTCAAATTGTTGTTTTTGAGGATCAAATGTCGATTGATCATTAGGTAATAATATTCTTGATTCCATATCCATACTTGGGTATTCCAACTTTACTTTTCCTTCTACAAGAGTTGTTACGACTTTCGCTTGGTAGCTATTTATATTAAATTGTGTACCCAGTACTTCTAGTCTTTGTTCTCCGGTATTTACGATAAAGGGAACATGCTTTCCAGAGACCTGATGCTTTGCGACATTAAAATATGCTTCACCATCCAGTTCAACCGCTCTTTTATCAGCGCTAAACACAATGGGATAGCGTAATGTAGTTGAAGCATTCAACCAGACTTGTGTACCATCTGGTAACAGCAACTGGTATTCGCCACCACGAGGAGTTACAATTGTATTATGTGCCAACTTGTTCGCTTGCTGCAACGAAGATTTTAACCGGTAAGATATATGCCCTTCTTTACTTTTTACAATGGAGAAAGAACCTAAATCGATAACTGTATCTCCCACTATTTTATCCAGATCAATCTTGCGTCCGTCATCCAGAATGATGGTTGCACGTTCCTGCCCGGGCACAATTCTTGAATTGCTACTTTCTTGTACTACTTTTATATTATCCGAGAGATTATTATCCGCAAGTTTCCAATATAATAAAGCAACGATAACACCTACAAATAAGGAAGCAGCGATACTTAGTTTTTTATATAAGATTATTCGCCTTGAAGTTTGAACAGTAACGATAGATGATTGAAACTGCAGACGCTCATCTCGGATTATATTAGCATACATCTTCCGGGCAATGAGATCTTGAACACGATTATTATCTTCCAGCCCATCTTCTAACCAGACTTCTTCCCAAGCAGACTGAAACAAGGGATTATCGATCAATGTCCTGATCAATGCAATGTCTTCTCCACTACAGCGCTGCGAATAATAAAGGCGAATTAACTGTTTATAATCTTCGGTTTTTGACATATCGATCCTATGCTTTCATGAGGAATACTCGCACAAGTCTATCAATTGTACCAATGGAAAATCAAATTTTTAACAAAAAAATGATTAATAGTATTTTATTAAGGTGGAAGCGAACAAATTTTGTTGCTAAATGAAGGTGATTTCGAACAGTATATTTTGATAATCCTGATATTTCAGCGATCTCATCATAGCTTTTGTCTTCTAACTTATTCATTCGATATATGAGTTGTTGCTGCGGAGGTAATGCTGTTATCACCTTATTTAGAATAGTCTCCAATTCCCTAAATTCTATATCATTTCGATTCATTAAAGACCCTTCATTCCAGCTCTTTAACTCTTCTTGCTGATAACGCAAGTGTACAATACGTTTTCGGAACGAACTGATCGACATCCGCTTAGCCACAGTATATAAAAAAGGAAAAATAGCTTCCACACTCTTGATATCACTCCTTCGTAAAAATAATTGCACAAAAATCTCTTGAGTTAGCTCTTCAGCTTCTAGCACATCATAAGAAAACTTACATATTTTTCGATACAAGAGAGGATGATAATACTCATAAATAGTACGGAAAGCAGATTCTTGACCTAATTGAAATAGTCTAAACTCTTCTAAAGTACAGGGCATATTTTGCACATCTATTGTTGGCATTATTAGATAAATCTATAATTCAAGGTTATATGCTAAAATACAGAGTTATTCACTTTACGATTAACGTTATATTAACCGATGTTAATGTCATGTTAACATGAGATCCAAAAAATATTTTCGAATGGTTTTATAAAATGACGCAGAATATTTCTCAAGCTGGTATAATAATCCATACAATTTACTTTTTAAGCCTTTGAATAGTTGTCTTGCATAATTATTAAAGATTAGAATTAGGAAATTCTATCTTTAATAATTTTTTTCTAATGCAATTAATATGCTGTTTTGATGAAGCAATAAGTTTGTTTAAAAATCGATAACAGCCTTAATCAGATTTTGGTCTGGTTGATACAACGTTTCAAAGTCATCAATAAGATGATCGAAAGGAATCCGGTGGGTAATGTATCCATCCGTATCAATAAGTCCCGCTTGTAGCAACTGGATTACTTTCTTAAAGTCTTGAGCCCGGGCAGAGCGGCTTGCTTTTAATGTTATTTCTTTCCTATGAAAATTAGGATCATCAAAAGTAACAGATCCAACAAATAATCCTACAAAAACAATAGTTCCTCCTTGCGCAACCAGGTTAAACGAATTTTCCATTGATCCTTTACTACCCGTTGCATCAAATATCATAGTCGGTAACTCTCCTTGAAAAGCATCTTTGATAGCACCTTCAGTATGATCTGACAATAAGATGGTTTCTACTTCAGGAAATTTATGCTTAATAAAATCCAGCCTATCTTGTAACAAATCCACAACCGCAACTTTCACTCCCGACAATCGTGCGATAGCTGCAACGCCCAATCCGATTGGACCGGCGCCGATGACCAGAACAGTGTCGTCGTGCAAGATCTGAGCGCGGTCTACAGCATGCGCACCAATCGCCAGCGGTTCCACCAAGGAAATCTGATCGTCATCAAGCCCCTCTGTAAGATGTACATTAGTGGCTTTATAGGTAATGTATTCCTGCATTGCACCATCTTCATGAACGCCCAATACGGTTAAGGTGCTCCCACAATTTGTTTTACCCTTGCGCACAGCCTGATCTTCTACCAGATTACGATAAGGCTCAACTGTGCACTTGTCTCCAACCTTAAGCCCTTTCACTTCACTTCCTACTGCAACAATTTCGGCAGATACTTCATGCCCCAAAATACGAGGATAAGTAAAAAAAGGTTGCTTGCCTTTGTAGGCATGCAGATCGGTACCACAGATCGACACTTTCTTTATCTTCAACAATACATCATCAGGTTTAAGATCTGATGGCTTTTCTTTGGTAATATATTCAAACCGGCCTGGTTCATGCAATATAATTGCTTTCATGTTTTTCATTAAAAAAATACTTGTTTATGTTCAATTTGACCTTAGGTCAAAAATTAACAGTCGCCCCACCATCAATAGGCAATAAAACCCCGGTGATATAACGTGCTGCTGGAGAGGAGAGAAAAACGGCGGCATTCCCCACATCTTCAGGTTTTCCAAAACCTTCCATAGCGATCCGATTAACGATCTTTTCTTTGCGCTGCGGATCGTCACCAATTGCTTTAAAAAACATCGAACTCTCTATCCAACCCGGAACTAACGTATTGACCCTTACATTATATTTCGAAAACTCAGTGACCAGATTTTGCATCAGGCCAGTCAAAGCAGTTTTAGAAGTACCGTAAGCCGAGACACGATCCATACCAAACATTCCGGTCATAGACCCTATAAATAAAATAACTCCATCTTTTCTTTCAACCATTTTAGCGGCACACGACCTGCTTAGGCTGAATACACTGAGCACGTTGGTCTGTATAATTTTTTCAAATTCAGCATCACTAGTTTCCAGTGCATATTTTTTTAAATGAACACCTGCATTATTGACCAAAATATCAATTTGTCCTACTGCAGATTCTATACGATCTATCAATCCAGGAATAGCTTCGGTAATGGCTAGATCAAATACAAAATAATGAACATCCCCTCCTAACTCCTGTTGTGCCTGTTGTAGCGTTTCTTCTCGACGGCCTACAATGACCACTCTCGCACCCGCCTCCAACATTGCTTTTGCTATTCCAAATCCAATACCTGTTCCGCCACCTGTTATCAAGGCTGTCTTGCCTTTTAATGAAAATGCTGTTAACATAGTTGTATTATTTTAATTAATTTAAATTCTTCTAAAACTTATATCATAATCAGTTTCCAACGCCAATTTCACTGACAATGGCTTCTCCCACAGATTCTACAATCTCAAATTTCACGTAACGCGTTTTTACTGAAGCAAAATCCGATATCTTTAAATTGGTGTTTTTCTGCCACTTCCCTTCCGTTATCTTTTTAAAGTTTTGACCATCCAAACTTGTGGAGATCATATATTTAGTTATTATCCCATTATAACCTAACCAGCGTGCCGGCAGATAGTACAGCTTCCTTATATCTTTGGCTGTTCCCAGATCAAGGATGAGGGCTCGTGATTTATGAGGAGCAAATTCCCAATAAGTCTGAAAAGGAGAAAACCCGCCGTTATCAGGAATCTCGTCACTGCAACCATCGATCATCACGTTCGCTGTGGTCTGGGTCAGCAGCGCTGCGATCGGCGAGCCATCATTAGCAGGAGGTGCTGGCTGGGTGACTGCTTTACCAGCAGTAGCGGTAATACCCACAGGTAAAATGTAACTATTCACGGTTTCGGGCTGTGCCGGTAGCGGTAAACGGGAGGTATCCGGTTTCCATCTTTTTCCAATTTCGACCAAGCGATCGACTACCTCTTTATCAAAAAGACCCTTACGATTAGGCGCTATATTGAGCATGAAATTGCAATATAGCGGTTCAAGACGTTGTAGCTTATCCAGCGTATAGTCCAGACTTTTGACATTCTTAGGTGAATCTGCATGCCAAAACCAGCCGTTGGTCATCGTCAAAGCCATCTGCGAAGCAAACACATTATTTCCAGGAGGAAATACCCCTTTTGGTCCTTCATAATAAATCAAATCCGTTTGAAAATTACTGTTGCCATTATGTTCAGATATAAGGCAATTGGGTTGTAATTTTTTAACATGATCATAGATGCGTTGATACGAAATAAGGGTATGGCCCATTTTCCAGTTCCATCCATCGAAGATAATTTGCGGGATCTCTCCATAATTTGTTAAGAGCTCCGTGAGTTGATTCAGTATTAACTGCTCTTCTTTCAGACCTCCGTTTTCAACACCATTGTGACGGTCCCAAATGGAAAAATATAAACAAGGCTTTATACCCCGACTACGAAATGCATCCACATATTCTTTTACAACATCTTTTTTGTAGGGACTACTTGCGACATCATAATCCGTATACTTAGAGTCCCATAGACAAAATCCGTCATGATGTTTTGTGGTTAAAATAGCATACTTCATACCTGCAGCTTTACATGCATCAGCCCATTGATTGCAGTCAAGCTCGGTCGGATTAAATTTCTTAGGATCGTGATTGGGGGAAGCCCATTCTTCATCGGTAAATGTTCCCATATTAAAATGCATCATAACCCCAAATCTCAGATCGACAAAATCTGACTGTAAAGTATACAAACTCTTATTTTCTTGTCCCTGAACATTACCCGACAGCATCGAGATTGTACTTAACAAAAGTCCTAACTTTCCAATCTTCAACTTGGAGTAAAGTCTTTTTTTTCCTATTGATGCCATATTAAAAATAATTATACACTTAAGATTTTATTCTGGTTTATATGATCACTAAGTTAAAGGCTTAAAAAATTAAAAACCAATTGGCAATTCACCAATTTATACGCTATATTAGCATAATTAAAAAACCAAACTTTAATATAGCAGCAATAGAGCATTGCTTCGGGATCATATTAAAGGTAGCTAGATATTATGAAACCAGTTCCAGCTAAAATATTAGAAGGTAAAGAAAATGATGTGTTTGACACCAAAATCGTCAACTCGCCTTATTTCTCAACGCTATTTCATTTTCATGAAGAATGTCAGATAAATTATGTCGTCAAAAGTGAGGGCACCAGAATGATCGGTGACAGCATTGAAAGTTTTAGCCAAGATGACCTCATTTTGGTAGGCTCCAACATACCTCACGTCTGGCACAATAGTAAAGAATACTTCATAGCTTCAGAGAATGAAAATCAAGCTAAATCTGTGACCCTATTTTTTCATCCGGATAAGATTATTAAGATTATTTCCCAATTCGGAAACGTCAAAACACTTGCTGATTTTTTTCAGCTGAGTAAACGATGTATGCGCTTTAAAGGTAAAACCAAATTGCAGATAAAAACTCTATTGATCCAATTAGCAGATGAAGTTGACGTACTCACCCGTTTGAACCTCTTAACTAAAATACTGCAGATACTGAGTGAGACTAAAGAATACGACTTACTCACTGGAGCAGGTTATACCAATACCTATCAGCTGAAGGACAATGACCGTATGGATATTATTTTGAAGCATATTTTCAATAATTTTGCTAAAGAGATTCATCTGGAAGACGTGTCGGAGATGATCTATATGAATAAGCAATCTTTCTGCCGTTATTTCAAAAGTAGAACGCAAAAAACCTTCGTAGAATTTGTCAATGAAGTACGTGTCGGACATGCCTGCAAACTGCTGACCCAGGAAGATTACAGGGTAAACAATCTGGCATATGATTGCGGTTTCAATAGTCTTTCAAATTTCAACAAGTTTTTCAAAAAATTCAAAGGATTAACACCTCGGGAATACCGAGGTAAATATATGTCCTCATCAGTAAGAGGCCATAACCTGTAAACTAAAATAGCCCCCTGAAAATAATATCAGGGGGCTTTTCATGGTCATATCGAACATGAAGGTTTAGGGATTACGGCGTGTAATCATCATTTTGTTTCAGTTGTTTATTTTTATCCAATTCATCCTGCGCAAAAGGTAAAACATTATTCTTCTCACCGAATTTCAATTGTACCCCGCCCGGATTTTTAATTTTAGAAAGAACATTTTCCATTTGATTACGACGTTTAAGATCGTAATAACGGTGTCCTTCCAAGGCCAATTCTATCCGTCTCTCATGCAAGATAAAATCACGTAACTTGTCTTTGGTATTGTATACGGCCTCATTTACTTTCGGCATACCGACACTTTTTCTTTCCCGAATTTCATTCAACGCTTTGTAGATGCTTTGATCAGGACCGCTCACTTCATTTTTGGCTTCGGCATACATCAGTAAAACATCTGCGTAACGGGTATGGATGATGTTCTGATCTGTCAGCGGTGTTTTCGTTCTGTTGAACGGCAACATCGACAGATCTACATATTTTTTCTGAACATAAGTCGTCAATAGCGGATCTGACTCTTCAAATACTGATCCATCAGGATTGATATATTCTTCAGTCGGCACTTTGATCGTAAATTTTAAACGCGGATCCCGATTGCTGTAGGGGTCTGATGCCACATAACCTGAGCCCATTTCATTGATCATTTTACCATTGGACATTTCATAAGCATCGACCAGATTTTGGTAAGGTGCTATACTGCCATACCAGCCGACTTCGACTAATAAACCCTCACCACCCTGCGGATTGTTGGGTGCGGAATATTTCGTTGAAAATATAATTTCTGGATTATTTTGTTGCGTAGGTGTGAAAAAGAGATTCTGATACCCCCCTTGATAGATCTGAAATTTACCCCCTGTAATGATGTCATTCGCTGTACTAGCAGCTAATGTCCAATTTTGCTGATAAAGATACACGCGGGTTTTTAAGGCCTGCGCACTCCCTTTTACGGCATGGCCATCTGTATATGCTAAATTAGGCAGATTGGTGATGGCATAATCAAGTTCACTGTGAATAAACTTCAGCACATCTTCTTTCGAACTCTGGACGATTTTACTTTCATCCACAGTCTTTGGCTCAGTCTCATACAGGATCACCCCGCCAAAAGCCTGTACCAAGTCGAAGTAAAACATCGCCCTGATAAATCTAACCTCAGCCTTATACACAGCTTTTTGAGCATCGCTGCTTGGCGCCTTATCAATATTATCTAAGAAAAAATTACACCCCGCAATCCCTTCGTAAGGTGTATTGTAAAAAGTACCGGTGACGTTAGTGGAGTTGACGATACCCTGGGTCAAATCTCCAAAGCCATAAAAACTATGGCGATCCAGTGCATTATCCGAATAGGTATCCAACCATAATTTACCCTGGCCATAAAAACCAGACTGCAATCTTCTATATACGCCCGCTACAGCCAACTTCACATCTGTATCGGAAGTCCAAAAGGCTCCTCCGTCAATAGCTGTAGTCGGATCTTTATCCAGAAAGTCTTTGTTACAAGAGCTAAGCATACCGATCACGAAAACTGCGATCAAAGATATGCTGGTATATTTTGCTTTCATTGTTGCTATTTTTATATCAATATTCGTTTTTTTATTATCTCAAGAGGCTAGATTAGTATTTAATCTTGATTCCCGCTGTATACATCTTAAGCTGCGGAAATTGCGCAAATCTTCCAGAACCCGATCTTTCCGGATCATTACCTTCGTATTTTGTCCAGGTGATCAAATTGTCGCCCGATACATACACCGTAATTCCTTTAGCCGCTATACGTTTGGTAATGGACTCAGGAAAAGTATAAGATAGGTATAGATTTTTCAACCGTAAGTAAGATGCATCTTGCAAGAAGTAGGTTGACGGGTATCCCGATACGCCGGCATAACCTGACAGGTACACTGCCGGAACGGTGTTACTCGGATTGGTCGGTGTCCATGCATCCAAAAATCTCGTCGGTGGCGCTGATCCCTGCATAAAAGGATCGTAACCCCATTGGCTAACCTGCACCTTTTGTCCTTGTACGCCCTGAAAGAATGCACTTAGATTAAATCCTTTCCAACCTGCATAGACATTGAAAGAATAACTGTAATCCGGGAATCTACTGATCCGGATGCGATCTTCTGGACCGATACTTCCATTACCGTCCACATCTCGCATCTTCAGGTCACCAGGTTTAACTGCACCAGAATTTGGCTGTTTCGGTGAATTGTCGATATCAGCCTGACTCTGAAAGATGCCGATCCAATCGTAAAGGAAGAAATTATTATAAGGCTGACCAATTTCAATCGTTCCTAAAGTCTCGGCCAATCTATTAGTCACTTTATTGCGGTAACGGTTGAAGATCACATTAGCACCGTAATTGAATTCACCTATCTGATTCTGATGTCTCAGCTCAATTTCTATTCCTTTATTCACCATAGCCCCTGCATTGATGATCGGAGGCATTAAACCCATACTAGCCGGAACATCCGTTCTTGTTTCCAGGATATCCGTCGTATTTTTATTGTACCAGTCGATGGTTGCACCAAAGAGCCCTTTGTAAATATCAACATCTAAACCAATGTCGGTAATCGCTGTTTTCTCCCAGCGTAAATTATTCTCAACAAGACGCCTCTTCATAACACCAGCTTCTAGATCTGCGAATGTATAGGTTGTACTGGAAAGGATATTCTGGTAAGGATAATAATCGAGATTCCCATCTCTTGTTATTTCCTGATTTCCCAACGCGCCATAAGAAGCACGTAGTTTCAGATTATCCAGCCAAGTTGCATTATTTTTAATAAAATCTTCTTCTGAGATGCGCCAAGCGGCAGACCCTCCACCAAATGTTCCCCATCTATATTTTGGTCCTACCCGCGAGGTTCCATCATGACGAATATTACCTTCCAAGAAGTACTTTCCTTTGTAGTCATAGTTTGCCCTTCCAAAAAAAGACTTGAGCGCCCATTCAAAAGAACTACCATTCAAGGTTTGATCTTTAGGAGAACTTCCGTCCAGTTCCATGAGAACATTGTTAGGAAAACTATAGCGTCCACCTCCTATTGTAGTACTTCTATTATCCTGCTGTTCATATCCTCCCAACACACTGATATTATGATCTTCAGCTATCGTCTTTACATAGTTTAATGTCGAGTAAAATGTTTTGGTAATATTACGGTCAGACGATTGTCTAAGCCCATTAAAAGTTGGATTACCATTTCCCGACTGCTCATATTCGCCTTTATCGTTGGGATGAAAGGCGTAGGCAGGGCTACCAAACTGGCGCTGTTTATATTCCTGATTATAAAACGTAAACGCTGCCTTTGAAGACCATTTCAATCCTTCCATAAGGTCGACATCCATAAACGCCTGCGCATTGACATTGTAATTTTTGGTCAGCTGTGCACCTGTATTGTACACTTCCTCTGTCGTACGGTTAGTTCCGCCTGTACTCATATAATCGCGACCAGCCGATCGACCGCTACCATCTGGTAAATAGGGTGAAAACGTCGGTGCAGCCGCATAGGCCAATAATAACAAGTCATCATTGGTCAACCAGGGCGCTTTAAAATCCTGATAAGAAAAGTTGACATTGGTACCTACTTTTATCCTTTTGTGAACCTGATTGGTATAATCTGTTAGACCATTATATCTTTTATAAAGATATCCTTTGGTAATACTGTTCTGATCCAGATAATTGAGGGAGATATTGTGCGTACTCTTCTCACTTCCACCGTTAACACTGAGATTGTGATTCTGAATAGGACCTTTTCCGAGCACATGATCTAACCAGTCAAAGTTTGGATATTCGGCGCTATTGGGATTATTTTTATAACTATCGATCTGCGCCTGCGTGTATACCGCTGGCTGTCCGCTTCTGGCTCTTGCCGAATTGTACATCTCCATATAGGTCACCGAATTGGTGATCAGATCTGGGTATTTGGTCGCTTCACTGGTCCCCCAGTTTCCTGTATATTCAATATTACTGGTTCCGAGCTTACCTTTTTTTGTGGTAACTAAAATAACCCCATTAGCTGCTCTTGCGCCATATATAGAAGCGGAAGATGCATCTTTAAGAACAGTAACATTTTCAATATCCTGTGGTGATAAGTTGGACATCGATCCAACAACTCCATCAATAAGTACGAGCGGGTTGGGCGACGCTCCGCTCGACCCAAGCCCCCTTATCCGCATGCTCCCATTATCCCTGCCAGGCTCCCCGGTAGGTTGTACCACATCAAGTCCGGCGATGCGTCCCTGCAATAGGTTTTGAACATTAGGAACCGGACGCTCAGTAATGGTCTTGCCCGATACACTCGCCACAGACCCGGAAAGGTTGACTTTTTTCTGGGTACCGTATCCTACAACCACAACTTCGTCGATCTGCTCACTGACTTCCTGCAAAGTGATACTGTATGTTTTTGCATCCCCGATCACCACATCCTGAGGCTCATAACCAACAGAGGTAATATGCAAAACATCTTTTGCGGTAGCATTGATACTAAAGCGCCCTTGTTCATCAGTTTTAACCGTTTGATTAGTTCTCTTAACCTGAACAGTGACACCAGGAAGAACTGTACCCCGTGCATCTTTAACGGCTCCAGTGATGGAAACCTGCTGTTGATAAGTTGTTGTATATGCAGCATGAACAGGAAGATACAGCGTGCTTAAAAAGAACGGTACTACCAAAGGTATGGTAGTCTTTTTTAGAAATACCTGCATGCGATATGCACCAGGAATTATAGGTTTGAATAAATACATAGGTAAATTGGTTTATAATGTAACTGGTTTGTTACCCTAAAATTATTAAACTAATCTATCCCAAATACACGTTATATTACCCGATTTGCATGCATTATTAACATCTTTAAAAAAACTTAAGTTTAGTAAGGATTATAAAATTCTTACCATAACAAAAGCCTCTCAAAAATTATCTGAGAGGCTTTTATTGTAGATCTAAAGATTTTCTCTATCCATATGAAGATCTAATCTATTTCATAAAACACAATCAACAGCACGTGGCTTACATTCAGTAGCAATAGCAACAACATGCTTTTAATGATCAACTATTTGATCACAATAGTTTGTTTATTTTGGTTCCTATGAACGATTAAAGTAAATGAATCTTTTGCTTCATCTCGTTTTAAAATTCGCTGAAGGTCGGCTAGATGATCTACCTTTTTATCTTGACACCCTATAATCACATCCCCTATCCGCAATCCGTTTTGATATGCTGTACTACCTTCATCAACCTTAACTACCAATACACCAGCTATGGACGCTAGGCCAGCTGCAGATTGCTCACCTAAGCTTTCAATAGATTTGAGGGTTGCTCCTTTCCACATATATACATCTTTCTTCGTATCCGCTCTCGTTTCTGCTACCTGAGGGATTTGAGGTCCTTCGGCTAATGCTTTAAGACGAGGATTACGAACTCCCATATGTAGCATGTCAAAATTTTCAAAGCCATCAAGTTTAGGAACATCTAACCTAAAGTCACCAATGGACGCATCTTTAAATTTTGCTAAGATCACCTTTCCATTGCTTTCTATTCCTTTTGATTGATCGCTTAACAATGCCTGACTGCTTGTGTAATAATTATTATCAACCGTATCTCCCCAATATTTAACCTGGATATCCTGATGAGACCTCATAACCACGTTATTTCTGAATACATCATGACTATTTTTAAACCATACATGTGGATGAAAACCATTATTGATCATCACATTATTATATACTTTTCGATAAAATCCTTCTCTAAGTTTGAGGCCACCGCTTAAACAAATATTATTATAGATTTGGTAGTTCGTCGAACCATCATCCAGATCAATATCCCAACCGTGATCACACTGAAATCTGTTGTCATGTAAAAGAGTCGTCTTCACCGCATCTAACGTTACCCAATTAGGATGTACCGCCACTAGTCGATCCATCTCTTGGCGGTCAGGGTGCCAAAACCGGTCTCTTCCCCAAGAATTAAATGCACCATGATCACTCGTTTCAAGTACGGTATGAAATACATCATTGTAAGCAATTTCATGGCCACCCCATGTTCCATCTCCTACATTTATTCCCGACCTAGGAACTTCATATATGGTATTGTGCAGTACTTTGATAGACGAGGCCATTGCGATCTGAACTCCAGCAACCTGTTTTTCGATCGTTCCTATTTTACGGATCAAGTTGTCACTAGCCTCACAATTCATTGGATAATCCTCCGATTTAGGACCAGGAATCGTATCCATTTCATTTGCCGTTACAAAATTTTCATAACGAAAAGACGGCGATCTCACCGCATCAGGATTTCCCACAAAATTGATTGCACCAGCACCTATTCGTTCAATCAAGTTATTTGAGATCTTCACATCCCGATTGTAATTACTGACAAAGATGGCATTACCGCCTAAGTCTACAAATTCCGATTCCTTGATCTCACAGCGCTCAGCACCTTCAATTTTAACTGCTCCCTGCCGATAAATTGTCCAATCACTTCTCAGTAGAGGCTCGGAAGTCTTCATAAAAGTAGGCGCCGTGTAGACAAAACGAATACCTGATACATGTACATCATGCACGTGTTTCGATAAACTACCTTGAATGGTTAAGATATTCTCCAACTGTGGTGCTTCCAATTGCAGGTTATTAGGATCTACTCCTGTGGCAGGATAGTAATATAATGTACCTGAACCCTCATCCAGATACCACTCATTAACGGCATCCAATTCCTCAAAAACATTCTCGACAAAACGATAGGTATCGTGCATAGTGCTAGGTCTATTATTCTGTTCGCCTCCCTCCAGTTTCAGTTCCCCATTATTATCCTTACCTACAACACGGTAATGAAACCCACCCCATCGGCCGATATGCAACGCATGTACATAGGCACCTACAGGATTTTTCCAGCCTTTCACTCGATCTGGACTAATGGCATCAGCAGCATACCCATTGAACGGAAGTATTGCTGGATCATAATTTGGATATCGCGCACGAATTAACTGCTTTCCGTCTGCAAATAGGCTTTGGAAATTCATGCCTTTAGGTACATGAGTTTGCCAAATGCCGTTAGCACCTTTTGTCCAGGATAGCTTAAGTGGCACAGCCCCGCTCCAAGTAACACGTTCCCCATCAATCGCTTTAATCGTAAATGGTGCAGCTGCAGTACCAGACAATTCAGCTCCAACGATAAGTGGTTTATTTATATCGTATTTGCCTTTGCTAATCAAAATTTCAACTGCTCCTTTATAACCAGTTTTCTTCAATTTAGCAACACTTTCTATCGCCGCAGAAGGACTTGCATAAGGCTTATCTACAGTCCCTGGATTGCTGTCTTTACCCGACTTGGCAATATAGATTTTTTTAGTCACAACAGACTGAGCAATAGCAGTACTTCCCTTCCAAATGACACTAATTAGCAGCATTACCAATATTCGAGAAAAATACGTTAGAACATAATTCATAAGATGAAAAATTTATTAAAATTGATTATTTATAATAAGTTATAGTGTTTATAATGCAGCAATTAAAAACTACAATACTATTTAGGTTTTCGGAACTAATTTAATAATAATTACGCAAAGCAAAATTATTTAGTTTACAACCCTCCACTTTTCCCTCCAATAGGGAAAGCATACTTGATGGAAATTTTGTAAAAAACTCAATATTAAATTAGCACTTCACCTAAATCATTACAGCCACTAGCAGACTTTAAAGGCATATGCCACTAATTATCATCGCAGAAATCAATGGTAAACCTACAGTTATATGCAAAAAATAGATAGGCCTATCCCGCAACAGATAAGCCTATTTATTTACACTATTTACGCCTTATTCTCCCTAAGAACCGGCTAGTCCCATAACTCACGACAGTTCCGACTACAGCCATCAAAGCTGTATGCATGACATCACCAAGTGTAAAGCTTGCCCATATCGAACAGAGTGTCCCTCCTAAAGTACCAATACGGATATCATTGCCTTTCATCTCGAACCTCCTTTTCTTTCTGTGGCAAACTATTCGTCAATGGTGGTGACTCCTCCTCTTCTTTTTTATTTTTATCATCCAGCACAGTTTCCACCACACCAAGACCCAGTGCGATATACTTAATAATATTCAGTGCCTTACGCGACCGAACAGCATCGGATTTTTGACCGCCCCCTTGCCGAGTTGAACAAAAATTAAGGCGAAAATCAGTGTAAAATTCACTTAAAAAATGAGACATCAACAGGTAATTAATTCCTGACCTTTTCCACCATTTTATCGGCTCGGCATCGGGTGCGCTTCGAGTTTTCATGCATGGCCGCCGATGAAATCTCGAAGCCAAGTCGAAGAAAAGTGAGGTAAAAGCAGAAGTTGGTTATAAGAAAATAAGAATCAAGTCACTCTGAAATAGGGTACTATTTTCAAAAAATTCGTCTCTGAATAAGCCAATATTTCCCAATAATTGGTTTTGCAAACATCGTTTGATAAATTCTGGGCTTATTTTATGCTTAAAACCAGCCAATACTTAATTATGAAGAAAAGTAAAGAAGAGATTTTAGCCAGTTTTTTAATAGACATCCATGCAGAGTGGGTATCTGCCATACCCGAATTGACGAACGCATTTGATGAGATCCGATTTGTTAAGGGCGAGTATCTGACCAACAACTGGGACGAACTTTACCTCATTGCAGAAGGTATATTTGGAAAGTATGAAAAGACATGTCCGGTACGGTATGCTGTTAGTGGCGAATCGCTGATGATCCCCAACCATAGTCACAATTATCAGTTTATAGCATTGAGTGACTGTAGCACCTACATGACCACAAGGAAACAGCTATTTACGATAAATGCGAAAAACCCAAAGCTTTTCCCGATCTACGCCAGCCTTATGGACAAACAGCAGCAGTACCTCGATTATCGGGCAAAACTGCTTTCATTGCCCAATCCCGATAAGTATGATTTTGTATTTGACAAATATCCGGATATACGCCAGTATATCAAACATAAAGAATTAGCCCAGTTTATGGGGATCAGTGAAGAGTTGCTTCGTCGACTTATACGCGAAAAAGAAAGAGAAAGAGAATAGGCATTTTCCCAATAATTTGGGTTTTTATGCCCAATAATTTGGGAATAAAAACCCAAAACATAGTGTCCAAATTCCCAAAATATAACAAAAAATGCTGCTGAAATTTGTAATAGCAGGTCGGATGAAAGAGATCATTAACATCCAACTTAAAAGAAGAAAGCAAAGGTAATAGTATCATTTTTTCCGATCTGCTCACTAAAAAAACAAATTATGAAACAGTACAAGAAAAAATTTGCAATCTTCCCCATCGGCGGGTAAGACCCGCACACAGGAAATCAGTTGACGGGAGTTGGCTATTCCGTAGAAAAGATTTAAAAATCGATTATAACGTAAAGAACAAGTTTATCATCAATATGAACAACAATGAAGCACACCTTGCAGTAATCACAAAACGCGGTAGTTTAATCCGCAGGTTAGCAGGCTTGATCAGTTTTTTCATAATGCATTTGACAATTTATGGCTATGCCTTCATGTATTTTTATACAGGCATAGCAAAGCTGCTTAATATAAAGGAATTTATTAGAGGAAACAGGAAAATACCTTTTATAGGGCAATATGCAGAACAGATCGGCTGGGGCATCCCAATCTTGGAAATCGTGCTAGCTGTGTTATTGGTTATACCTCTTTACAAGATTAAGCGTTATGCCCTATTATCATCTACCCTATTGATGGGCATATTTGCGCTTTACTTAGTTCTGATGGTAAAATATGTTGAAGATAAATTATGTCATTGCGGAGGGGTCATTGAATCCATGGGCTGGAGAACACACATTATCTTTAATGTGGTCTGGTTTATCGCCGGAATCTATGCCCTAAAAAAACAAAAATTATAAACAATTAAAACTAAAGGTATGAAAACCTCATTAAAAAATTTCACAAAAGTGCTACTTGGAGTAGCTGTATTAGGCGGTGCGGCATTAACGCAATCATTTACAAAATCATTAACTCCACCAGCTGGTGATTTTGTAACATTAGATGGAACAACTTGGGAACCTGCTTCAAATTATCCTGCAGGAGAATGCTTAGATGCAAGTTCTACATGTTCTTATCATAAAATTGGTAGTGCTCCAGGACCAATGAATGATCAATACAAAAATCCTGCTAATTTCCAGGAAGCTGATCAAGGAGTATTCCGCACAAACGAATAATGGAATTAAAAAACGGCACCTGAAAAATTTCAGGTGCTGTTTTTTATTTAATACTCTTTATTAAACTTACTAAAGCTGTTGCTTGTTCTTCTGAACTCGGTCTTGGAACCTGAGTCGTTACGATTCTCATTTCTTTATCCAAAATAACTTGCCTCGGATAAGAAATTACATTAAAAAACTTTATAATAGGATGTAACGATTTTTCACCCATAGTGTTCAGACTAATATCTGATGAATCACAGTACGATCCAGATTGAACAGATTTCTTCCACTTCGCCATGTCTTCATCTATAGAAATATTAACAAAACAAAGATCATTCACATTTTTTAATTCTTTCCTTACGGTCTTCATTTCCTCATGTAATACTTTGCAATTTGCACAACCAGTAAACCAAAAATCAAGAACAATAATTTTCCCGCGTAAATCAGAAAATTGCACCAATTTTCCACTTGTATCTATCAACTTAAAATCTGGTAAAAATTGTCCTTGAGCTGTTTGCATACGAAATAGCTGAATTGCATCTCTATATTTATTACTTGAGACATTTGACTCTATGTTAGACTGCTGATCATCATCCATTTTAGAATAATTCTGAAAAAAATAACGATAATATATTCTATCTAGACTTTCATTCTTCATCATCCCGGAATCCCACTCTTTTTCAAATGCTGTGCCTAGCCATTTTCTTAGCCTCATTCTTTCCATAAAATAATTTTCCATTTCGTTTGCCTGAAAAAAATTCATATCAGGAACTTCATGAAGTCGTTTATTCCGCCTCAGATATTCCTGAATAAATAATGATTTCTCCTTTTCAAGATTGGGATTTTCTTTACTGATACGATGAAAAACCATAATCAATTGTGTCAGCAAGTTTTGTTCATTTTTACCAATAATATTTAATTTCAGCAATCGATAACTATTCTTGTCTATTTGATTTATATAACGATCTAAAACAATTAGTTGACTATCACGCTTCATGTAATTATACTGTAAAAGTGACTGGAGCTTATCATGAAGAATCGAAGACAGTTCAGGTTCCTTCTCTACAAGATCGATCTTTTTATTTGCAAAATGTGGAAATGATACTGTTTTTTCTATTCGACTAAGTTGATATTGCAAATTCATAATTTCAGCCCCAATACCATTAAATACTAAACGATCATCTTCTTGAGAAATGACCACGCTATCACCAGGAAAAATTAAAAAATCCAATAATAATATTTTGTCCGCATTTTTCTCATTACCCGTTTTTAAAGTGATATATCGGTAATCTATTCCTCTATCAAACTTAATCTTAAATATAGAATCATGTTTTACTGCCATCTTTTTTCTGTGAGGAGTTCGATTGAAAAATTCGAAATTGTCATCTGTCCAGTAACAATTCAATTCATTTTTTAAGTGACTATCTTTCAATTTTCTAATATCAATAGTTGCAGTTTGTGCAAAAGCGATATGATTAAAACCAAAAAAAATGCATAGGTAAATTAAGTAATGTATTATTCGTATTTTCATGATAACTATTTATTTTTAATGATTAATTCTTGAGGAATAACTGGCAAAGTATATTTGGGATCATTAGGAGGTAATATATACTGTTTACCAGAAAGTGTTCTTGTGAGGGTTTTTGCAAATCTTGAATCCTTATTCAATCTTCTCAAATCTTCCCATCTACAATTACCTGTAAACACTAGCTCTTTACGACGTTCCTCCAAGACTCGAAAAAGCACATCATCAGTCGTTTCATTCAGTGGTGCTGAAAAATCTTTATATCGGTAATTGCAAAAGTGATTCAATACATCCCTTCCTTTTTTCCAAGAACCATTTCTAACAAGACATTCTGCCTTAATCAGAAGAATTTCATTAGTCGCCAATCCTGAAAACAGTCCAACTGTACCTGTATAACGCCCTTTGAAGGATTTTGTACCATCAACATTCACTCTAAAGAAGGCAGATTTTCGGATATCATTATCTTTATAGGTATCAAATAAAGCATCATTAACCCTAAGATCTCCATACGATACAAAAAAGTAACTGATCGGACCAGCATAGAACACGATCTCTTTATTTCCTTTTTCTATGGTTGGAAAAGGTAATGTAGCTGCTGTTTCCAAACTCGAAAAATCAATTAGCTCATTATTATACTTTAAATACTCCTCTGCATATTGCAATGCTTTATCATAACTGTGCATCGTTAAATGGATCTTTGCTAGCATAGATAAAGCTGATGAGCGAGATGGTCGTGTCTTCTTTGCCGGAACGATGGGCAAAATGGCTAATGAAGCAGTCAAATCTGTAATTACCTGCTCATAGCAAGCTTCTAACGTGATCAGACTACCATTATCATTGATATCCGATCCAAAGCGCATAGGAAGCGTACAAGGTAGTGAAGCACCCTTTACATACTGAGGAGCATAAAGCTGTAATAACTGATAATAATGAAATCCACGATAATACAATGCAGAACCTCGAATATTATCCTTCTCGGCACTTGAATTTGTGACTTTATCTGTTCCCTCTATAATGATATTGGCATACGCTATAGCTCGGTATGGTACTGTCCAATCTCCAGTTCCCGTTCCAATTGCACCTTCATAAATATCTTCTTTCCAGATATAAGCATTACGCTCCGAAGGATTTCCAACTGTTAAAGCAGTACTTTCAAGGAGATGGATATTATCAGCGCAGATAATTCCCATTCCAGGCGTAGTATTCATCACTGTCGTATTATCCAATAATGATTGATAGTCATCCAAACTTTTTAGTATGACATCACTATTTTTTGATTTTACATCCAGCCAGTTATCTATCTTTTTGCAAGAATGGCAGAAGAACAGGCAGAAAAAATAAATGAGATATTTCATAATCTTAATTTTTAAATTAGAACTGGATACGAGCACCAAGTGAGTAACTGGTTGGTATTGGATATAAGCCGAAATAATCGTTAATATCAGGATCTATACCTACTTTATTCTTACGCCATAAGATTCCAAGGTTGTCTATGTAAGAATAAAAATCTACTGTAAATCGTGAAAACTTCATCCGGTACGACAAGGAAATATCCTGTAAACGAATATGATCACCTGATAAAACTAAGGCTTCCGAATTTTGGTAAAATGTATTGCGGCTTGCATTAACAGGATAGACCAATGCAGGCATCGATGTTTCTTTATTTGGATTCTGAGGATCAAATGCCAACATAAAATCTGCATTTGGCATCGAAAGTACCTCGTTTAAGTTAGTACTACTACTTTTCTTTCTGATGTAGAAACCAGACTTAAGAAGAATATTAGCTGAAAGTGACCACTTTCGGTAAGAAAAAGTATTGCGCAATGAACCAAACAACGTAGGTCTACTACTACCATGATAGTTAACATTATCCATAGTATTACTGGCAATAATACCTGCATAATCTTTAGTTTCAACACCATTTAAATAGCCCATAGGATCTCCATTTTCATCCAGTCCAGATGACCGGTAACTATATACGCCATAAAGCGAATTACCCTCTTTAATGTATAGACCATAGCGTGCAGGTCCGTCAACTGCGGACGAATTAGATACCAAATACCTTGTTGGATATTCTTCATTAAAAGAAAGAACCTTATCCTTGATCAAACTTAATAGATATACGGTACTCCAATTAAACTTACCTTTTGTATTTATACTAGTTAATTGTATATCCATCCCCCTATTACGGACTGAAGCAGAATTACCTTTGTAACTATTAAAACCTGAGGAAGGTCGAAGCAAGATCTCCTGTATAAGATCCATTCCATCTTTTTGGAAGAGCTCTATTGAACCCGAAATACGATCTTCTTTCGAAGCAAATTGCAATGATAAGTTGATATTACGCACTCTTTCCCATCGTAAAGATGGATTGGGAGGATTTTGAATGGTAGCTTGTCGAAAACCATTGAGTGTGTTCCTATTAAAGCTTGCAATAAGGTAAGCAGATTGATTATATGAATTTCCATTATATCCATACGTAAACCTAAGTTTCATTGTCGGGAAGAAATCCAACTTGTAAAAATTTTCTTTTGAAATATCGTACAAAATTCCCAACGACCACAGTGGTACAAATTTATCATTAGTCTTAACTCCATATAAATTAGCACCATCTTTACGGGCGGAAGCGGATAGTGTGTACCGTTCTCGAAATTGGTATGCCCCATTGAAGAAATAAGAAACGGAACGTCGAGTCACTTCACTCATATTCCCTATACCATCATCAATCAGCTGTGATCCTAATCCATTAGGATTAATTGGATAGTATTGATTAAAATTTAGATTGCTTAAAATCGTTCCAGTCTCGTGATTATAGCCATAATACCGACCTGAGTGAGCTGTAATAATTGTCGATTTCATTTCAGCACCTAATAAAGCATTTAATTGATGCTTGTCTGACCATCTTTTATTCATCGCGCTATTAATCCGAAAATTATAAGCTTCTAACCTATCTCGAGTATGATCAAGTATATCCGCATCGGGTATAGGGTAAGTAAAATTTGTACCATTCACTTGCGTATAGCGATTGACTAAATTTCTGACATAATAGCTATTCTTATTCTTCAAATCTTCATACTCACTCTGCTGACGTTCATATTGAAAGAGGGAGGCGAATGACAACCAATTCAAAGGAGCATACATTAATTGACCATTTAAAATTGTATGCAACCGCTTAGCATGGGTATCCTTGAGTTCTTTCTCTTCTAATGGGCGAAGTGACCAGTCTTTAAAGCCTTTGCTTTCCATTTCTCGTAGATAGCTATCTCTATAACCACTTGGTACCATGAGCGGAATACCATCCTCACCTGTGTATGAAATATAGGGATAGGGTGAACTGTAGATGTAACCATATCGTTCTGTGGTATTGGTCACTGATACCGATGGAGAAAAAGTTAGATTTTGTAATAACTTAAACTGCGGAGAGATATTCATTGTCAATCTTTTTAGACCACTCTTTTGAACGACTTCTCGATTATCATTGTAGCCAACAGAAAAATAATTGCTAAATTTTTCTCCTCCGGAGCGAATTCCAAACGCATATTGGTTCTTCACTGAAGTTTGGTAAAAGTTTTCTAAAGTCTCATTTCGACTATCTATCTTAGCAAACCCTTCTTCTGCAAGCTTAAGTATATTTTCATCTATATCACCCGATCGGTGTCGATCCAACAATTCAACATAAGGACTTACTAAAGGAAAAGTTGTGTTATTGGATAACATATCATTATAAAAACCTTTATGAAAAAGCTGACGCTCGACATCCATAAACTCCGAACTTGGAATAAAGTTTCGGCTATATTTCAGATAAGGTTTTGTTCCAATTGTGGTTGAAGTATTAAAGTCAATCTTTGTTTGTTCTCTAAACGCAGCTTTTTTGGTCGTTATCACAATGACACCATTTCCTGAACGTGCACCCCAAATAGAAGCTGCTGCAGCATCACGTAATACCGTTATGCTTTCAATATCATTAGGATTGATCTGCTCTAAACTACCTTCAAAAGGAAAATTATCTAGAATAATAAGTGGATCAGCACTTACATCATTATCTATAGTTGATCGCCCGCGTATAGATACACCAGTCTGCTCATTGGCTGGTAATAAACCTCCTGCTCCACCAGAAGAGCGATTAAAGTTAACACCGCTCGTTACACCTTCCAATCGATCCAGTATATTCGTACTGACTCTCCTATTTAAAAGCTCGTTATCAATCTGAACAAAACTTCCCGTTGCTCGTTCTTTGGGTATCTTCTGGTACCCGGTAGATACTACCTCTACTTCATCAAGCTGGTTATCTTCAGGTATCAATTTCACAGTCATTGATACTCCTGAGGTATAATTGAGTTCTTGGCTTTTAAAACCGATGGAGGAGAATCCAATCTTTCCTTTTTTATTAGTGACTGTCAGTTGAAACCTTCCATCTTGGGAAGTTTTAATCTGTAAGTTTTCGGCATCGATTCGCACAGACACTCCTTGCAGTGGTGTACCATCGGAGGAGGATACAACAACACCAGTTAGCTCAGATTTTACCTGCCCATTCACCCCACTGTCCTTGCGGGGTGTCTGAGCTGATAAACATAAACTATGAAATACTGCAATGATCATGATACAGGGTCTCGCAATTACTTTAATGGCCTTTAATAAGCATAACAGTAGATTAAAGGCATGCAGCATTGGAGAAAGCAGGATACATAGCGCTAGCTTCCAATGTGTTTTTATATGTGAAACCGTAAGTTGATTATGCTCTTGAAAAGCATAATCATGTTTAACGTTTTCACTTTTTAGTATAGAACTTTTCAATGTGTTTATTTTTTGGTTTGTTTTGGATGGAAGACCAAAAAATAACGCTGGATTTGGGACAATAAATTTCCTTTGGGGTAGCACATAGCTCTCCCCATTGCAAGTTTTTTGCATGATTCTAAGTTTAAATTGAGGGTCGATAAGGAGCAAAAATCTAGTCAATAGACTCCCTGTTCAACTTTCAATAGTTAAAAAATAAGATTAGAAAAAATGCAATTATGGTCTACATCAAGGATTATAACTGGTCATCGCTATTGCATAATTTAGATAAAGAACTAAAACCGACTCTTAAAATATTAGTGCATCACGATAAAATTGTAATGACAATTATTTGCTTTACTAAGAGAAACGTCGTACTTTTAAGGTGCAAAATGAAAAGTAGGCCTCCGATCCTCTTTTTGTTGGAACAAGCAATTGTATACTAATAGAATAAAAGTCGGTAACATATGTCTTTTAGGGAATAACAGCTTATTTGCTCCAGCCCTCTTCCATTTCCGTTTTTTCAGTATCAAGGTCGGGCCATTACGCCATACTTTTTACCACAAACGCGTCTTTGGATTTGGCAAGAGCTAGCTTCCTCCTATTGGACAATATGTGTTAGGGTCGCTGCTATTGCGGAGCACAAATAACGTTCTTTACAAGATTCAAATGGGCAAACCGATAACCTTGATCCTGGATCAGGTCGCTGTTGGTTCTTTGGATTGTTTTTAATCGTTGTATCATAATGCTAAAAGGTTATATAAATGATGTTAAGCTCTTAGTTTAATGATAGTCGTTCAGATAGCTAAGCAAGGAGCGACTTCACACTTTGATTTCAGGGAGGACTAATCCCTACCCTCTTATCTTAAAAAGATTTCGAGAATATTTCGCCAAAGTTTACGTGAAGCCGCTCACATGCCGCATAAGTCAAAAGTATCAAAACTTTTTAAACATACAATAGCACGGAGCGATTTGCACGGCTTCCTCGGCGAAAAAATAGTCCTTTTTTGAAATCGAGAAAACATCGTTTATCAAGGCATAAGCCATGATTTTCAAATCGTTAAAACAAAGATAATAATAAAACTGATATATAAGGCAAGTATTTTAAAAATAATGGCAGATAAAATCAACAAAATTGGCGCATCAATAAAATCATCCAAACTTCAAGTTGCGGCTTTAGCCTTGTACTTAGACATAGATGACACATCAATCAGTAAATGGAATTCTAATAAAGCTCAACCTAGTTTAAAAAGATTAAATGCTGTCGGTGAAATCTTAGAAATTGATAACTTAGAACTTATTAATTCCATCCCGCGAGTATCCACTGGACTAGCAGAAGCATTACAACATGAATATAAACGTTTACTTAAATCGGGAATGCCACAAAAAGTTAAAGCACCTGATAAAGATGGTAATTTAAAAGAGGTTAATAATCCAGAATTCGTGAAAGCATTACAAGATTTCGTTATAGCATATAAAAACGAATATCAAAAGGAACAGTTGTAAGTTCTATTTATTATAACCTTGATATGATCCTCTCAAAGATCGAAATATAAGCTCTATAAATAAAAAGGACAATGAACAGGAAAATATAACCAGTACATCCATAAAAGAACATTGACAAAATAAAGATAATTTCCATAAGAGAAAATCCAGAATATAAGGAAAAAGCAATCCAATATTTCCAAAACAGTTGGTCGGAAGTATTACCAATTATCTATGAAGATTGCATCTTAAACTGTATAAATGCTCCGCAATCATTACCGCAATGGTATCTGCTAGAGAAAGAAAATGAAATTATCTGTTGTGCAGGCTTAATTACAAACGATTTTATTAGCCGAATGGATTTATATCCATGGCTGTGTGCGCTATTTATTGATGAGCAGTACAGAGGGTATAATTATGGAAACCTACTCATTGAACATGCCAAAACGGATACAAAAAAATTTGGCTTTCCATATCTAAACCTCTCCACTGACCATATCGGCTACTATGAGAAATTAGGATTTGAGTACATTGGGCAAGGATACCACCCATGGGACGAGGCAACTAGAATTTACCAGATAAAGGTCTAGATTCCTATAGGCTTACCTGAAGATGAGCAAAAAAGGTTGAAGTAAAAATCGAAATATCAGATGTTAAAATTAGCCAATTAGCACACGAAGATGTTAAGAAAGTTCTAGTAGTAAAATTAATCTGTTTTATCGAAGGATTGAATCTCGATGTTCTTCAAAACACTTAAGGATATTTATGGTGAAGCAAATCTAATTGAAGATAAAGTGGCTAAAGGCAGCAGAGAAAATGAAATATAAACAGTAATATTCCTTATCAAAAAGGCAGTACATATACAAATAATCCACCTTATCGAAGCCAACATATTTCAAAACACATTGCTTTCCTTTCAATAAGTAATTAAAAAAAAGTTTGCTATTTCAGACTTACTTCTAGCACAATCTTGTACATCTTTCATTTTTTTGAGAGATCCTTTTTTTTTTGAAAAATTATTGGAAATATTTATTTTAGTCTTGCTTTTAATAAGCATGCTATCATAAATATATATTGGTTAATAGCTCTAGGATTACCCCCTAGAGCTATTTTTCTTGTTATATTTTGACATTTTAAAATCAATTTTTAATTTTAAGAGCCGAATTATTGCGTTAGTAGCTAATGTTTATTTTTAAGCCTCAGGTTGTATAAATCTGAGGCTTTTTAGTTAATTGACAAGAGATGATTATAGTGTGCTATAGAAAAGCTTGAGGATATTTTTATCCCATATGAATATCCTTTAATGTCAAAATTATAGTCTGAGTTAGATCTTCCTTCATATTCCTCTGGCCATTCGAATCTCTCCTGCATAGATATATGTCTTACTTTAGACTATCGATAGCAAGTGCGTATCTTTTACCAAGAAGTATATATGAAGCCCTATCAAAATGAACATTATGCTTGTCAATTGAAGTTGTTCCTGTAGATTCTACAAAAGCGACCTTCTTGATCTTTTTAGGCAAATCCCGAAGCGTATTTTTTATACGATCAATTCTTTTTACACGTTCGGGCATATTATGTTCAGAAGAGGTACCATAAAATTCGGCCAGATTTCCCACAACAACGCTTAAATTTTGGTCACCGACATCGTGTCTGACGTCCTCAATTAACTGAATCAATTTCCCCTCATACCCGATAGCCTTCAGCTCATCTACAGTATCCGATTCCCCTTGGTGCCACAACAAACCTTTTATGATTCCTTTTTGCTGTGCGAATATAAGCTTTTTCAAAAAATCATCATATACTGATGTACCTTTCTTCAATTGATCAATCTCAGCTCCACCAAAAGCAAGTGGTATCAACCCGACAGCTATATTTTTGTGATCCGCTAAATACTCTTGCGCAAAAGGTAAGCCCAAACCAAAACGGTCTGATTCCAACCTATTATGCAATGGATGTGCTGCAGGCTCCCATTTTAGTTGACCGGAATAGAGGGTGGGTAATTTGAACACATTTGGCACAGCAATCGTATCGCCCTCTTGAAGAGATCCATATCCCGCCATATTAGATTGTCCCATTAATATAAAAATATGGAATTTTTCTTTGTTATCCGGCACGTTACTGAATCTGACTTTTTGAGCATTACAACTTAACAATAATATCACCGTCACAGTTAACGAAAAAGCAAAATAAAGTCTTATCATATATCATATTTAAAAGGTATCTTTCTTAGGTTATTAGTTATCAATCTTACCCACATTAAAATTTATAAAGAGAAAAATTCTTGATTATAGGGGGGCTAATGGATTCTGTTATCGTCAATTTCACTTTGCTCGTAGAAACAGTTTCAAATTCCTGAATCCGTTTATGACCAATCGTTTGTCCGTCGGCAATTTTCTTCCATTGACCGTTGACAAGAGCCTCCACCATGTATTGTGTCACGCGTTGTCCTTCGGCAATATTTTCCTGAATAAGCAGGGTGTTAATTTGCCGCGGCTTTTTTAGTGTAATTACTATTTCTGTACTACCTTGGCTTTTTGCTACCGGACGGTCAAACTTCTTTAACAGACCTCCGAATTCTTTCAATACGGCTAGATCTTCCTTAGGTATTTGTCCGGTAGTGTCTACGACAAGGCCTAGTAGCATATTAGTATTGCTTCCAACAGAAGTGTAATATTTTTTTAAAAGTTCCGGCGCTGACATCACGCGTTGGTTCTTGGCGTTCCAGAACCAGCCAGCCTGAACCCAAGTGTGATCCTCACGTAAAGGAAAATCGGCTTCCCCTGGTACCCAATGTGCTCCCGAAGCACTACCATGATAGTTTTCAGGAGTATAATACCCACTTTTGTTTACAGCTAGATTGACCGGAATATAAAAAGGGTAAGGAGAATCGCCGGTTTCATTTCCTACCCATCGTACGATATTTTTGGTATATGCCGGACCGTTGAACACATTAGTTACCGGATTGATCGATTCCTCAACCAGAGAGATCAAATCAGGCCCTCCTGCCGATTTCTCAGGAATTCCGCCATCGAACCATATCGTAAATAACTCCTTATTTCCATATTTATGACCAGCCCATAACTCGGAAACCATCGTTGTATAAATCTTATTGTATTCGTCTTGTTGCAATTCATTTCCCCTTAGTACTCTTCCGCCATCCACATTGGAATAGGCATTTGCCGCATAGCTGCAATAGATGCCAGGAAGAATACCGTATTTCTTGCAGGACTTAATAAAATCAGCTACGATATCACCTTTACCCTCTTTCCATGGTGTATTTCCAACATGATAGTCATAGGCTTCTGTTGGCCACAAGGCAAATCCGGACGTATGTTTAGCTACCAGTACTGCGTATTTTCCCCCCATATCTTTTACCGCTTTAACCCAGTCATCTGTATTCAGTTTTGAAGGATTAAAAAGTTCTAAAGGTAATGCTTTGCTTATCTGATCCTTTCCCAGGTGTTCTTTCCAAAAAATTTCAGGCTTATATATTTCCAGGTCAAGGTGAATTATAGCACCCAATTCTGCTTCAGAATACTTAAGCTGGGGATCGGTTGGTTTAGCTACCTCCGGATTTTGAGCCATTCCAATGCGCGGAGTAAAGACTAGAAAAAGAGCTAGTACGCTCATTAATTTTAATTTCATATCGATTTTGTAATAATAATGAAGATATATTGTTGTATTAGCATTAGTGTAAAAATCAATTAGAAGTCGGAGCACCGAAACACGTTGCCTCACGAAGGTGCTCCTACTTCAATTTTATTGAAGCGGATCAAATCCTCCTCCCCAATTGTTGTTTTGAATTAACTGAGGGTTTCTATTTATATAGGCTAGCGGAATTGGATAAAAATAATAACTATCCTTGATTACGTTATCCGAAGATTCTGTAACAATCTCTTCGTAAGTAAACTTAGACCATATCGCTTGGGCATCAATATCTGCTAATATCTGCGGAGCAGTTTCACCCGATTTCAAAGCTATGGCCAAACCTTTTCTTCTGACCAAATCCCGTAAATATCCAAACATCCGCCATCTTCTCAAATCGTCCCAGCGCTTATTTTCGAACGCAAATTCCACAAACCTTTCATTCTTGTATTCTTCTCGTATTGCCGCTTTTGAATTCGCAGTAATTCCATATTTATTATTATCTCCACTTAATATTCCAGCGCGCTTACGGACCTCATATAGTGCGATCAATGCTTCTGAGCTCTTTCCGAGCTCATTTGCGGCTTCCCCAAAATTTAAGAGTACTTCGGCATAACGAATTTCTGGCCAGTCTACTGCTGCGTTGTAAACAGATGTAGCTAAGTTGGCTGATTTGTCCGACCCTTTAATACGGTGAAAGCTAGTAGGTGAACCACCGTTTGGTGAAAGAAGATTAAGTTCTCCAATCACACCGGTATTATTATTAAATCCGGTTATCTTTGAATAGAATGTCCAGTGATAAACGTTTTGATCACGCATTTTTGCTAGATATTGGTAAGGAGCACCATTATACAATACTGTTTCATAAAAACGCTCATCCCTGCTTCTGAACAGGGTATCATACAGCCTTGCTTTGTCGCCCCATTTTGAACCATCTTTCATCGGGAATGCATTGACCAATCCTAAACTTGGTTTATCCTGCCCCTGCAGGTCCTGCGAATAAGTAAGCGGAAGCATTCCACCTTGGAAATATGCTGCCTGAGGAAAATTATATCTTCTCACCATGATCACTTCCTTGTTGAGTTCAGTATCCCATATTTTATTAAATGGAGCAAAAAGCCCTTTTCCATTTTCATCGGCTTTCTGCTTGGCGGCGAGGCAGGCATCATATGCTGCCTGCCATTTTGCCTGATCATTTGATGGATTGAAAAGCGGACTAGCGAAAAAAAGTAACACACGTCCTTTGAAAGCTAGTGCTGCGATTTTATCTATCCTGCCGACATCCTCACCCGTCCATACATCTGGTAAAGCATCTACTGCAACGTCAAGGTCTGCCACCATCTGAGCAATGCATTCGGAAGTCTTACTACGTGGAACCAGTAGCTGGGTAAAGTCGTCGGGTACTTCGTCCGCAGTTATTATTAATGGAACGCCGCCATAACTTTTTACCAATTGAAAGTAATTCCAAGCTCTCCAAAATAATCCCTGTCCTTTTAAGATATTCTTATCTGCCTGATCAAACGAAGCTTTATCAACATTGTCCAAAAAAATATTTATGCCTCTCAATCTGGTATATGCACTCGCATAGATGTCGTAACTATCTACTGTCGCAGAGCCCCTGAACCAAGCGCTAGCATTGAAACCGGTAGGTGCGGCTTCGTCCGTACCATTACCTGTACCCTGTGGCATTCCAGGCATATTGTCGGCATATATACCGTTCAGTTGAGCTTTTAAAATATTTGCACTTCCTAAAATCTGTGACGGATTTACTGCAGTAAGATTTTCTTTATCCAAAATTTTGTTGCATGCAGTACCAAATAAAACAAGGATTAAACCAATAACAAATTCTATCCGATATTTTTTTATATTTTTCATGTGAATGGCTTTTAAAGGTTGAAATTAATTCCGAAGTTAAATCCTCTTGAATTAGGATAACTCATACTTGAAGCAACTTCTGGGTCATAAAGTCTAAATTTAGAAATGTAAAACAAGTTTGTCGCAGAGGCAAATACAGTCAAGTTTTTCACACCAATACGATTTATGACACTTTCGGGTACACGATAACCGAGTTGCAAATAACTCAATTTGACAAAACTACCATCTCTGACGTTAAAATTACTATTGTTCAAAACCGTGTTCAGACGTGGATCGTCTCCCGGGAAAGGCTTAGGAACAGAAGCATCGATATTATCTTCAGTCCAATAGCCGTTCCATATTTCCGGATAGGCATAAAACCACCATGTATTTCGACTAGCACCATCATTATAAGACTTTTTAAAACCTGCAAGACCGGTAAACATGGCATTGATCGAAAAATTCTTGTACTCGATACCCAAATTTAAGCCATATTGAACCGGAGCATTTTCGATCGTATATTTTGCCAAAACAGCTCTATCCCACGTATCGACAATACCATCAGGGGCGCCATCAGGCCCGCTGATATCCCTAAATTGCAGCATCCCCAGATCCGGTGATACACCAAGTATCGTAAAATTGGATGGAACGGCATCCAGGTCTGCTTGCGTTCTGTAGATACCATCGCTTTCATATCCTGTGATATAGTTAAGCGTTTTACCAATCGGATTGTCAACTGGCTGGGCATTTGTTGCAACATCTCTGATAATTACTTCATTAGTAGCATATCCAAATGTCCCTTTAATATTGAAACTCAAGTCGTTTGTAATATTTCCAAAATAACCAAGATCAAGATCTAAACCCTTTGAGTTTACCTGACCATAATTTACAGCCGGAAGGTTCGTTCCAAATTCAGCAGGAATCGCTAGAATTCGTGTTCCTAAAATATCGGTAGTACGGCGACTATAGAAATTTGCCGAGAGTGTTAAATGCTTTAAAATATTGAAGTCCAACCCTGCACCTAAGGTTTCGGAACGTTCCCAAGTTAGATTTGGATTGGAAATACCCCCATATCTCAATATTGGCGCTGTGGTGCCATTCGTACCCAAAAAATAACTGCCGTTTTGAATATTATATTGCTCCAGCCACTGCCACCCTCCGATTGCATCATTCCCTGTCGTCGCGTATGAAGCTCTTAGGGCAAGCATATCAATAAAACTTGTGTTCTCTAAAAATAATTCATTACTGATATTCCACCTTGCTGATACCGTTGGGAACGAGCCCCACCGTTTGCTCGGTGCAAACTTCAACGATCCATCCCGGCGAACTGTTCCTTCTAGGATATACCTGTTATCATATTCGTAGTGAAATCTCCCGATATAAGACAGGCGTGCATCTTGCGACTCGACAGCACTATTTCCCCAATCCTTATTATCTCCACTTGCGAATGCAAATTGATCATTTGGGAAAAGTGGAAAATTATTTCTTGATGCTCCAAAAGAAGTATTGTCACCTTGAAATTGCTCATATACTCCGATAACATTAATTAAATGTTTACCAATTTTTTTATCATAATTCAATTGTCCATTCAATTGATAACCGGAGTTTCTTCCAGTTCCATAGGATATATATTCTGTAGCAGGATCGCCACTGTATTGCGTACCCAGCGGTTGCGTTGGATCTAAGATATTATGGCTGTTGATTGCATACGTATAAAGAAGCTGTTTCTTTGCAAAACTTTTCGTATTGTCATTGTTAATATTCTGACTATAGCTGACTTGAGAGGATAAACCTGGAATAAAGGGTACATTGTACTTTACATTTGCCAAAGCATCAATTTGCTGATTATTATTTTTCCAATAACCTCCATTCTTCATCATTTCTATTGGATTGCCCAACCAGCCTGGAAAAGTTGGTTTATCATCAACATATAAGCGCGACTGTACATTAAAATAATACAATTTACCCCAAAGATTATTTAAATCATCAGATCCATAGTCATAAGTAAAGTTGAAACGTTGACGTTTTCCTGTACTGGTGTTCAAATTTAAAGACACGCTTAGATCATCGGTTATTTTAGCATTTATATTAGATCTAAGATTATACTTATTATAATTTAGGTTCGGTAAAAATCCGGTTTCTCGAACATACGATCCCATCAAGGCATAGGTAATATGCTCAGAACCTCCTGATACTGTCAGCGCATGACGTTGATTTTTCGGATCTCTATAGGCCAAGCGAAAATTCGCCTGTCCATCAGGGTTCCATGATTTGATATCGGCCACTTCATCGTCTGTGACAAGATCATCACCATAGATATACCGTCCCATTTTAACCGCATCATCAAAACTCATATACTTCGGTAGCTGGCCTGGCTTTTGCACGCCAAAGGTTGTGCTATAGCTAATAGTAGGTTTACCAAAACTTCCTTTTTTTGTGGTTACCAATATTACACCGTTGGAAGACCTGCTTCCATAAATCGCCGCTGATGCGGCGTCCTTAAGCGTAGAAATTTGATCAATTTCATTTGGGTCAAGAGCATTGAAACTTGCTGCATCTCTGACCACACCATCAATAACATATAGCGGACCAGTACCCGAACTGAAAGTAGAAGCACTTCTTACCCTTATTTGCGACCCGATCCCCGGCGTACCTGTAGGAGAAGTCACGAACACACCTGACATGCGACCCGCCAATATATTAGAAAGATTAGTGGTAGGTATCAGCGCGACATCTTTTGCATTTATCGTCGAAACTGCCGATGTTAATTGATCTTTTCTTTGCGTACCATACCCAACGACCACAACCTCCTGAAGGTCCTGCTGTGTTGTTTTGAGGATAACATAAAGATCACTTTTGTTATTGATACTGATTTCCTGGCTCACATAACCAATGCTAGAAATCACTAATATATCATTAGCATCGACATTAAGTGAAAATACACCATTGTTATCTGTAGATACTCCTTTATTTTTCCCTTTAACCTTAATTGTCACGCCTTCGATCGGCTTCTCATCCTCATTAACAACTTTCCCTTTAATATCAACTAACATGTACCTTGTTAGATCTTTAGATATAGTAAGTTGATTTTTTCTTTTTATGACAATAACTTTATCTTCAATAATATAAGATAGATTGTTCTTTACAAGCATTTGATTTAGCGCTTCCTCTAGGAAAACATCTTTCAAGTTCACATCGATTCGCTTTACTGATTCCAGTAAGGCGCTTTGATACATGGGTGTATATCCAGTTTGCTTTCGTATTTCATTGAGAACATACTTTAGATTTGTATTATTCTTTTGAATAGTAATTTTTTGAGCAAGACTAGCGGCATGTAACTGTACAAGCGAAATTGTTACTAGTAGGGTAGTCAATTTCATAGTTTTTAAGACTTGATTGGGCACAAAACGGTACAACCCGTCTTGGATGTTATTAAAAAAAATCATAAATTTAGGAGTTTTGGTTAATTTAATTACAAGCTTCAAATAATCTGATTGGATAGCCAACGCATTCGGCTGAAAGTGTAACGAGCACTTTCGGCCTTTTTCTATCCTTTTGTAGGATTTTATTTCATAACGATTATCCTCCTTCCTTCAATTTTAAAGTGAATATCTCCAGCAAACTCAAGTTTTGTAAGAATCTTTCCTATGTGATCATATCGCGATACACTTCCCCCAAATCGGAGACCTTTATCGACATTTTTGTAAACAATCTCAACATCATACCACCTTGCTATCTTACGCATAATAACCTCTAAAGGTTCATCATTTAAGAAAAACATCCCTCTTTTCCATGCAATAGCAGACTCGGGATCAACATCAGTTAGCTTAATACCATTGTCTGTTAACGATGTTTGCTGGTCTGGCTTTAGAAGAATGGCATCAGACAATTTTCTGTGGGCAACCTTAACAGATCCTTCTATAAGAGTAGTAATGGTTGTCTTTTCATCCGAATACGCATTAACATTGAAATGTGTACCTATGACCTCTATCGTCTGATTTTCCGTGACCACCCGGAATGGCATTGTTTTATCTTTAGCAACCTCAAAATATCCCTCACCCTCTAATTCTATTTTTCGTTCACTTCCAATAAATTTGACAGGATATTTCAGTTTGGATTGCGAGTTTAACCAAACATGGGAACCATCAGGTAAAATAACCTGCCACTGCCCACCTGAAGGTACTTCAATTGTATTGTAAGAAACTGTTGCTTGATCACTCTCTGAATTATTTACTGTTTCATACAATAAGCTGCCATCAGAGGATTTGACGATACGTACCCCTGATTGTAGGGCAACCTGTCCACCGATAGTACTATCTAAATAAATTTTTTCACCATTATCGAGTGTTAATACCGCCCTACTGCTTCCCGGTTTAATAACTTGTACATTTATTGCTTGTTTCTTATTACTTTGGTATTCAAAAGAGTGATACCAAAATATAACTCCAATGAAAATCAACAACAAAGCTGCTGCTGATGTCCATTTCCAATTTACTCTTCGAATTTTAACTCGATCCCTTTTCTTGTTAATATTCTTCAATAAACGTAGGGATAGCTCTTTTTCTGAACGATCAACCCCATACCAAACTAAGGGTTCGTTGAAATCCTGCTCGTACCAAGTATCTAATATCTTTTTTTCTTGAGATGTAATTGTACCATTTATCCATTTATCTGCTAAATGATACAACTCTTCCTTGGTTGGTTGCGTCATAATCTAGGGTCTTTTTCTAAATAGTGTATTAAACTATTCAAGTACCCTATATCTGTTGAAAAAAAATTAGAAAAAAAAGGAGAAAAGAAATCTTCCAATAGAAGTTTTTAAAGATTTTAACGCTCTGCTGATATGTGCTTCTACAGATTTTTGAGAAATGCCTAGATCTATTGCAATCTGTTTATTGGTTAAACAGGATTCTCGGCTCATTCGAAATACAAGCTGACATTTCTCAGGAAGCTCCTTGATAGACATCTCAATCTGAGCTTGAAGATAAGAAAAATCAAGCCATTGCTGTGTCGAGTCGTCTAAAAGTTGAAATTCATTGGCTTGGTCTAAGTTGCCTATAGGCTTTTTTTTATTTAAAACCATTTTTGCCATAATTTTATATCTTGTCACTGCGGCAATGTAAGTTTGAAAACTATAATTTATAGTAATCCTTTCCCGGCTATTCCAAAGGTCAACAAAAACGTCCTGTACTACCTCTTCTGCGTCAATTTCTGATTGAAGCTTAATCTGAGCTTTATAGAGCATTTTCTTCCAGTATTTGTTGTACAAAAATTCAAAAGCTTTTTCATTGTTCTGTTTTACCAAAACAAATATCTCATCATCATTAAAATTATTAAAGGTAGATTCCATTATCCTAAAAGCGAGTGATATTTAGTTTAATCTTTCTTAAAGGTATTTAAATAATTTGAGTATTGCAATACGTTACATTTCTTTAATGAACCTTACCTTTCCCAAGTAATGAGACGTTTCTTCTGACCGGCCCCAGAGATCGATAAAAACCTATTGTACAACACCATATGAACTTAGAGATTTATGACTCTTAGAAACTACTTGTTGCTTTTTTAAAATCGCTGCAGGAAATTATCGAGATCTTCTTCTTTTATCTGGTTTTTAAACATGGAGGGTGTATTGCCTATCATTTCTTTAAATAAACGTGAGAAATATCTGCTATCGGTAAATCCAACTTCGAAAGCAGCTTCAGATACCGTGTAATTGTAGCGGACCAGTAACATTGCCGCCTTTTTTATCCTAATCCTCCTAAAATACTCCAGTGGTGTAAACCCAGTTGTTTCCTGACATTTTTTAAAGATAACGGAATAGCTCATATGCAACAGCCCTTCAAGGTCTTCCAGATGAAATTCGGAATCGGAAACCTGCTCCTTCAAGATCGTGGTCAGTTTGATTAAAAAGAGGTCTGCCTTGCCTAATTTTCCTTCTTCAACTGTCGGCGTAGCGACCAAATTGTTTTTATATTTTGCAATAGCATGTTGCTGTTTTACCAGTATATTTTCGACAAGCAACACAAGCTCATGTGCATGAAAGGGCTTGCTCAGATAAGCCACTGTTCCTGCCAATAAACCTCTTTCCCTATTTTCACCGGAAGGAAAGGCCGTCAGTAAAATAATCGGAATATGCTGGCTTATTGGATCTGCATGAAGCTTCTCCGCTAACTGTACACCGTCCATTTTAGGCATCATAACATCGCTTAAAATCAGATCCATACGCTTCTTTTTCAGAATCTCCAAAGCTTCTAAACCATTGCCAGCAATGGTTACGTTAAACTTTTCGCGCAGGAGCCCGCTCAAAAATAGCTGCATATCCAGATTGTCTTCGACAATGAGTATTTCTTTATTCGTAATAAGGAGTTCTTCCCGCTTGCTCAATACTATTGCTGACTTGTTTTTTTGGGATTGTACATCCTGATTCATCATGGAGGTACTATAAGAAAGAGGCAATAAAATTTCAAATCTACTTCCCTCACCGAGCTTACTATGCATCGTCAAACTGCCATTATGCAGCTGAACAATTTCTTTACTAAGCGCCAATCCGATACCGAGTCCTCCGATTTCTTTACCCACAGTGCCTTGATAAAAAATATCAAAGACTTTTTCTGCAGTTTCTTCATCAATACCCGGACCTGAATCCGTAATTCGAATAATAACTTGACTATCTGTTTTATCAAGAAGAACCTGAAGGTCAATATGACCACTAGCCGGCGTAAACTTTATGGCATTCCCCAGCAGATTGTAGAGCACATGCTCTATCTTCAAATAATCATAAGCAAAAATCAACTGCTTTTCTGGTATTTCTGTATGTAAGCTAACACCCTTTTGTTTCGCCAAGTGGCCGAATGAGACTGAAATATTTCTCAGGTGATGAGCCAGATCTCCCTCTTTTTTTGCGAGTCTCAACTGACCGATCTCCCTGTCGCGCACATGGGTTAATTCGGCTATAACCCTTGAAAGCCGCTCTGCATTATTTTTGATCATATAAAGGGCTTGCTCATCCTGTTCTGATCTGATTTCCTGTTCTTTTTTGAAAAAAAATGTTTCCAATGGTCCAATGATCAAACTCAACGGTGTCTGAATTTCATGGGAAATCTTGGCAAAGAAATTCATTTTCATATCATACAATTCCTTTTCCCTGTGTCTTCCCATCTCTTCTTGAAAAAGTCTTGACCGAAGCGATAACCACCTGCTGATCAAATACACAACACCTGCTAAAATTGAAAAATAACACAGCTTAGCGGGCCAGCTTTGCCACCAATGAGACGCGATATAGATAGGAATGGATAAAGGTCCCACTGCAAATAAATCACTTCCCTGTGGTGCGGCAACAACTTCAAAGGTGTAATGACCAGGAGGAAGATTGGTATAGGTGGCTGTACGTCCAACACTTGGTCTTGAAAAATTTTCATCAAACCCTTTTAACCGATACTGGTACCGGTAATTGGTATTCAAGAGATTTCCAATTGCTGCAAAACTGATTGAAAATGAAGATTGGTAAGCTTTGAGATGCATTTCTTGAATTTGTTCGACACGGACTCCTTCTTTCCCTTCAGTTGTGATTTCTTCATAAGGCTGGTTCAATACCGTAATATCATTGATCAACAGACGAGCTGTTACCGGTTTTATGGCGAGGCTTTTGGTATAGAAAGAACTAACACCATTGATCCCGCCAAAAAACAATTCTCCGTCATCCGACTGAAAAGAACTTTTTCGAATGAAGAGATTATCCTGCAAACCATCATACATCGTGTAATTTAAGATACGCTGCTGTCGGGGATCAAATTGATGCAATCCATTCCGGCTCCCTAACCAAAGCAGACCATCGCGGTCCAATTGCATCGATACGATGACCGTATTACGGAGCCCGACATGGTTTTCAAAACTTTGATAAGTTTCTTTTTCAGGATTAAAGCGGATCATAAAACCACCGTCACAACGAAACCATAGCAAACCTGTTTTGTCTTGGCAGATCTGTGTTATACTATAATATCGTGGAGCTTTATTTTCCCATTGATGATAATCAACCGTCTGAAAGGTAGATTGACCAAGACTATGAGGGTCTTCCATAAATCGGGTCAAGATTCCTTGACTAAAAGCAATCCACAGCTGTCCATGTCTATCCTCGAAGACTGCATCTGCAACAGTGCCATTATCACCTCTGTTACTGTACGGAAAGGTCGCAAGTACATTGGCCTCAGAGTTAAGAACGTGTATACCATAGGTTGAACTGATCCAGATTCTTCCTTTGGAATCCACGAAAATGTTTCGAAAATCCTTTAAAAATGGGATGCCCAGAGAGCGTCCAAGTTGTATTTCAACAAAAGAATTGTTTGTCTTTGAATACCGAAGAAGTCCATTTTGATATGTACCGATCCATACATACCCGAGTTTATCTTCTGCCAGCGCTTGTATAAAGCGACCTTTAAAACCATTCTGTTCATCATAATGCTTTCGTAGCCCATTTGCGTTTATGTGACTAAGCCCAAGACCATCCGAACCTATCCATAAAGATTTATCTTGTGTCTTAAGAATCGATATCACACGATGAGGAACATGGGCAGGTAGGCCACTATAATTCTGGATAGGATATTGCTTATAAGCCAGTACCTGAGTAATACCATCTTTTAATACTAACCAGATATTACCGTTGTCGTCATTATTGATATAACGAACTGTATTGTTACCTAATGAATAAACATTACCGATCTGGTGTTGATATGCCGTTATATTTCCTGAGTTGGGATCTAACCGGCGCAACCCATACCCATCTGTCCCGAGCCAAATTATCCCTTCCCGATCACAATGAATAGTTCGATACATCATGTACTCTTTATGGTTATCTCCCCGCTCACCATACTGTTGCAGATGCGAATTCATTGGGTCATAACAGAAAAGCCCGTGGTACTCCGTTGATATCCATAATCTATTTCTATTATCATTGACCAAAAATAACTTTTCAACGGCCCCGCCTTGTATCGGTAGGTTCAATTTCTTTAATGATTTTTGAGCTACAGCATATACATAGATCTCATTTGCTACTGTTGAAATATAGAGATCACCTTTCTCTGACAGCGTCATATCCTGGACAGCGGTACTTCCATATTTGGTAGGCGGAAATTTAACTATTCTTTTCAGTTTATCGGTCTGCAGGTCCATCGTCCATAATTCACCTGTTGTGCTCCCAAATAAAACAGCATTCTGATTTGAAACGGCACACCGAAATACAATTCGTCCGGTAGCTGTGGAATAATTAACTATACGGCCATTTGGAGCCATTTTAACAAGATCCCCATTATCTGTCGCCATCCAAAAATTACCACGCTTGTCTTTTTCAAATAAACTGGTACTTCTATTTTTAAAATCTGCACCAAATATCTGTGTAAAGGCAATTTTCTTAAATCCATAACCATCAAACTTATACAGTCCATCTTGATCACTGATCCACATAAAACCTAATGAATCGGTCGCTGTACGGGACATTACATCGAAAACACGAGATATCTGAGTGAAGCTACTTTGGTTTTGTCCACGAGCTGTCGCAACAAGCATGAACATCATACAACCAAAAAATAAGAGTCGTTTACAAGAAAGCAGATCGGTTATAATTCGTATCGAAATAGGCAACATCTCAAAATAGGTTTTGTTGTTGTAAAGATATCATTTTGAGGCCCAAACAGAAAAATAAAATTATATCAGACTGTAGATGGTTTTATGAAATTTAGTAGACAAATCTGTCAAATCACCTCCTAAGTATGTCTAAAGGCTGGAAAAGAGCCAATATGTTCGGTGCTACAAACAAAAACGACACACAAAACAAACAGATTTATCGAACATCACTTTCCCTTTTTCGGACCATATTTGTTACAGACCTAACCCTATTAATTATAACCAAATTACCAGGATTAATGAAGAAATTCCATATGTTCCACATACTCTTAGTTATAAGTGTATTATATCAATGTAAATCGTCTTCAATACCGGCAAAAAAGCCGAATATTCTTTTTGCCGTCATGGATGACGTTACTTATAAACATATGGGAATATATGGCTGTAACTGGGTAAGAACACCTAATTTTGACCGCATTGCAAAAAATGGTCTTCTTTTTACACGTGCCTATACCAATAATGCCAAATGCGCCCCTTCTCGTGCTAATATTTTGACAGGCCGCAATTCCTGGCAACTCGAAGAAGCCGCCAACCACTGGCCACACTTTCCTCAAAAGTTTGTGTCCTTCGTTGAGGTCTTAGCAAAAAACGGATATCAGGTGGCCTATACAGGTAAAGGTTTTGCCCCAGCAGTAACAAAAGATGCCCATGGAAAAAACCGAGATCTGCTTATCAGGCCATACAATACGATTAAAACATTGCCCCCAACTCCAAATATCAGCAATGTGGACTATGCCGCCAATTTTGAAGCCTTTTTGTCCGAGCAGAAAGATAACAAGCTGCCTTTCTTTTTTTGGTATGGTGGACTTGAGCCTCATCGGGGATATGAATATGGGTCAGGAACGATTAAAGGAAACAAAAAAATAACTGATTTAAAGCAAAAAGATATTTTCTCCTTTTTTCCTGATAATGACTCCGTAAGAACGGATCTTCTGGATTATGCTTTCGAAATTGAATACTTCGATCTGCAACTCGGAAAAATGCTAGACAAGCTTCAAGAAATTGGTGAATTAAATAACACACTAATTGTTGTCACCAGTGATAACGGTATGTCTTTCCCTAGAGTAAAGGGCCAAGCTTACGAATACTCCAACCACTTACCGCTAGCGATGATGTGGGCCGATGGTATTCAGTCTCCAGGGCGCACGGTAGATAGCTATATGAGTTTTATAGACTTTGCCCCTACTTTTTTAGAGCTCGCTCATATTGAGCAGCAAAACACCAATATGCAACCTATCACAGGAAGTAGCCTAGTTACTATCTTGGAAAATGATCCTGTAGAAAACCGTGACAACTTTGTACTGATCGGAAAAGAACGTCATGACATAGGACGCCCCCACGATCAGGGTTATCCTATCCGGGGAATAGTGCAAGACAACATGCTCTATATTCACAATTTTAAACCTGAGCGATGGCCGGCAGGAAATCCCGAAACGGGATATCCGAATACCGACGGTAGTCCAACAAAATCAGTAATCCTTAGAAAGGTACATACACCACAAGAAGCCTTTTTTTGGGAATGGTCTTTTGGAAAACGCCCACAGGAGGAATTTTATAATCTACAAACGGATCCGGAGTGCCTGCATAATCTAATGGGCGATAGCTCGTATAGCAAGCAGTACAGAAACATGAAAGAATTACTCTTCACAAAATTGCGGGAACAACAGGATCCAAGAATCCTAGGCCATGGAGATGTATTCGAACTATATAAATATGGAGACAGCAGAAATGAAAACTTTTACGAAAGATATTTAAATCATGATAAAAAACTGAACTGGGGATGGATTAATGACACGGATTTTCAAGACTTATCCACAGTGCCCTATATTCAGAAATAACCAAAAATCGAGATCGAAATAATAACAGATGAAATCAATTCACGTAACCCCGATTATAATTTTATTGCTATCAACTATGAGTAAACTTTTGGCACAGCAGACCTTAAAGATAGAGACTGGAAACACTGTACTTTGTCTTCAAACCACTAAAGAGGGACAGCTTTTATCGACCTACTTTGGAAAAAAGCTCCTTCATGATGAATATAGTGCTATTCAGAGCCTTGATAAATTTAAACCCGGAAACGACGATCTTTTTAACCAGAGACTTGCCTATGTCTCTTCTGGAACTACAAATCTCCTTGAACCGGCATTGGCGTTAACACATGCGGATGGTAATAATGCTCTTGTTCTCCAGTATTCTAGTCATCAGATTGAGCAAATAGATAGTAATCGCAGGTTGACCAAAATCATTCTTATCGATCCCAGATACAAACTGTCGGTTGTCCTCTATTACAGAGCTTATTTTGCTGAAGATGTGATTGAACAATGGTCTGAAATTAAGAACAATGAAAAAGGCGACGTCACCCTGCACAAATTTGGCTCTGCAAATTTAACCCTCACCGCAAATTCTTTTCATCTAAAAAGCCATCATAGCGGCTGGGGAAAAGAGATGCTTTCTGCAGATCAAAAACTTGGGTCGGGAATCTACACTTTGGACTCTAAACTCGGTACCCGAAACAATTTGCTGCATTCGTCAAGTTTTATGCTATCGCTAGATCAACAGGCTACCGAAACAACCGGTGAAGTGATTGCGGGAAGCTTAGCCTGGTCCGGTAATTTCAAAATCGATTTCGAGACTTTTGACGAATACTACCTGCGCGTAACAGCTGGGATCAATAACTTCGCTTCTGCTTATACGCTAGAGAAAGGCAAATCGCTGACCACTCCTGCTTTTGTCTACAGCTATTCAGATCAAGGCCGTGGACAGGTAAGCAGAAATATGCACAATTGGGCGCGAAAATATCAAATTGCACATGGTCAAGGTGAACGTTACACACTTTTGAACAACTGGGAAACAACTTACTTTGATTTTGATGAAGATAAACTTAAAAGTCTGGTTGCTGATACCAAGGAGATCGGGGTTGATGTCTTTCTTCTCGATGACGGATGGTTTGGTAATAAATATCCCCGAAATGCGGCGAACGCAGCACTGGGAGATTGGCAAGCAAATAGACAAAAGCTTCCCCACGGCTTAGGGAAGATTGTCCAGGAGACAAATGGCAAAGGTGTAAAATTTGGTCTATGGCTCGAGCCCGAAATGATAAGCCCCAAAAGTGAACTTTATGAAAAACATCCGGACTGGGTGGTAAAACATGCGCAACTTCCGGAATATTATATGCGTAACCAGCTTGTATTGGACCTTTCCAATCCAAAGGTGCAATATTTTATCATTCAGACGATTGAAAATATTTTTAAGGAAATTCCAGAACTTGCTTTTATAAAATGGGATTGCAATTCACTCATCTACAACGCCCATTCTGCGACACTAAAAAACCAGAATCATTTCTATATCAACTATGTCCAGGGTTTTTATTCTATTCTGGAACGCTTGAGGTCAAAGCACCCGAATCTGCAGATGATGCTCTGCGCAGGAGGAGGTTCGCGTGTGGATTACGGCGCCTTGAAGTATTTTACCGAATTCTGGCCCAGCGACAATACCAATGCCTATGACCGCATTTTCATGCAGTGGGAATATTCGTATTATTTCCCGTCAATAAGTGTAGATAACCATGTTACGGACATGGGGAACCAATCTATCAAATTTAAAATCGACGTTGCACTTATGGGAAAGCTTGGTTTTGATATTAAAGTGGAAGAGTTAAAACCCGACGAATTATTATTTACGCAACATGCGATCAAGCAATATGACAATTTAAAACATCTCATCTGGCGGGGAGATCTCTATCGTTTACAAGATCCTTATCAAAACAAGGTTGCTTCTTTAAGCTACGTCGACAGTAAAAAAGACACAGCAGTGGTGCTCAATTACCATATGCCCATCACTTATGCAACCACAATCGCCAAACCGATCAAAATGCAAGGGCTCGATCCAAGTAAAAAATATAAAATAATCGAAGTCAACCTTTTTCCAGGGGAAAAGTCACCGATCGACAGTAACGCAATTTATTCAGGCGATTTTTTACATAAAGTCGGTTTTAATCCGCAAGTAAGCGCTAAGCGAAGCAGTGTGGTATTATTAATCACTGCCCTATAATAAATTAAAAATTAATAACCATTTAAAGAAGGAGGACGACAAAAAAATTATGAGCATACAACGGCTAGGGCTCCTAAACCCTAACCTCCAAATCAAATAACCAAATATTTAACCACTAATCTAAAATAATGAATATCGAACAAAATCGATGCAAGAGACTTGATTTACTCTCGCATGGGCTGAAATTTGGACGAAGATTTTCCTTTGTTCCTACCTTAATGGGTATACTCATGTTAACCCCTCCGATCGCAAAAGGAGAGAATGGGGTTTTAAACTATGTAAGCCAAAAAACAATTGAAGTTTCAGGTATAATCAAAGATGCTGCTGGTAACGTACTTCCAGGTGTTTCCGTCACCATTAAAGGAAAAACCGGCACCGGGACGATAACCGATCAAAATGGGCGTTATATACTTTCTGTTGAACCGGGACAAACTTTCATCTTTAAATCCATAGGATTTCTTACACAAGAGGTTCAAAATGTAACGGATAATAAGCTCGACATCACCCTTCAGAATGACACCCAAGGTCTAGAAGAAGTAGTTGTAGTCGGATTCGGAACACAAAAGAAGGAAAGTCTGGTTGGTTCACAATCCACGATTAAACCCGCGGAGCTGAAACTACCAGTCAGAGATCTTACCAATGCAATTGCAGGAAGGCTTGCTGGGGTTGTTGCCTACCAAAGAGGAGGAGCTCCCGGTGCAGATGGGGCAGATATCTTTATTCGGGGTATTGCAACACTTGGTTCTAGTCCACGCTCACCTCTTTTAGTGGTAGATGGAGTACCTGATAGATCCATAAACAACATAGATCCAGAAGATGTAGAAAGCTTTACGGTGCTTAAAGATGCATCTGCTACTGCTGTCTACGGTACAAGGGGTGCAAATGGTGTTATCATTATTAATACTAAAAAAGGAAAAATAGGAAAACCACAGATAAACGCCGAAGTCAACCAGGCAATAAATAAATTTACAGAGTTACCAAAATTCTTGGATGGTCCAACTTTCATGCAACTTTATAACGAAGGATTGACTATGAGAGGCCGCACAGCACTCTATACAGATGAGCGTATAAATCTACATAAGGATGGAACTGATCCAGATTTATATCCAAATGTAGATTGGTATAAAGAACTGTTTAAAGAATATGGGCAAAACAGACGCGCGACTTTAAATGCCAATGGAGGTTCCGAAAATGCTTCATATTATTTATCTGCCGGATATTTCGGCGAAACGGGGATGTTTAAACAAGATGAAGTACAAAGCTTCAATTCAGTCCTTAAACTAGATCGCTTTAATTTCACCAGTAATCTCAACCTGAAGCTTACGCCGACCACGAAACTGGATTTTGGAGCAAACGGATATATTACCAATTACAATGAACCAAACTATGGTGTCAATACCATTTTCGCAATAGCTACGCAGGCTCCGCCACATACCATGCCAACCCGATACAGCAATGGGCAGTGGCCACAGCTACAGGGATCCATTCCCAGTCCTTATATGTTCCTGACCCAATCTGGAGTACGGACTATTTTTACAAACGTGCTCCGCTCAAATATCAAGGCCGAACAGGCACTTGACTTTGTAACCGAAGGCCTTCGGGTTTCGACCATGTTTGCCTTTGATGTCAATTCCAACTCAACGACGAGCCGTGGAAGAACACCACAGACTTATTTTGCCACAGGACGTGACGATGCCGGAGAGTTGCTCACCCAAATTGCATACGAAGGAACAAACGATCTTAACTTCGGGATCAGCCGATTCTCCGATAGACGAATCTACACGGAAACAGCTATCAATTATGCACGTAAATTTGGTGATCATGATGTGTCAGGTCTATTCCTCTTCAACCAGTCTGATTTTAGCGATGCGCAATCGCGTGTGGACGATATTGGCTATAAAGCAGCAATACCATACAGACAGCGCAACTTTGTAGGTAGAGCTACGTACGGCTACAGTAATCGTTATTTCCTGGAAGGGAACTTCTCTTATTCCGGATCCGATGCATTCGTACCCAGTAAACGTTTTGGCTTTTTTCCTTCAGGAGGACTGGGCTGGATTGTATCCAACGAGTCCTTCTTTGAACCTATAAAATCTGTTGTTAGTCACTTTAAATTACGCTATACGTACGGACTATCGGGTAATGCGGCATTGAATGATCCAAATTACCGTTTCTTATATCTTTCCACTTTGGGGAATGGTTCGTCCTATACCTTTGGCGATATTGGAAGTACGATCGGATATACGGGTTACAAAGAGACCTTGATCGGTGGTGATGTGAAATGGGAAACATCCTATCGACAAAACTTAGGGGTGGAAATGAACTTTTTAAACAAAGATCTGGAACTGATTGTCGAACTATTTAAGGAACGTCGTGAAAATATATTGACTCCTTCTACTTACATCCCGTTCAACTCTGGATTCCTCTATGAGAACCTACCTTGGGGAAATGTGGGTCGAACCAAAAACAAAGGAATTGATATCAGTCTAAACTACACGAAAAATTTCGCAGTGAAGAATTTTATCAGCTTCCGAGGATCATTTAATTACAATCAGAACGAGGTGGTCGAAGATGGAAATGCACGCTGGAAATATCCGTATCTGGATCGCATTGGACGTCCCATCGGTCAGCGGTTTGGATACATTGCGACGGGACTGTTTCAATCGCAGGATGAGGTAGACAATGCTGCGACCCAAGCAGGTGACACACGTGCGGGAGATATCCGATATAAAGATCTGGATGGCAATGGTATTATTAACGGTGATGACCAGACGGCTATCGGATATGGCGCTGTACCAAGAATTGTTTATGGTCTTAATATAGGAGCTGGCGTCAGCGGTTTTGATATTGCTCTATTTTTTCAAGGAGCTGGACAGGTCGATTTCAACTATGCATCGGGATATGCAACGACCCCATTTTCTCAGGGACCAACCTGGGGTAATATGTACGAACAAGTATTGGACAGATGGACACCGGAGAATCCGAATCCAAGACCATTCTACCCAAGACTATCGACTAATCAGGATTTAACCACCAATTATCAGACTTCAACCTGGTGGATACAGCGCGCAGATTATATCCGTTTAAAAAGTGCAGAGCTTGGCTATACCTTTGATGGCGGTTTTATGAAAAAATGGTCAATCCAGAAGATAAGATTGTACACCAATGGTACGAATCTCTGGACCCTTAGTAAATGGAAATTTTGGGATCCTGAACTGGGTGATGGTCGCGGAGCCTCCTACCCCAACATTACGACTTACAATGTTGGGTTACGTATCAACTTTAAATAAAAATGACAATCATGAAACTGAAAAAATATTTTATGGCAGCATCAATTGTTACGATGCTATCAGTAACCGGTTGCAAAAAGGGGTTCTTCGACTCCATTCCGGATAATATCGTCACCATAGACGGTGTATTTACAAATCGGGGACAATCAGAACGCTGGCTTGCAGGACTATACACATCGATCCATGATCCATGGTCACAACGTTCTAATTACTGGTTTTCCGTGACAACCGACGAACTCGATATCAGCAACTGGGATAATCCCGGAATGAACAGTGGTGCACTGAATGGAACTTCGGTTAATATGGGAGGATTGGGATTTTATGAAAAAATCCGTCTCGCTTCTATTTTTCTTGAAAATATTGATAAAAACGCAGAAATCAGAAACCTGAACAATGGTGAAGAGATCATCCGTCAATATAAGGGAGAAGCACAATTTTTACGTGCCTACTACTATTGGGTCATGATGAAACAGTACGGCCCTGTTGCCATTTTACCTCTCCAGTCAGGTGGGCCTCAGGATAACTATCAGATTCCGCGCAGCTCCTGGGATGAGTGTGTAGCCTTTGTTTTAAAAGAGATAGCTGAAGCGAAAGAAAAATTGCCCGTGAATAATTTTGCTAACGGCACAACAACTGTTGATCCGACGAAAGTAGGCCGAATTAATCAGATGATAGCAACAGCGGTAGAATCACAGATTCTTCTATTCCATGCCAGTCCGTTATTTAATGGCAACACAGAATTGGCTGACTTCCTGAATCTCGACGGCAAGCAGCTCTTCAATCAGACTGCAGATCCACAGCGCTGGACCACTGCAGCGCAGATGACAAAACAAGCCATTGATCTGGCAGAAGGAAATGGCAAAAAATTATACAAAGTCAATGATGCAGATCCTTTTAAAGCCGCATTTCTATCGTCACGGAATCTATTCTGGGATGGATGGAAAGACGAAGGAATATGGATACGGACTTCCAATGATTATACAGGTTGGGAAAACCATGCGGCACCTAGATCGGTGCAAGGAACTGCCTGGAACGGAATGGCAGTTGTACAGGAGCTAGTCGACGATTTCCGTATGAAAGATGGTTCTGAAATCGGTGGTGGCGGTTATAATGAAAACACGTATACAACAACGGCTACTGATTATTACGTTTCAGGCACCAACACCATGTACACCAACAGGGAACCTCGTTTTTATGCGTATGTAACCTTTAATGGTGCTCCGACCATTGGTGTTCCGAAATCAGGCAGTAACAATGCTCGTGTTGAATTTTTCTATACGGGTAACTCTGGTAAAGCTGGAGAAACACGGAACTGGCCAAAAACAGGTTATACTGCCCGAAAGAATGTACATCCGACCTTTAGCTTTAGTCCATCTATACGTGTAAACAGACCTGCTATGCTGATCCGACTGGCAGAACTGTACTTGAATTATGCAGAAGCATTGAATGAAAGTGACCCAGGAAATCCGAATATTTTAAAATACCTCAATGCTGTACGCAACCGTGGCGGGCTTTCTAATATTACAGATACAGACAAATCGGTGGTGAGAGCTCACATCTGGCGCGAACGACGCGTGGAGCTCTGTTATGAAAATGGTACCCGCTATTTTGATGTCCGCCGTTGGAAAGTTCCCGAAAAACAAGGTTTTATACAAGGAGGAGCTTATTACGGCATGAATGTCGATGCTGGAACATCATTATCCGATCCACAATTTCATAAACGAACGCTAGCCTTCAGACGAGCAGTATGGCAACGTAAATTTTACTTCTATCCACATGGACAGGACGAAATGGACAGAAATAAACAATTGGTGCAATTTCCTGGATATTAATGAATAATGATATGAAATTTTTAAATATTTTAAGTATTGGTTTGTGTTTCCTCGCACTTTCCTGTGAGAAAGCACCAAGCGCTTATACAGAAGCTATCACAGATAAAAATGCTGCTTCCATATATGTTGCCAGATTTACGGGGAAAGATCAGCCGTTAGTAACTTTTCCGTTTACGGATGAAGCTAGATCCTTTAAATTCAACGCCTCATTTGGAGCAGTCGGCGTACCCGCAGAAGATATAGCAGTAGAATTCGCTATTGACCAGCGTGCATTGGACAGTGTTAACAGCGGTCGAACAAAGGCGGGACTGACGCCATATGAAGTATTTCCCGCAGATGCATACAAAATCAGCAATTACAATACGATTATAAAGGCTGGAGAATTACATTCAGATTATTTATCAGTTGACTACTTCTCCAGCAAATTTGATCCGAAAAAAGACTATATGTTGCCAATAAGTGTCAGTATGGCTAATGGTTATAAGATCGGTTCAAATAAAACAATTTTTCTAATCGCTAGTCAACTGCAAGAGGTCGCGATTAGCAAAACTAATTGGAGCATTACAGCAAATAGTGAAGAATTAGTGGGGGAAGGATCATCCAATGGACGGGCGCAACAGGCTATAGACAACAATGTCAATACTTACTGGCACTCCAAATGGCAAGGAACAGCAGACAAATTTCCGCACTGGTTACAGATTGATATGAAAGAAGAATCTTATGTGACACGTATCGATCTTTCTGCTAGACAGAATACTACTAATGGATTTACCAAGTTCAATATTGAAGCAAGCAAGGACGGTACTAAGTGGACTGTGCTCGGCCAAGATCTGGTATTTGATCCTGCAAACAAGGCTTTTCAACAATATCCTGTAGAACATGGATATTGGCAGTTTATCAAAATTGTCATGACCGTCGGAAATACCAGTACAGCAGCATCAACCAATTTAGGAGAGATAAATATATATCGTTATTAACTATGAAATACCATTTATTATTAAAAGCGATTGGGCTTGTACTATTTTTGAGTTGTTCGAAAACGACTACATTACCGCAATCTCCATCTCCAAAACCTGAATTGCCTATAGAAGTAAACAAGCGGGAATCGGGTTCAAGATCCGGTACGGATAAAGCCGATCGTCCCTACAATCTCAATATTGTTTATTTTGTTCCTAAAGATTTGGACACCCTTGTAGGCTATGAAAAGCGATTGGATGAAATGATGCTCTGGGGTCAACAGTGGTTTCACGACAAAATGAAACTGTATTCATATGACAAGACCTTTGGTCTATTAACCAATGACCAGAAAACTAAAGTGCGGATAACAACTATTTACGGTACAAAAACATCAAGTCAATATACCCTGGAGGGAGGAGCAAAACCGATCTGGGATGAAATAGAAGCATATTACAAAGCACATCCGCAGGAAAGATTAAGCGATCACTTTCTTAATATTGTGCCACGGTATAGCTTCAAAGTTTCTGGAGAACCTACCGGCCCCCCTTACCATGGAGCTACGTATGGCAAAAACAGAACCTGTTTTGTACTTGATTACGAAGACATGGAAATGAAAAACATGGACGACAAAACTGATAAAGGTAAATGGTTCAGATTGTACTATGGCGGTCTACTACATGAACTCGGCCATGCACTCAATCTACCGCACAATATGCAGACTGTAAGTGAACTAAATGATCCTAATAAAGGATCGTCTATGATGCATATCGGTAATTATACGTTAGGAACAAAACCTACTTTTTTAACTCCTGCCGACTGTGAAATGCTGTCCGTAAACCAGCTGTTCAATAAGGAACAGAAAGAATACTACGGTGCGGCAAAAGCACGGATTACAGAGATCACCGGAAATTACGATCAGTCTAAGGGTGCAATTATTTTGTCGGGGAAATATGAGACTGACATACCTATTACAGGCATTGCGGTATACAATGATCCGCAAGTCAACAACGAAGGTATCGGAACCAACAAGGATTACAATGCCGTAAGCTTTGCTACGAAACCTTTAAATGGGAATCGGTTTTATCTGGAAATGCCGGTAACTGATTTCACCTATCGAAACAATGAAGATTATGAAATTAAAATTTTCCTGATCCATGAAAATGGTATCTTTTCTAATGCCTTTTATTCATACCGGTTTGTTAATAACCTGCCCGTTCTCAACATCAGCACAAGAACGGAGCTTAGCAAAGCTGATTGGTCTATTGATGCTTTTAGCTCTGAAGAATCTGGAGAAGGAAAGGCAGTGGCAGCTATTGACCAGAATTTAATGAGCTATTGGCATTCACGTTGGTCTTCCAATGCAACTGTTTATCCGCATTCGCTCACCATCAATGTTGGATCTACTGCTGTAAAAGCGAAAGGACTTGTGTATCACGCTCGCCCAGGTGCTTATAGACATAGTAAGAACTTTGAGGTGCAGATAAGTGATGATGGTACAAACTTTACTTCAGCAGGCGAGTTTCAAACGATATATAGCCAAGGCCCTCAGTACTTTCACTTCAACAGCGAGCATAGCGTAAAATCATTTAAAATTATTCTTAAATCCTCTTGGGATGGGACAGGAAATGCCGCTATAGCTGAATTGGGGCTTTACTAATTAATGATAAAAAGGAACTAATAATAAAAGGCTTATGAGCATAAAACTCATAAGCCTTTCACAATGGTTTTTCAATTCAATAAAAAATCACTTCCACAGATAACGGACTCGCTCTATAGAATATGATGAATTGATCTCTAAATTAGTAATCACAGAAAAGGTTTAGCTGAAAAATCTGAATTAAAACAATAATCCTTTCATAAAAGAGAATACCATATATGCCTGGATCGGAATTGGTGAAAGTGGACTGGTATATTAGTATTTTACAGGTTCTGACTCTATAACCTTTCAGTATTCATTAATTTGAGCTACAGTTTTAATATTCTACCGAAAATAAAAATTAATGACTTTTGAAAAAATATTTTGATTTAAAATAATTTATACTTATCTTTGTCATAGAATCAAGCAGTAATTGCGGTTATTAGAAATAGTAGGATACATCCTATGATAACTGTCTTCGCATATTAATTGCTAATTTTTGTTATTCATAAAAAGTGCGCAGTACTCTTAGAGCTTGACTCCGATCAACCTTCAATTTACACACATTCTTTTTCTTTCTAGCAGATCGATTAACTTCTGAAAGTCATGTTTCATGTCTTTTACAGGAGTTCAGAATTAAATAATTTATAATAAAAACAATAATATAATGCAAGAAGGAACAGTAAAATTCTTTAACGTTACTAAAGGTTTCGGTTTTATTACACCAGCAAACGGTGGTCAGGATGTATTTGTACATTCAACAGGTTTAATGGATGATATCCGCGAAAACGAAAAAGTTACTTACGAAGTAGAAAACGGTCAAAAAGGTGTTAACGCATTTAATGTGCGCATAGCAAGATAAAAGAATTCGGGAATTATCTTAATTCTCGGTATTTTGATGTAGTGATTAGCATCTGTGCTAATTAACTACATTTTTTAAATGTACCCTCCCATCATAAATCATTTTCATCAACCACGCCAAAAATGGTCTTTACCATGTACTTGTGATTAATTTCCAAAAGATTATACTTGCATTAATTACATCAACAGATCAATTCCAATATTGACCAAATAAGTCCCTTCATTTATCGATTCGCACAACTATTTTTCAATTGTATATATTTTAAATATTTATTATCATTGCGATTGATTTGCATTGAAAAATGTATTTATTATCACACTAAACTATAAATTTATTAATAACATGTCATTTTTAGATCATGTGCTACAACTTCCTTCCTATGGGTGGCAAGACGCGACGGGCAAACTAATTAAGCCGAGTAACAAAGAAATCATTACTGAGTTCTTTAAGAGACTTAATATCTTTAAGGATCGTCGAAATTGGCTTCCTTTTTTTAGCTGGTTCAAGATTGCCTGCCTCATTCCATTTTTCTTTATTTTTTTAACGAATTACCTGACCTGGTGGACAGTCCTGGCGGCCTTTGTATACAGCATGATCATCATGGGAACCCATGGAACGATCTGGCACCACCGCTATTGTACGCATGGGGCCTATAAATTTAAAAATCCTTTTTGGCGATTTATTACCCAAAATCTCACGATCAGTGTTATTCCTGAAGAGATATATGTCATATCACACCACGTACATCATGCAAAATCAGATCAGCCGGGTGATCCTTATAACGCCCAAGCCGGATTTCTTTATTGTTTCCTGGCGGATGTTAATCATCAGCCGATATCTAAGAACCTAAATGAGCAGGATTATAACAGAGTAAAATCTTTGATGTCACATACGGGTGTACCAGCGAACTCTTATCATCAATATAAAAAATGGGGATCATATGTACCTCCTGTTTATGCTATAGTAGCATCATTATTAAACTGGGCATTTTGGTACACTGTATTTTTCCTAATAGGCGGTCATCCACTTGCTTGCAGTTTGTTTGGTGCGGCAGCTTTCTGGGGAATTGGTGTCCGTACTTTTAACTATGAAGGTCATGCCAAAGGAGAAGATAAACAAAAGGAAGGCACAGATTTCAGTGTGAATGACAAATCTATCAACCAGGTATGGCCCGGAATTGTGGCAGGAGAATGGCATAATAATCACCATTTATTTCCTAAAAGTGCACGCAGTGGTTTCAAACCTCATCAGGTAGATCTCGCATGGTATTACATCAAATTAATGCATAAACTGGGCGCTATTTCTAGCTATAGAGATGACAAGAAATTGTTTTACAAACAGTATCACAATCCTTATCTCGAAGTAAAAATGAACAAAAAGAAAGATGATGTTAGTGCTGAAATGTAATCATAAAATAGCGTAAATGTCACGATCTCTTTTGTTTTCGGAGAGATTTGATTAGAACTTATTCAAAGTCACAATGGGATATATAAGCAAAGCCATTCTTAAAAGAATGGCTTTGCTTATATATCGGGTTTTCCAGATTTTTTGTTTTATTAGTTCTTGCGTAATTCCTAAAAATAAACTACATAAAAAAAAATCTCAACCGCTATGAATTGATAATATCCAAAGGAATTATGAATAAATAGCTTTTACGTTCTTAAAATAATTATTGAGGTATAACAACTGTTTCCTTAACATCATGAATGCATCCACCATTATTTACACTAACTTTTCCGATAACATGGTAAGTACCTGGAGCTGTATAAGTATGACTTATGGTTTTACCTGTACCAGTTTGTTGTTTTCCGTCTCCAAAATCCCATTTAACAGTGCTGTCAAGTGTATAATTCCCTGAATATTTCACTTCAAAATTAATTAATGATGAATTTTGAGCTGAAGCTAAATGGTCGATACTGGTTAAAATAGCGTCACCCAAACAATCTACAACACTTTTTTCTTCTTTATCTGAGCATGATGCGGCACCAAATAAGCAAAAGAAAAGGAATAATTTAAATGTTTTCATAGAATGATTTTAAGAATTGATAGAGAAGCATTATTTCTCAGAACAAATTTATATTTTTCTTACGAAATTTTTACACTAAAATTTTTAAAGGCATTTTTAACAATACCGCTAATAAAATTTTTCCTTGATATTTCAATCCTTACACCTTTCAAGTGTCTTCATTTCACCTAAAATTTATATAAAAATGTGTTGCCAAATCAAGTCTAAAAACACCTTACTTCTGTTTAACAAAAACACAACTTTGTCTATTACCATTAAACTAAGTTAACAGACTATCAAGACTGTAGATAGCGATTAAAAAGTTATTATAAAAAGGAACGCCTAACTTTAATTAATAAGTTAGGCATTCTTACATTAATTATTTATGCTCATTTAATGTTGATGTCCATGGTTTTTTCCTTCACCAGCACCTTTTGCTCCCTCTGTTACATTGACCGTAAAATCTGCTGTATGCACATGTCCATCAATTTTAAACTGCGCCCACATGCGGTATACTCCCGCTTTTTTAATATTGGTTTGCGCATATATCGGAAAGCGCTTGTCTGATACCGGATGGATATGAAGGAAATCTTTATCTTTTGCTCCGATCATAACAATATGAGCCGTTGCTCCTAAATAATTTTGAAAATCGCTTTCCACGAGTTTCTTGCCATTCTTTTCGACTGAGAATTGCAGATCCTGTGTATAATTTGTTTTTAGATCATTAGCATTAATCAAAGTAACGGTATATCCTGCTATTGTTGAAACTGCTTTTGGATTCAATTCAAAAGAAGTGGCACCCGCAGTACCTGTTACTTCAAGTTTCTTCATCGCAACTTCTCCAGCCAATCCCTTAGGTTTGTAATCTGTAAACAGCAGGTAGTTGCCTGCGGCGGGAAATGTTTCTTTCACACTATAACTACCATCCAGCTGTTCTTCGGGATGAATATGATCAAACCAGGATAAATCTTCGCTTACTACCAAGAGGTGCATTTTCATTTCATGTACTTCTTCTAATGCTACATTTTTCTCATTCTCTTTTATCGAGATCGAAAGTGCTGTTGGTTTTCCGGCTTCTATAGGCTGCGGTGAAGCTAAAATACTAACCGATAGCTTCGCGGCATCTGCCTTATGAATAGGCTGTAATTCCATACCGCATTTGGTACATTTTTCACCTTTATGTCCTGTTACTTCAGGGTGCATCGTACAGGCATAAGTATGTTCGTGATTGTGAGTCGAGTCTTGTTGTGCTGTCATGGTTTCTGTTTTACTATTTCCTGGATTGTTACAGGCTACTAATGTTGTCATGGCTGTCAATCCTAAAAATATATTTTTTAAATTTTTCATATATGCATGTTGTTTGTAGATTAAATCTTGAAATCTACGTTTTTGTTTTCCGCCCTACTTAAATATCTACTATCGAAAGGACAATACAAAGATGAGCAAAAGTTGGGTTTGGTATTTTACGGTATTTTGAGTTTGATTTGTAAAATTTACTGATTCCACTTTTACTAAACCCGTATAACATTTCTTTGCATGCTCTACCGCCCATCAATGCAAACTGTATTAATTGAAGATTAAATCAGGTATGTTTGGCACGATTTTCAACGTACTCAAGTTCAATAAATTAATATGATAAAACGTACTATATTAACAGGTATCTCTCTTTTCACCCTCAGTTTTAGTGCTTGCGCGCAACAAAATGGAACAAAAAATGAAAGTACTTCTATATACACCGATAGTCTGGAACATGATCAGGAACTCGGACTAACTCTTCAACAGGAAGAAAAAATTAATGCTATAAATAAAAGTACAGGGGCTAAGTTTGAAGCAATTGGCCGCAACTCATCTTTATCCGGCTATCAAAAGGGACAAAAGAAACGTGAACTTGCATTGCAACATAAGAAAGAAATTTTTAACGTATTAACTGCAGAACAACAAAAAACCTGGTTGGAAAAATATGGTGATGAACGAGCCTCCATTAAAGATAATGTGACCGACAAGGCAGATGAGGCATTAGAAAAATTGGAAAATCGTTATGATGCCGACAAAAAACTTATTGAGGCTGATCATTATTTAAGCAAAAGCGAAAAGAAAATACGTCTCGAAAAGTTAAAAAACAATTATAAAAATGAAAAAGAAAAGTTAAAAGAAGCGAAAGAGAAAGCGACATCGAGTGGTTTGCTTCAAGGAAGATAATGGCACAGGAAGACAGCAATAAAACCTACATCCAAGCGCCAACAATCAATTTCATTCGCAATTCCAAGACTTATAAAAACTAACCTATTTCATTAAAACGGTTTGCTCTTCTAAATGTTCCCATATCGTTAAAACGGACACCATGTGCTTTCATGATTTCATGTGCTTTTTTACGGGCGATATGCCTTACATAGAACGATTCATTAACGACAAAATGATGAATACCATGTGTCCATCCGAAAAAGAAACAGAATATCTGAAATGGATAAGTCCACCAAACGGTTAGTATCTGCGTCTGTTCGATTACGTTTCCTTTTTCTACATCTCCAAAATAATGTAAATTTGAAGTGATAAAATGGAGACAGAACTGGCGCAATAAATTTGGTAATAGGATAATATAGATAATAGGATTGCACCAGCTTAATATTTCTTTAATCATTGCTGGAAAAACGAAGCCTATTTCAAATTTTCGATTTAAAAAGTCAAGTAATAAATCTGCACCAAAGAAATATAAAATTAGATGTGAAACGATGGTCAGAGGAATTAATCCAAAGACACCGTACAGTTTAAGTTTATGAGCAGTTTCAAATTTCAAATTGCCATTGTCTACTTCACGTTTAATATCAGAGAATAATCCTCTGACGCGAAGTAAATTTCCTAATACCAAATCCGGAGTAAACAAAAGACGTTTCAATGTCCATTTTTCACCATTAGTAACACCTCTTTCTTCGACATCATGTAAGGTACCCGAAAAACGATGGTGATGTAAATGCAGTGTGCGCCTGAACCAAGGATTTAAAGTAAGAGGTCTTAGGATCCATACCGAAAATAACATCACATTATGAATGGCTTTATTACCTTTAAAGTACATGTAATGAATTAAATCATGTTCCAATTCATGCAAAACGCCAAACAAAAATGCATTTACTACGATTAAGATCCAAGCTGGAACAACATCAATATACCACAGATATCCCAACAGTAGACTCACGCCCACACAGAGTAAAAAAATGCTGAGTCCGATCGCATTTTGGTATTTTAGCAAAGGGTATTTACATTTTAATGCTTTATAAGACTCTATTATCTCTTTTCTGATTTTACTTGTCCGTTCTTGATGCGTCACAATTTTCTACCTTAAAATTTCCTTGCAAGATACCTAATCTTGGACAAATAAATGGTTTTAAGCTCAAAAGCAAACACAGAGCTGACATAAGCTGATGTTTAAAACACTCTAACATTACCTTTAAAATGTTTCTTTTCCATGAGCTGCACTTAAGGTAAAATAAACTGCAGTTTCAATTCTTCATTTCACAACGGTAAAACACTGTGAATTCCTATTAGTCAAGAGAACCTGAAAGATCTCTTATTCAAATATATCAAGATTCTTATAAGAAAATTAAAGTAAAAATCTTAAATTGCCTATACAATTTATTCAATCTATGAAAACTTTACTTACACTTATTCTTTGTTTGACTGGCTTATTAAGCTATAGTCAAACCTCAAAAGAACTTATCGGAAAATGGAAACTTATTAAACAAACCAAAGATGGCAAGGTAACGACTCCAGAAGAAACCTACCAAATATTTATGGATGGGGGTAAGTTTCAAGGAATCAGTGGTAAAAATTCCCGCAAAGGCAAATGGAAACTTTCTGATGATAACAAAATACTTACTGTCAAAATCAGTATACTAACTGTTCCATTCAATGTGGATTATTTTGATACAAAAAAGAGGATAATCACAAGTGATAAACTGGGAACGCTTGAGTACGAAAAGGTTTCAGACAAAACAGAGGAATAAGTATAACTACAACCGCAAAACGTCTTTTACAATACAAAAGCTATATGAGCAAAAAACTTCCATATGTAATTGATATGGAAGTTTTCTTTTAAATTGCAAGATTAAATTATTGAATGGATTTTAATTAATTTTGAAAATCCCAATTGACATTTCTAAAGTATTCTCGATTTACAATTATCAAAACCTCTTATCTTTCCACTAATTCCTTCACTGTTTCTCCATAATAGTCAACATGACTGCCCTTACTTTTTAAGAGACTATTCCACTTCCTGAATGCGGCTACAAACACGATACACATCAGCAGCATTGCTGCTATTGCTAAACCTGCTAAGAGATAATCATGTGCGGGCAAATAAATATCTACAACTTGCAAATAGCCTGCCCAGAATGTTATTAATGCCATAAATACACCAGGAATAGCGGAACATAAAGCATATTTCCCCCGGTTCATACGTAGCAACATGGTCGTACATACGATCAAGCCACAAGCAGCCAGAAGCTGATTGCTGATCCCAAATAAAGGCCAAATACTACTCACATTTCCAGTGAATACAAGATATCCCCATGCGAACGTAAAAAGTAAACTGCACAAAATAATACCCGGCCACCAATTTTTATCTTTAAACTTGGGAACAAATCCACCAATCATTTCCTGTAGAAAATAACGTCCAACACGCGTACCTGCATCAATAGCTGTTAAGATAAAAACAGCTTCAAACATAATCGCAAAATTATACCAGTATGCCATGAACTGATCCATAAATGGGATACTGTTAAAAATATGTGCCATTCCTATTGCTAATGATACCGCACCTCCTGTGCGTCCCTGCAGATCAATTCCTATCTTTTCACTGAAATGAGGCAGATCGACCATGTGCAGACTAGGGTTTGCTTTCAGAAAATCGGCATATAGATGAGCAGGTGTATTGATTGCAAAATAATCTCCTGGCACTAATGTACAGGCCGCTATTAAAGCCATCAAAGCCACAAAACCTTCTACAAGCATGGCTCCATAGCCAACGAAGAGAATATCCTTTTCATTTCCGATCATTTTAGGTGTTGTACCTGTCGCTATAATGGCATGAAATCCGGATATGGCACCACAAGCGATAACAATAAAGATGAAAGGCAAAACAGGACCTCCGATAATCGGTCCACCCCCATGTATAAAACTTGTCAAAGCAGGCATTTCCATATTCGGATTGACAAATATAATACCTACGGCAAGCATAATGATCGTACCTATTTTTAAATAGGTGGACAGATAATCGCGAGGTACTAAAAGCAACCACATAGGTAATACAGATGCTAAGAAGCCATATACCGCAATGGCGATGGAAATCGTAGAAACACGCCAGTGGAATAAGTCGCTGATCTGCTCCATCTGCATCAAACCATGTCCACCAATGATGCCAGCAATGAGCAATACACCTCCTAAGACACTTGCAAATAGAACACTATCTTTACGGTAGCGCATGATCAAGCCCATGATGATTGCGATAGGCATAGTCATAATTACCGTAAAAAGCGACCATGGGGCCTCATGCATAGCACTGATACAGGCTAAGGACAATCCTGCTAACGTAAGGATGAGTATAAAAAGGATGGCAAAGCCAGCAACTAACCCAGTAGTGGGACCAATTTCTTTAGCAGCAATAGATGCTAAACTTTGTCCTTTATGCCTGATTGAGGCAAACAATACGAGCATATCGTGTACTCCGCCACCTAAAACACAGCCGATCAAAATCCAAAGTGTGCCAGGAAGATAACCAAATTGAGCTGCCAATACCGGACCGACTAATGGACCCGCTGCGGCAATGGCTGCAAAATGATGGCCAAACAATACGTTCTTATTGGTCACAACATAATCCTGCCCATCAGCAAATTCAGTAGCAGGTGTGCTGTTTTTAGCATTCAGCCTTAAAACTTTCTGCGCGATGAAAAGACCATAAAATCGGTAACCGATGGCCAACAGTAGTAACGCGGTAAAAATTAATGTGAGTGCACTGATACCATTTAATATTTCCATTTGTTCCGGATATTAATAAATTTTGTTTTAAACTATATTGTCAGTTACAGGATGATAATCGTCCTATAACTGACAATAAAATTACGCCTATTATTTATAATCTAACCAAGCTGTCGCTTCACAATTCTGATCACTTACAAAACGGATCCATCTTGCTTGGAAGTCTTTCGGAAAATCAAATTTGAGTGTTTGTCCATTTTTCACCGCTAGTGTTTTATAAGTCATCCAATTACCATCTCCTCCAGGGTCAACCTCTAATGTTATATTTACGGTTCCCTTTGCATTATGCGAGAGCGCTAATGATTTATGGTCATAAAAACCAATCAGGTAAGGATCTGAAGAAGTTCCTTTTTGAACGGCAGTTTTGTACCAAGGACCGCCATGCCCTGTTGGTTTACCCAACTTCCAAAGATCATCAATGGCTCCCGCCCATACCGCAGCTTTTTTATCTGTCGAAACAAAGATGTGCTCTGAATTGGAATTTGCTTTATCCAGATCTAGTCCCGTCATGATCAGCATACCGCGATAAGAAGCGTAATCATTAATCTTGAGATTATGCGATGATACAGGACGTATTTTTGCATAACCATCTGCATTTTCTGCCGGAAGTTCATAAAACGTTCCGTGCAGATTAAATAAATCACGCTCGGTTGCGACTTCTCGACAGATACGCAAAGCAGCTTCATTGGTCAATGATGTATAAGAGTCGTCTCCTAAAGGCAATCTCCAACGACGTCCCTTGTCATCGACAATCAAAGCCGATGATGGTTCAATATTGACAACCTGCTGTGGAATGCTATACTTTGTCTCAATTATTTGTTCTGTTTTTGCATCGGATTTTGGCACTAAATTGAACTTGTCATCCATTTCATAATAACCGACTTTTTGCTTTTGTCCTTTATTATTATAATCATAAGCTAATAGACCCAAACTTCTGCGGTTTTGCCCCAAACTGTACAAAAGACCACCGGAAAACTCACCATCAGTAGATATACCTGTAAATATTTTATCCGCTTTTGTTTCACGCTTATCTGCATCGTGATAGGTAAAATGCGCACTTAACTTTGCGTCTTGATCTGTCTTGAGACGAATCCATTCGCCTTGCTCTTTTGAGGAGAAGGATTTATGAAGCGTTTCACCTGCTCTTAGGGGATATTCTCCTATTTTAGACCATTTACCATCCCCGTTCAGATCGACCTCTGCCGTCAGTACAATAGCCTTATCACTGTGATTGCGCATCCATGATGAACGGTTGTTCCAACCAGCAAATAACATCGGATCGGAATATACGCCAGCTTTTACATCGTCCTGTTGCCATACTGAACCTTCTGAGGCGTTTGGTCCTAAATGATCAATCGTACTGCGATCGGTAAACCAAAGATTGGAATGTGACTGCCCAGGTCCTTCTAGATTACCTTTTGCTTTTCTTTTATTTAAAAATTCCTTTTGCGCAGAATCGTCGGTACCAAAGACAAGTTTATCGTTCCATCTTGTGAAATCACCAATTACTTTTAGATAAGCTGACTTAGGACGTATTCCTGCTGTCGTGTTATTAGTAAATGTCCCCGGGAATGACCAGAACATACCGTGCATAGTCATGATATAATCGTTCTGTCCTTCTTTTCCGACATTACGAATACGAGGCCACTCGGTATTCCAACCATGAGCACCATCGTAACTACGGCTTGCTTTTGGTAGTCTAAAGAAGGTCCATTGTCCCGCTCCTCTTACACCTAGCAAAATAGATTTATGGTCCCAACCTGTTGCCCATATAGCATCTGTCTGTGGATTTGCATTTCCTTCCACACCTCCAGGTCCTGTCACTTCAACGAACTGATTTCGACGGATAACTTTCCAATTAGTTCCATCCCATTCTGATAAACTTCCAGAAGGTGTATCAAATTGTGTAAGCGCCTTATCTCCATATTCGCCATTATTACTATAAACCAATACGCCTTGCCCAGAATACAATCCTTTTCCGTGATACCCAGGTAAATTTGCGGTTGGAACATTGCGCCTGTCAGAAGGTTTTAGATTGGTATCTGAATAGAGCCATTTCACATTTAAGCTCTTTACATCGACCTCGTAAAATCCTTCCTCCATAGTACCGTAGAAGATCTTATTTGCAGGATCTGTCAAGTGACGTGCGTTTCCTGTAAGCCTTCCAGGCATTTCTTTATTTGGGATAACCCGTACCGCAGCTGTTTCGCTGATGGCATAGGGGCCAATAAAAAGCTGCTTACTTTCTTTATGGATCATCCGGTTAGCGGGAGTACCACCTATGCTTTCTTTACGGACATTCTGATTGAGGTTGACATCAATCTCATATAATTTGTCGGAGGATCCGTGCGGCAAATGTGGCCCATAGGTAATCGCCCATAGTTTCCCTGCCCATGGCATCACGGCTCCTGTACCAGCCTCCCCCTCATTATTATACATTGCTAGATGTGGATAAATACCACTTACTGATTTATACTCTTGTTGCTGAGCGCCTGCATGTTGATACAACATTGTGCCCGATAATAATAAGGCATATGCTAGTTTATTGTTCCAAATAGCAATGCGTTTATTCTTGTGAATGTTTCGGTTCATTTATTGATATTTAAATTTTGTAATCTTAGCCAAGTGTATATATTTGCACTTGTTTAGATGTTGGATTATAATTAGTTTCTTAAGACTTCCTACTTACAAAACTAATCAACAAGGTCAAATATATATCAGATGTTGCTGTACAATCAGTAAGCTAATATAAATGACAAGGCAAGACGTTATAAACCAAATACTTAATTATGGAAAAATTGAATTCTGAACAAGATAGAGGTAGTAGAAACTTCACACTTTTGGATATTTGTTGTCAGGAACTGGCTACTAAGCTTGGTAATGTTCATATATCAGAATGGAAAAACAGTGACTATGTAAGACTAAGCGCACTTTTGAGAAGAGAAACTAAAGTGCTCATCAGTGAGAATACCCTGAAAAGAATTTTTGGAAAACTTAAAACACCTGAACGATACTACCCCCAAAAAGCAACCCGTGATGCTCTCGCATTATTCATTGGCTACCGCGATTGGCTTGAATTCGAAAATGTGCAAAGAGCTTACCAAGAATCTGAATCAACGGTATTACCAGAAATTAATAAAGAGCAAAGGCCGAGTATTACCATAGATCCAAAACCGATAAGAAAGAGGAAAATTATCCCATTATTATTTTTATTGCTATTCGTTATTGCTATTATAATATTTCTATTTTGGCCAACAAGATCCATTCAACATCCTACTCTTCACTGCGTTAACCCAATAGGCCATACTCCACATTCTGCCATATTCAAGTTATCGACGACAAAATCTGATGCATTAAACACTTCGGACTACGAAATTGACTTCAAAGATTGGAAAAAAGCAAAAGATTCATTCCTAGATAGTACAGTGACACACTATTATGAGCTACCAGGAGTTTATTACCCTACCCTATTATTCAAAAATAAAGTAATAGATACAACAAGAGTCTACTTACAAACCCGTGGATGGGAAGTAACAGCTTATTTACAAGCAGACTCCTTTCGAGTTTATCCTATATTAAAAACCAATATTGGTAAAAACTTACTTCCAAATGTAACAATGAATCAAGTGCATGCTTCAGGCATCGATACTCTCCACACATTTTTTACGAATTATTCCAATCTTCAACCCTCAGATCTATCCGGTGATAACATGCAGATCAGTATGTTTGTAAAGACCTCTCCTAATCGACCTGGAGTCCGTTGTTCCCAATTCGACATCACGATCTATGGAGAAAAAGACAGTCATGCTTTATCCATCATGAAACCAGAATGTACAAGCTGGTGTCACTATAAATTTTCAGAACAAATAATGAATGGAAAATCGAAAGATTTGCGATTTCTAGGACATGACCTGACAAAAGGCGGGCAATTTACCTTACGAATAAAAAACAAATTTGTAACAGTTTTATTAGATGGCCATCAAGTATTTGAAACTAAATATGAAAAAAGTATCGGTAAAGTATTAGGTATAAATCTGATGTTTTCGGGTGTCGGGACATTTTCAGATTACTCATTAACGGGACATTAAAAAGGGAGCTCCTTATAGAAAGAGCTCCCTTATGCCAACATTATAAAATTACCAGCCTATATTCTGAACCAATACATTTGATTTCTGCATTTCAGTAAAAGGTATTGGATACAGGTATAATTTTGGTTCAAAAATACGCGTTTCAATAACCGTTCTCTTATGAAAATTAGTTTCATCTCCTTGCATGTTCATACCATAGAATGGTCCTCCCTGCTTTCCTTCTGTTGTTTCAGCAATCATCCAACGCCTTACATCAAAATACCTTTGCCCTTCAGTCGCTAATTCTACCCGACATTCTCTTCTTATGGATTTACGTTGCAAATCTTTATTACCTATAATTGTTGGATTAAGCTGTTCAATATTAGGTATGCCTGCGCGCTGTCTTATCAAATTTAGATATTTTAATATATCTGGATGCTGCGGATCAACTTCATTCAACGCTTCTGCGTAGCGCAAATAAAATTCTCCTAGGCGAAAAATAATTGAGGGTCTAAATATACTAGTTACCCCAGGAGCTGTTTTATGAACTCTTTTATTGAATCGCTTATAAAGCATGTAGCCACTAGCCGTGTGCTGATTATTGGATCGATCATTAGCAGAGCCAAAGTGGAAATCTATTCTTCTATTGGAGACATGCCATTTTCTACCTTCAAAGAACACCGTATTGTAAAAGCGAGGCTCTCTGTCTAGATACATTTTGGATACTTTTTGACCGTCTAAGGTTCCGTAACCTGCTTCACTATATTTTGGAGATTCGCTCAAAAAATCAGTTTTATTAATTGGCAATCCATCGTTCATATAAAAATCATCTACCAACTCTTGCAGTAAAGCTGTATTACCCAAACCATTGGGTTCACTGCGTGGTGTAGACCTCCTTTCGAACATATCTCCATCCATTCCTCCCCATCCTGTATTAGGTGTAGCCCAAATAATTTCGTCATTATACTTTTGAAAAAGTTCATAAACGGACAGATTAGCATTAATAACACCATTTTCCAAAACCTTGTATAATGTATGGTTACCTTGTTCGGCATAGGTAATTAAATCTTTTGTCGCTTCTGCCGCTTTATTCCACTTGTTTTGGTCCGCCACCGGAAATAGTTTCTTCCCATCCAGATTAGATAAATTGGCATACTCAGTATTTCCACCATTAAATAGTGGAGAAGCAGCATAAAGCCATAATTTTGCGCGAACGGCAAGTGCTGCACCTTTTGTTGGAACTGCCCTATAGTTTTCATCGGCAAATGGTCGTGGTTCCATTCCCTCTATAGAGGCAAGGATTTCATCGTCGATATATTTTATTACCTCATCTAGTGAATTACGGGGCAAATCTTGCTCTTCGGTAGGTTCATAAGATTTATTCATAATGATGATTGGCCCATATTGTTCAAATAACAAAAAATGATAGTAAGCTCTCATAAATCTTACATTGGCCTTTAATGTCGACAATTCTTCTTGTGTCAGCATTTCTGCATCCGTCCCTGATGGTTCAATCACTTTTGCGCGCTCCAAAAAGATATTGGCTTGGCGAATTAAGCTATATAAGGTACCCCACCGATGAAAAGACATATTGTTGGCATTTCTTGCTGACAGCATATATACTCTATTGTCTCCTACTATATTGCTGATTTCGTCTGTCATACCAGCCCACGGATTGTGCAAACCAGTTTGCCCTGATCTAATCATAGATGAATAGTCTGGTATTCCAGTAAATACATTCGCATAAAAGCGTTTGGCATAACTAGGTCTTTTAAAGACTTCTTCAATATTTTTCATTCCACCAGAAAGCTCGTCCGATACATCCAAATAACCCTTTGAACAGGATTGGAGCACAACAAGTGCGATGAATAGGGTTGTAAATATATTCTTTTTCATATGTATATATTCTGTTTTTTAATGGCCATCCGCCAGCAGGCAGAATCAAGTATGATTGTTTTTAAGGAAAAAAATAGTTATTCCCTTAATAAGAGATTCTAAATATTAAAAGCTGGCTTCAAGACCGAAAGTAATAGATTTGGGCATCGGGTAGGATAACCCTCCAGACTCATTTCCTGTCTCAGGATCCCAAAATTTGATACTATCCCATACCGCGAGGTTGTGTCCCATTACATAGAGCCGGGTCTTTTTTATTTTAAGCTTTTCCAAGAATTTTTCATTAAAATTATAGCCAAATTCAAAGTTTTTGAACCTTAAAAAGTTTCCGCTTCTCATCCACCATGTACTCGCCACATAATTATTGGAAGCTAATGTTCTATGGCGATGTAGCTTAGGCATCATAACGTCTTGACTAGGATTTTCTTCTGTCCAACGATCCATTGTAAAAGATCTTAAATTTCCTTGGTCTACCGCCCAATAAAACGGGAACCATCCTTCTGGGGTATTATTACCCAATATTACAGATGTATTTGCTACGCCTTGAAAGAAAGCACTCATATAAAACCCCTTATATTCTACATTTAATCCAAAACCGTAAACGATCTCCGGATTATAAGGATCGCCTTCTCCTCTTTTAACATCAAAATTATCAATGACACCATCGTTATTTAGATCTTTATACATAATATCACCTGGACCAATATTACCTCCTAAAGTAGAGACAGGTATTCCGGTCTTTATTGTATATTGTTTACGTCCTTCATTGTTCAGTGTCACGTCAAAGTCTGATTCTTCATATAAGCGCTCGGCAATATACACTTGATTTTCTCCTACTCTAGTTCCCGTTACATTCATCCAATCATAAGGTTGAGGTAACTCATCATATTCCAAAATTTTATTCCGTGCGAAGGTAAATGTACCCCGCGTAGAAATCTTCACGTCTCCAATTTTGTGATGAGCATCAATACTGGCATCAAATCCTTTATTATTTACCCTGCCGTAATTCATCCATGGACTCTGTCTATAACCCGAACTTTGTAAGGTGGTCCTACGCTGCAGTAGAATATTAAAACGTTCATTATTGAAGTAATCTGCTACCACGTTTATTTTACCATTAAATAAAGAAAGATCAATACCAAGATTCATTTTATCTTCTATTTCCCAGCCGAGATAAGGTGCTTCAAAGCGTCCTTCTATAATTCCACCCCCAAGTCCATTACTACCACCACCGCTAGTTATCCCTTGATTAAATCCTGAGGCGTCTGTGGTAAATGTGGGTCTATAAAGAAACCTATCTGTTCCAGTATTGTCATTTCCCGTTCTTCCATAAGAACCTCTTAGTTTCAGTGAACTTATTGTATTTTTTAAAAAATCAGGAAAGAATCTTTCATTTGACAGATGATAACCTGCACCTATTGCTGGAAAGAAACCATATCTATATCCATCTGCAAAAGCCTCACTACCCGTATATCCAAAATTTCCTTCAATAAAATAGCGATTGTCAAATGCGTAGGTAAATCGACCCACGTATCCTTGTTTTCTGTAAACCAATGGTTGATTATTTAGTTGTGTTTCTTTCTGCATATAGAGCAGTAAACCACCTACTGTATGTGCTCCAAATGTTCTATTATAGTTGAAAGATGATTCAATGTATATTTTCTTGTCTGAATTAGATGTAATTGTAGGATCTGCCAAATCTTCGCTACCGAAATAGGTTCTTTCCAATTTCAGAGCACCATTATCTTCTCTACCAGTTGCGTAGTATCGACTCGGATTATATGCCCTATTAAAATAGTAATTACCATTGTAATCATAACTCACATTTGTTTTGAATAATAGCCCCTCTGTAATGAAATTAAGCTTTTGGTTTAGGCTGATATTAGACTGAATAGAAGATCTATATTCACGCGAATATCCAGAATTCACAAGTTGGTTATAAGGATTTCGCATATTTCCATCTCGCTCTTTGGGGAAAGTAGACAATGTGCCGTCACTGTATATATGCGGAAATACATAAGCAGGCGTCAGCAACATTTGTCTGAAGATATTGGCAGTCGAAACTCCCGGATAATTTGTCATCAAATATTGTCCACTAAGATCCACGCCTACCGAAGTAGTATTCGAAATAGCCAAATCGATATTACTTCTTAAGTTGAATCTCTCCACCCCTATATTGTTATTATATCTATTCTTAGGATCGTCTACAAACATGCCGTTTTCAGAAAAATAGGCTCCAGACACAAAATACTTTGCTCTTTCGGCACCTCCTCTAGCGTTAAGTGTATACCGCTGCGAGGCCGTATGATCGCGCAACATGACATCCAACCAGTTGACATTAGGATAGAGGTCTGGATCGATATTGTTATCGTAGTTTGCAATTAATTCATCGGAGAAGACAGGCGCTTCACCATCATTCTTTAAAGCCTCATTATACATTCTCAAATATTGAGAAGAGCTCACAAATTCAGGTAATCTCGTAGGAGATGCTATTGAATGTTCGGTTCTAAAAGATATAACTGGCTTCTGTACAGTTCCTCTTTTTGAGGTAATGATCACCACTCCATTTGCACCTTCGGCACCATAAACGGCTGTAGCAGCAGCATCTTTTAATACGGTAAAAGTCTCAATCTCATCGGGTTCAATGTCATTCATAGCCCTTGGCACCCCATCGACCAAAACTAAAGGTGATCGCCCTCCTGCGAAAGTACTAACTCCACGTATCCAAAATTCTGAATTGTCGTAGCCAGGTTCACCCTTTCTCTGAATGGCAATAAGTCCAGAAACCTGTCCTGCAAGACTATTGGAAAGACTTCGAGTTGGAAACCTCAAAGACTCACCTTTGACCGAACTGATAGAACTGACAACACTTTCTTTCTTTTGTTTTCCAAACCCTACAACCACTGCTTCTTCAAGCCCAAGCCTATCTTCAATCATCACCACGTCCAAACGGTTGCTCGTTACGTTAGTGATCTCTTTGGTTACAAAGCCAATGGATTTGAAAATCAAAGTTGCTCCACTTGGTACCTCTATAAGATACTTTCCATTTTGATCGGTCGCTGTTCCGATCTTAGGCTGATTTTTGACTTGAACAGATGCTCCAACAATTGGATTCCCTAGGGAATCAGTTATAGATCCAATAATTTCAAGATTTTGTTGGTGCGTTGAAGCTAAACGCCCTATAGAATGTGGTCTAGAAATTTCACTTCTTTCTTTCAAAGCCAATTTGGCTTTAGAAAATATCGGCAGAAAAGAAAAAATCAAGATTAAAAGGATGCACCTTTCCAGATTTCTAATGTAATTCATTAAATAATATTTTAATTATGTTTTAATTGGTTATTTTTTATTCGCAATAATTCTTTTAGAAAAAGAGTATCAATAATACATAATACCTCCTTTCATCCATAATTTAGTATACAGTCCCAGACCGTTTAGGTTAGTTTTCGAAACCGACCGACAATAGTGCATTTGAAACAAATAACGACCATTCAATTTCATAATAATTTAGGTTTTGGTAAGTTAATCGATCTAAATTAGCTATTACAAATAGCTACTAATGAGCTCTTGGGTATACAAAAGTTAATCAATATCTCCATTTTATAAAAAGATTAAAATCAACAAGTTACACGCTTTTGGACAAAATTTTGGACAAGAATATTATGGAAATACAGTGTTTTTTGACGATTTGGAGCAAATGTCAAAAGTCTTAAATCGACAAAAAATGATAAGCCGCAGTTACAAAATGATTTAAGCAGTCACAAAGAGATGGACTATGGTAAAAATATCTAAGAATGAGCAAATTTTAAATATGCTATAATGAAGTACACTGTAGCAGAATTAGAAATGCATTTTTAGAAAATGTGAGACATTATTTTAGATGATGAGATATACTTATTTTTATATGTATTCTGAAACAGATTTGGGATTCCTAATTTGGTAAACCAATGTCCAAAATAAAATACCTTGAAACAAGTTCAAGGTATAATAGAATTTCACTACGATATGAGTGTAGTTTTAGCTTTCAAGTGCCGCAAAAACCTTTGATTCGACTAGTTAGAAATAATAGGATACGAATAGTCTCTTAGACATTTCAGACCTACCACAATTGCAAATTATCTTTTAATTTCTTTAATACCACTACATCCGAGTCTTTGACACGACCTTCACGATTTGGACCTACGTTTAGAATCAAAATATTATCCTGGGCAGTTGCTTTATGATATAGATCGGCTAGTTCAGCTAAAGGGCGGGGCGTATTATCATCCGTATGGTAAAACCATCTTTTTCCCAAAACTACTGTTGTTTCAAACGGCATATAATAAACCTGCCCTTGGTTAACAAATAATTTTGGATCTGGATCTTTAGGAAGATAGGGATCCCCTAAGCGGAAATCACTCGGAAAATAACGGATCGGGAAGTACTCCTGCTGGTCATTTGGAAGTACAGGATGCTGGTCAACATTTTTTGGAGAACCGATGGTCCAATTAACTCCTACTTGACATTGCGGCGCACGCTCTTTTACATTTGAATAAAGTTGCTGAATAGGCCAACGGTAATTTTCTTTTTCCCAACCTCCATCTAACCATAACTCGACCACTTTAGTATGTTTCTGCGCCAGCTCCAGTAGTTCATTGATTTGGTTCAGCATATATTTATTGTAGGCAAAGTCTGCTTTAACATTCTTTACATCTCCATTTTCTTTCCGGTCCCATAGTGAATAATAAAGTCCTAAACGGATACCTTGTTCCTCACACTCTTTAGCTATAGCTGCTACAACATTTGTTTTATTACCAGAATTGGCAACATCATACTCCGTATATTTACTATCCCAAAGACAGAAACCATCATGATGTTTGGCAACTAGGATAATATATTTCATTCCCGAATTTTTGGCTGTAGCTACCCACTGCTTCGCGTCGATTGTGGTTGGACTATAAGAGGAGGCTGGTTTTGATCCATCTGTCCATTCCTCATTATGAAAAGTATTGATACCAAAATGCACGAACATGCCATATTTACGCTTGATTTGCTCCAACTGATATTTGCTAGGCTGTGCAGATGATGCCGGCACATGTACCTTTGATTGCCCAAAGGTATAGGAACCTATCGCTAAAAGCATCAACACGAGGATGTTTTTCTTATTGATCATAATTTATTTTGAATGCTAAATTTTAAATCGTTTATAATTTCTACTTGAGCGTAAGAAAATTTGTAACATTATGGCAGATACCATCAATCATTTTTTTATCTCAGGCAATCATTGATAATCAGGATAAAGTTAGTCGGATAGAAAACAATTAAATGAAACTATATTAACCCGTTATAATGCTATATTATCCGATCTTCAATAATACAGGCTACAGGGAATTTTAAAATCATGATATTTCTATGTTTCTTCATTTATACATCAGTTTGGTCGGCCTTTTGCTATATTAAAGTAACTATAAAATCACATCAAATGTATATTCTAAAAAGCATGATTGTGTCCGGATTTTTCCTTTTGACACTTAACAGCTGTAATCAACCAACTTCCAAAACCCAAGCCCCGGCAGCACCGTCCGAAACGGCACCAACATTAACCATTGATGGCAATTATGTTACCGCTGAATATGATAAAAGAGCGGAGGGATTTGACTGGGTTGGTGTTACTATTAAAAGCGAACAGGACAGCAGCATTACGATACAGGTTAGGTCCCGTGCCGACAATAAAAAACCGACTTGTACACTTGATGCGAAAGCAACGAAAACAAAAGATAATACATACAGAGCAACTTTAGAAGGGAAAGCAGTATTATTTGCATTTGATGCAACTAGTTTGACGATTACACCAGAAAATCCTGCTGATGCAGCAGTATTAAATTTCTACTGTTCAGGTGGAGGATCTTTAGCTGGAACATACAAGAAAAATGCTGAAGCACTGGATCCAACGCAAATAGATAAAACCTCCTATCAAAAAACTTTAAGTCTTCAAGGTATCACTTTCGATATACAAAGTATCAACAAAGATGGAAAAGAACAATTAAGTATTACTCCTGCCGGTCTTAGTGTTGACAACCAAATCGTAACTCATGATATCACTGGAGAGACAGTTTTAAATGCAGAAATAGAAGATATGAATAGCGATGGATATCCAGAATTACTTATTTATACGCAATCTCATGGCAGTGGAAGTTATGGAAATGTAATTGGCTATTCCGTTAATAACGGTAAATCGATGAGTACAATATTCTTTCCCTCAGTATCTGAAAACGCTAAGATAAATCAAGGTTATCAAGGGCATGATGAGTTCGCTATGGTAGAAACATCTCTGGCACAGCGTTTCCCGATATATAAAGATCGTGATACAAATGCAAAACCAACAGGTAAAACACGTCAAATCGAGTATGAACTAAAAGATGGAGAGGCTTCCCGAAAATTGGTAGTCAAGAAGGTTAGCGAATTTTAATTTTTTTTCATTTAGACGTAGTTTGGTCGGCCTTTTGCTATACTAAAGCAACTATAAAATCACTTCAAATGTATATTCTAAAAAGCATGATTGTGTCCGGATTTTTCCTTTTGACACTCAGTAGCTGCAATCAACCAACTTCCAAAACCCAAGCACCGGCAGCAGCGACTGAAACGGCTCCTGCATTAACCATAGACGGTAATTATGTAACTGCTGAATATGATAAAAGAAGAGAGGGATTTGACTGGGTTGGTGTCACGATTAAAAGCGAACAGGACAGCAGTATCACGATACAGGTGAGATCTCGTGCTGACAAGAAAAAACCGACTTGTACACTTGATAAAAATGCAACCAAAATTAAAGAGGGAGTTTATCAGGCCTCACTTCAAGGAAAGAATGTATTATTTACTTTCGATGGTACTTCTTTAACGATAGCACCAGAAAAATCTGAAGATGATGGAGTTTTAAATTATTACTGCTCGGGTGGCGGATCGCTAGCAGGCACTTATAAAAGGATTACTGAAGCATTAGATGCTACGCAGGTTGATAGTCTTAAATAAGATAAAATTTATAAAAAGCAAAGCGGGCTGGAATTATTTCAGCCCGCTTTGCTTTTTATAGTGTATTTCCTTTGGCATACAGTTCATAAAATACAATAGTTGCATTAATATTGTTTCTACAAAATAAACAACCCACACATTTACATTCAATCACAATTGCCTAAATATTTTACAAACTGGATCCTATTCTTATTAACGTATTTTAAGATCTGTCTTAACATCACTTTTACTCATATTATGGATACCTAGTGACAAATCATCTCCTGCTGTCGCTGTATTATTTTTGATCACCACATGCTGGCAGTTATCCAATACGATGGCTGGAATAGTCTGGTTTGAATCTACAGCTAAAGGAAAATTAGAAGTACTAACTGCTATCCGATTTCTTTCAAATTGAAGACCATCAACACTTTTTGCCCGTAACACATAAGGAGAAAAAACCTTAAAGTCATTGTCAAGAATGTTTATATTACGGTGAACATAATGTCCTTTTAGCTGCACTTTGTTTTCAGGAAGGATGGCGATTGCATAATTAAATCCAGGTAGATTGTAGCCACATTCAACAAATGAATTATTTTTAATGGTCACATCGCTAACAGCCCCTGACTCAAACCAGCTGTTCACATCTCCTGCGATCAAAATACCGTGCATCCCTGTCCGGTAAAATATATTACCTTCAATATGTACCTTACGTGGAGTTGTTACCAATATCCCCCTTGCATTAGTCCGTTCAAATCGACTGTTACGAATATCGACTTCGGGCGTCCATGTTAAGTTTTCAACGGCATCGCCAATTTTTGTATTTGTAGGTATACTACCATTCAATTTCAATCGAATTTTAGTTAAAGATAATGTTTCAATACCTGTAACCGTTAACTGTCCCAATGGTTGTATAGCCTCTCTACTCACAATACTAATCGTATCATGAAGTGTAAAAGCATCAAAGCCGTAAGATTGATGATGTTTAAATTCGACTATTAATTCTTTCGGAGATACAATTTCAGCGATCTGTAGATATGTTCCGTGAACATTGATCGGATCATCATGCAGGCCTTTAAAATGACAGTTGGAAACTTTGATCTTCCCTTTGCAACCCGAAAACTGCATCCCGTCAGCAAAAGCAGCAATAGACCTTCCTTTAACGGGCACGACTTTTACTTGTTCATAATCCAGATTTTCGGAAAACTGAGAGGTAATACCAATGCCATGCATATAGTTCATGGTGAGATTAAAGAGTTTGATGTTTTTAGACCGATAGATAAATCCCCCAACTTCGTCCCGAACAGTATTACGCATACTTAATATACCCCCAACTTTATAATCAGCCTTTAGTTCCCCCTCAAAACGCAAAATATTGGGTGCTATTTCTTTTACTCTGGCCTTGGCTAATGGTTCATATTTACTATAAAGACTTATCCCCTGTGCCGTATCTACCATCATCGTGTGTAAATGGTCTCCGGGTGTCCAACCCTCCCCATACCAATATAATTTATCATTCTTTAAGGTATAAGTAGAGGTGGGGTTTACCTTAGCTACCAAATATCCAGATCCTACTTCTTGTATAGTCATTTCGGACATCGTAGGTCGTTCAAAGGTAATAGTCAGATCCTGCAAACGAATATTACTGCTCCTGATAATCGAAAATGTGGTCATCTTACCATGAAATACAAATTCAGCGCCATTTCCTTCTACCACCAGATCATGCATATCTTCTATTAACATTCCGATATGTTTGGTTTTATCTGGCCATTCTGTTTCTGAAGAACTATTGGTAATGTATAGTTTTCTTTGCGCAGCTTTCTCTGTCCAAAAATCATAACGTCCCGATTGTAAGACAAGTTTCTTCGCTTTTTTATCTTTACACTGCTTTAACACCTGTTGCATCGCAGCAGATACATCTACAAATGTATTGGGTTGTATGCCATGCTCATTTGCTTGAATTGTCTGCGCAAGTGCTCCATGACCAACCGTTACAAAGCATACCATCAAAAAAAGAATCGCCTGGCCCAATATTTTATTCATATAGTGTTTCTCCAATTACTTCTAAAATAGCGCTTTCCACTAAAAGTAAAAGACACTATTTTACCATCTATTAGTGCTATGTTGACATTAAAACATGCCCATTTAACATAAACATCAAAAAAAGCCAGTTAAAGAAAATGGATTTCCTTTGACTGGCTTTCATCACTATAACTATTTCTCTATTTAAACACAGATTCCAGCACTTCCCCTGTCCACGCTAAGGGCTTTTTAAGTCCAAACAAATGCAAGATCATAGCTGCCGTATTTACCGTATTGTTAGGTTCTTCAATTTTTAATCCTTTCTTAATTTTTGGTCCTATAACTCCCCATGGTACGATCATCTCATCGACACTTACACCACCATGTCCATATTCAATACCACCATGATCTGATAAGAACATAAAATTGGTGCCCTCATATAGACCTTCTTTTTTCATTTTCTCTAAAAATATGCCTATTTGCACGTCAGCTTCTTCAATCGATTTGATGTATTCTGGAGACATCCATTTATGACTATGCCCGGCATGATCGGTATGTACTGAGTAAAGGAATACAAGGGTTGGATCTTTCTTATTTTTCACAATAAAATTAAATGCTTTATCGTAATTTTCAATATAGGCATCATCTTTTAAGTAGCTAACTTCATCAAAATTTTTCTGATTATGCGGGTAGAAGAGATTAATCCAGTTATAGTAAAAGGCAGTTTTAACATTTGGCATTTGTTCTTTGACAACGGTAAATACAGAAGGGTAATAGCCCTGAGCATCTTTTACCACTGCCGGTAACTTAAATTTATCGATCTGCCAGCCATTATCTACTACTCCGTGCTGTTCTGGCCCACTTCCAGTAAGATGACTGGTCCAATTTGGAAGGGTTACGGAAGGCATGACCACCCTAGTAGTCATCGATAATGCTCCTTCTGCCATTAAAGCATCAAGATTTGGTGTATGTGCCTGCTTGAATCCTTCGACAGAAATTCCGTCCAATGCGATCATTACTATTCGCTTACTTTTAGGTCCACCAGCTAGCGCTGTACAAACAGTGGTCAAAATCAACAATAAATTAATTGCGATAATTTTTTTCATTTTCATCATAAATATTTGGTTCTTTAATTACGTTAATTGCCATTAATTGTAGTTCTTCCCATTATTAAATCATTCCACTTAAAGATGTAAATAGCATACAAAAAACAACATGGATTAATTTCAAATTTATAAACAAAAATTTAATATAAGTAAACTTTAATGTAAATTTTATATTAATAAACAGTCAATTACATATTAAAAAACACAAAATGTTTAGCAAAACTAAATACAACATCTATCTGTTGACGTATTACAAGGTGCTCCACTGATTTAAATTTCGTTATCAAATAGGTTAATATATGATAATTTTTAATCGAGATATCCATTTTGACATATCATAAATGGATGATACGTAAAAAGGCCTTCCGAATAGGAAGGCCTTTTTATAACACGTTGATATAAATTATTCGACATCTTCAACAAGCGACAGCTTAGAAAGCATAATATTAGGTCCTTTCGTTCCTTTTATCTTAAGCTTTAAGTTGCCATCGTTAGAATCTTCTCGCATTACATGAAGTTTAACCCATTTACCCTCTTTATCATGGCGTGTGAGTGTATAGTCACGTCCTTCGAAATTGATATCTGCCTCACGTCCATTACTATTCCAGTCATGGAAAAACAGATAAAGAGAACCGATCATGCCTTGTGGTACTTTTACGTCTACCTCTATTTCCTTTCCCTGCCAAGCGGCACTTGTTTCCTCCTTCCAAACACCATCTGCTTTAACAGTATAGGTTGTCCCCTTTTTACTCTCACTCTGATCTAGATCTTTAGTCCAGTCAATATTTTGATTGATTTTCTTAGACAACTTACCTGCTTCTACATATAAAACTGCCTTTGAAAATTCAGAGGGTACAGCTGTCTTTAAGGGCTCGATATAAGTAAACGTTTTACGTAACAAAGAAGCATCACGACCGTAACTAGGATCAAAATCGTCTGAAGCTGCGTAAGCTAATAAGCTTGAACGAAGTTGCTGACTTACAATATTTTTTTCATCTTGTATATTAAAACCTGTCACCAATAACTTTCCATTACCCACTTTCAGTTCAAATATAGATGCCAATTTATTATTTCTATGAAAATCATCTACCGGTTGTGCCAATGGTCTGTATGAGGCAGGAAACTCATTGATATAAAATGCTCTTGCTCCACCATAAATATGCTGCCACTGCCAGTCACTATGTGAATCTGTAGGAAAACTTTTGAATGCAGGATGCTTATCTCTTACGATCATACCAATGGTATTTTTCCCTTGTCCCGGGAAGAACGTTAATGACCAGTACAATGGATAATAACTGATGATATCAGAGCTCTCTAAGTTTCCAAGATCGGAAGCATCCAGTAATACCGTCCCTCCATTTCTAAGGACTTCTTCAGTTTTTGCATCAAACCTATTTGCAACATAGACCTTTTTCGTTTCCTCCTTTTTAACTGTAGGATATACCCATATTTGCCATTCATTTTTATTGGCTCGATTTTCTAAACCTACTTCGATTGTCAATTTACCCGCTTTTTGAACCGCAGATAAATTAGTTTTAATTTCACCAACGAGATCTGAAGTTCCTCTAGCAAATGTTCTTTTTGCAAAGGTACCTTTTGCAATTACACGACTCTCTTCATCTTTGATACTCCAGTAGATACCATCCTGTATATCGGTTGATCCATAATGTGCCAGTTGCACTTTGGCTAAAAATGGTTCTTCGGCCTTCCATACAAATTTGGGTATACGCAAGAGGGTAACAGTGGTATCATTATGCATTCTAAATTTATCGGGTGTTGTGATTCCCTTACTACCGTAAAATACGTCCAACCAGCCTATCAGTGCTTCGCCTTGACCTTGATAATCCTGCATACTTAACAACTGTATACCTGCTGCAGATGGTGTTCTTAGGAAAGATTCGATTTCATGTTTATACATGATTTGATTCAATGCTCCTGATGCCTGAACAAATTCTTCATTCTGTTCCTCAATATTGTTCTTGCGCGCCTGCTCTCTGAATTCTTCAAAATTGCGTGCTTTTAATACTCCGGTATATTTTTTTATCTCATCCCATTTCGGATATACGGGCCACTGCCCAATTTCATGTGCAATGACAGGTATTTTAGACTGACTGTATACTTTTTCAAAATCCCAATCGGTATGTGCTCCGAGTATACCTCTGGTTCCACCAAGCTTATCGATGTAATGTGTCGCGATAAACTGGTCCATATCAGTGATCTTACGTGCGGATGAAACTGCATACAATCTTCTGTTATCATTTTCCTTATAAGGTTTTAACCATGACTCCATTACATCGAAATTTGAATTGCCTAACTCATTACCGATAGACATGGTTGCAAAAGAAGCATGATTACCGTAAGATGCAAACATGCGGTAAATCTCTTTCTGTGTGAAAGCATCTGCCGAAGGATTACTGCCAAGCCCTTGCGGTCTGCCTTTTGTATTCATCTCTTCACGGCCTGGGTTATCTGCGGCCATCCACCAGTCTAACCATATTACTTCAGGCTGTAGATATAACCCTAGACGATCTGCTGCCTGAAATGCGGCTTCAGGAGGACACCAAGAATGAAAGCGAACATGATTTAAACCATAATCTTTGTATATTTTAAAGATACGTTCCCATTCTTCAACGTGCATTGCTGGATATCCTGTCAAAGGAAAATGGACACAATCTAGGTTTCCGCGAAAGAAAACAGGTTTGCCATTAATCATTATTTTTGACTTAGAAGCTGTAATCTCACGAAAGCCTATTTCCATTTCCTTCGTGTCCAACACATTGTTTTTCTTATCTAGAACTTGAATAGAAAGCGTGTACAAATTTGGGTTCATATCATCCCATAATTTCACTAAATCCGGCATCTGCTCTTCTATATCCAATACTTGTCGTACGCCTCGCACGTCAATATTCTTTTTTGTCTCAAAGACTTTATCCTTCGTCTTACAATCTGATAATATGATGGATAGCGAAAGATTTCTACGCTTCCCGCCTTCATTTACGAGAGTATCTTTTATCTGCAGCTTTTTTGGAGAGATCTTCGTAAATACTTGCGGATTTTGTAATCTTATCGCATTTTTAGCAATCAACTCTACCTGACCAACCATGCCATTCCAGATACTTTGTGTATATTCTGTGTAGACGTGACCTTTGTCTCCTATATTGTGGATCATATCGTTATTGACACGTACCGTCAATCGGTGCTTTCCGGGTGATACATATCCAAGGTCATGAAGATGTGCAGAACTTAACGCATCGTACGTTGCAATCTCTTTATCATCAATAAAAACCTTAGACTCCCACATCACACGTTCTAAATTTAGATATAAACGTTTATCTTTCCAGTTCGCAGGTACAACAAAATCCATTTGATACCAAGCGGGACCGTAATATTTATAGGCTCGGGTCAAGATCCCAAAATCTGAACCCGTAGTTTTTTCACCGTAATTGGCCTGATCGGTTGTCCCAGGAATAGCAATACGTTTATCTAAATCTTGTTTTTGCCAACCTTGTGCCAGCCCTACATTTTTTTCATCCAACCGGAAACGCCATACCCCATCTAATTTCTGATGTTCCTGAGCTGTTGCAGAATAATGTATAAAAAATAGGAATAGAAAAATCCCTAGGTATTGTTTTATCATAATAATTAGTGAATATAAATTAAACTCTTACTACAAATGTAACCAAGTATTGAAATCTATTAAATGGATAAAAATATGATTCTCATGTAATATATTATGAATGTCGACTGCTTATCAGGTTTTGATCTGTACAGGTGATTTTTTTTATTTTTGATAAACAACTGATACTATTTAGGATAAAAAAAGCAACCATAGGAGATCTCCCGTGATTGCTTTTGCTATTTTAAATTATTGATGCTGTTCTTTGACCAGCACCATTGTGTAAGTTAGTGCAATGGTTTTATGACTACTTCATCCACCATTTTACCTTGTTGATCGACAACTTGAAAAGTTCCTTTTACAGATGTCAGATCAACTTTTAACACATTATTATTTGAGTTTACTATAATTGGAAATTTGATCTCTGCTGTTGCCGGTTTGATAATATGCTGATGTAAATGCCCGCTCAACATGACCTGCACACCGGCACGATTAAGAATGGGAACAAACTTATCCAGAATTTCCTGTTCACCATGCCAACCACCAAATGGAGGCATATGACAGATAACTACTTTATATTTGGCGTTTTTAAATTCAGTATTTTCCACTGCTCTCTCTAACCATTCAGCCTGTTCTGTGCGGTAGCGATCCATATCGACAATGCCACTGTACTCCATATCGGTATCAGGTTTATCTTCGCCACAATCAAGTACGATAACTCCTGTTTCTCCATGATTAAATTGATAATAAAGCTTTCCTGTCGGTGTTTGAAAATAACGTGGATATTCAATCGCAAAAGGACCACGGGTTTCATGATTACCCCTTGAATAGAACATGGGTTTTTCACTTGCAAAGCGTTTAATAGCTGTATCCATAAAACCTGCGAACATCTGATTTTCGCTTAATAAATTATCAACCATATCGCCATTAAAGACAATAAAATCTTGTTTCGGAAGGTCGGAAAGATCTAAAAGTTTATTGAGCACTTCATTTCGTCCGTGAATATCATTGACCACAGCAAATTGGGTCCTCGAGGAAGAACCGAGTGTCCGGAAAGACAAAGGCTTTTCCTTATAGACATTCGTTGCAACGATTTTTCCATATTCAACCTGAACGCCAACATGCTTCAAAACCTCCTGGCTGTATACCCGATAACGATACACGGTGCCCGGCTTAAGGTTGGTTAAGGTAACCTGATGTACAGTTCCAACTTTTTTGAAACCATATTCGGTAGCAAAGAACTTAGGTCTCGCTGTATGATAAAAATGGGATGAATCGTCCGGTGCGAGTTCCACCCAACCTGTAGCTGGTTTATTAGTCGTCCAGATAATATGAACAGAACTATTGGTGACCCCCTGTATATACGGTAAATGGGTAATGTTGATATTCTCCTGTTGTTGCGCAAAAACACCAGTAGTTAATAAAAGTAACAAGCAAAATACCAACAGGGGTTTTAGCTTAATTTTCATCATAAAGGTTTGGTTTTAAAAAAGTTCTTATCAACAAACATATAGATTGTGATAGGAACTTTTATTAGATTAATTTACCCAAAAAGGGTTTTGTTTTAAATTAGGATTCAACTGCAACTCCTGTACTGGGAGTGGATATAAATAATCCCGTCCTTCATCAAACTTCTTGGTAATATGTTTATTGATAATGACATTTCCACTGTTACCGTTTTCTAACAATATTTCTGATCCCAACTTTAACAACTGTATGTTTTTCGCAACGGGCTTCTCTCCCTCATAAATCCAAACATCATCTTTTCCGTCATTATCAAGATCGTACTTTCCAGTTCCCGGAAAATACATTCCTTTAAATTGACGTGTCACCATTTGACCGACTTTCCATCTTCTGATATCATCCCAGCGGAAAGATTCCATGACCAATTCTACACGACGTTCTCTCCGTATTTCCAAAATTACTCCTTTAAAAGCTCCCATAACATTGTTGGGATCGTAATCTTGTGCTAAGTAAAGATCTGGCCGACTTATAGCTTGGGCTAAATCTAGATTTGGCATTCCTACCCGATCGCGTAGCAGCTTGATCGACATATCCAAATCACTTTGTTTTATAACTCCTAATTCTGCCTGAGCTTCGGCATAATTTAACAGTACTTCTGCATATCGAAAGACCGGCATCGGATTCACGGATCGATTAAAATTATCGTATTTGACATCGCCGACAAATTTGATTAATTGATAACCCGTTACTGAATTACCAAAGTTTGGTGCAACAAGTGCTGCTCCACCGATACGTTTGTATCCCGGTGTACGGATTGTCTGACTTAAACGTGGATCGCGATCGACAATCTCATCTTTAAAGGTCATTTTATCATAATTAGGCTTATCAGTAAATCGTGATCCATCTTTCATTAAATAGGAGTTTACTAAGTTTTTTTCTAAACCTGGTTTACCATAAGATGCCGTGATGGTATAATAATTAACATTGTGCCAGATCTGTAGTCCATCGGAAAATTTTCTTGTTAACATCACCTCTTTATCGATGTTGTCGACACTTCGAAACAAAGCACCATAGGAGTCTGTACCGGCCGCATTATAGATACTGTATTTCTTACTCTCCATAATTTCATACGATGCAGCAGCGGCTTGTTTGAGCAGGACTTCGGCATCCGGTAAATTAAATTCCTTATGGTATTTCCGGAACGTTCCTTCAAACAATGCTACCCGTGATTTCAATGCCAATGCGGTCCACTTATTTACTTGTTCATCATTGACTTCGGTACCGAGATTCTTAATTGCATAGTCCAAATCGGCCATAATATTATTGACAACTAACGTCCGTGGATCGCGCGAACGTGACAATTGCTCTTCGTCATATTGGCTGATCACTTTATCATACCAAGGCACATCTCCGAAACGCTTTAGTTTATCAAAATAAAAATAGGCTCTAAAAAATCGGGCTTCAGCAGCGTAAGGTGCCGCTAAATTTTCAGGTACAGTTTTAAAACAGTTTTCAAGAAAAAAATTGATATTACGCAAATTATCCCATGTCCATCCACCTCCACTTACAGGTACAATTCGCTTACCCGTTATTTCATCATCCAAAGTGGATTTAACTATATTATCAACAGATTCGTTGTAAACCCCTTCTGCTGAAGGAAGAGCAACATCATAAAATGATTTGGTAAATAAACCTAGATCCTTTACTGTTTTGAAGGAATCTTCAGGTTTAATACTGGACTCAGGCTCTCGTCCCAGGTAGTCTTTATTGCAAGATCCAAGACCCAAACCTAGCAATGCATATATTAAAAATGTCTTTTTCATATTTTAAAATGTTAAATCTAAACCAAAGGAAATAGTTTTAGACACGGGATAGGACCGTCCATTTGCTTCTTGAGCAGCTTGCTCTGGATCGATATATTTAGACCTTAATTTCGTTGCTGTCCATAGATTTTCACCTGAAGCATAAATACGTAAATTACTCAACTTCAACCGCTTTAAAAGATGTTGCGGTACAGTATAACCTAAGGTTAGATTTTTTAAACGGATATAAGCCAAATCTTGCAAATAACGATCTGATTTTACATTTAGCGAGCCACGATCATTTAGCGCAATATATCCACGTAACATCGGAAAATATGCATCGGTATTGTCAGGTGTCCAAACATCCTGTTCGAAATCTTTTGGAACGAATGAATAATAAGGTCGCGAATAAGGGCCCCAAAATTTATCGGCATTGGCTCCAGGCCACCAATTTTGCTTTCCTATACCTTGGAAGAATGCAGAAACATCAAAACCTTGCCAGTTAGCGCCAAGATTAACACCAAAAGTATAGCGTGCGCGACTATTACCGATTATCACTTGATCCCCTGGATTTTGCAATGTATTATCACCTGCATCAACTTTCCCATCAGGTCCGATACTCTTACCATTTTCATCTAACTTACCTCCGATATCTACAAATTTTAAATCGCCCGGATGCAACTTAGACCAATCTCCTGTCGCTGCTAAACGTTGCTTATCGACATAATCTTGATTGACTTTCCAGTTCGCAATTTCATCTTCTGATTTGAAAAATCCATCGGTCTTATATCCCCAGATTTCTCCTAATTCTTGGCCAACATAGTAGTTGCTTAATAACATCTTTTCATTGTCAAATCGGGTAATCTTAGCTTTAGAATCTGACAATCCTAAACCGATATTATAACCAAATGGTTTTCCATTCAAATCCACCCGATCTTTCCATGCTAGCGAAACTTCCCAACCATTATTTCGAAGATCGCCGGCATTTGTTTTAGGTGAAGCTGCACCAAATACAGCAGATAAAGTCTTACCGGGAATCAGCATATCCAATGTATTTCGGATGTAATAATCAAATGAAACGTTCAACCGATTTTTCATAAATTCGAGATCTGTACCAAAGTTCAGTGTACTTGTACGTTCCCAGGTGAGATCGGCTGATATAGGCAGGGGTATACTCAAATATTGTGATTTGGCCCCTTGCGTAATATAGTTAGATTGACCTGACCGTAACAATTCTAGGTATCCGTACGCATCTGCTTCCTGAGCGTTACCTAAAGCTCCATACGAGACTCTAAGCTTAGCTTCATTGATAAAGGATTTTGCACCCTCCATAAATGTTTCCTCAGACAAGCGCCATCCTCCTGAGAAAGAAGGGAAAAATCCATTTCGCTGTTTTACAGGAAATTTAGAGGTACCGTCATATCGACCATTTACTTCCAATAGATATTTACCTTTGTAATTATAATTAACACGAGCAAAATATCCTCGCAGTGCCCAGGTGTTTGCTCCGCCCAGCAATTGCATCTGTCCTGTAGCTAAATTAAAATCGTTCAGATCTTCTGACAATAAATTGTTGCCAGTACCACCAATGCGTTTATAGCCTGTCGTTTCTTGATTGAAACCTACTGTTACACCAATTTGATGATCGCCTAACTGCTTGTTATAATTGGCAAAAATGTTGAGCGAGTGTTTTGGATTATTAACAATATTTTCCGTAAATGTATCATTACCCAATAAATCTACTACCCCAGGGAAAACGGACCATGGTGCTTGGGTACGGCGGTTCCAACTGTGAACCGGATTGTGGGTATAGGTATAATTACCGGTAATATTCAAATCTTCATTGACCTTAACAACAGCCTCAAACATATTGATAAACTCAAATTGATCTTGACCGCCTTTAGATTTGCCATGCAACAAATCGGCAAAAATACCATCACCGATATTATAATTATTCAACTCGGTACGATAAGTTGCTGTGCCGTCAGGATTTAAAGGAACATACGACGGCAAAGCATGTACGGTAGTTGAAATAAAATTGTTATTGTTATCAGGACTTGAATTCCATCCTGGATAGGTATAGTTTTGATAATTTAATTGGGTATTCGCACTTACTTTCAACCATGGTGTAACTTGTGCATTGATTCTAGAGCGAACATTATAGGCATTATATTTATCCTGATTGATTTTCATCAATCCACCTTTCTCGTATAATCTACCCGAGATATAATAGTCGATTTTATCTGTACCTCCCGAAAAATTCAACGAATGCTCCATGGAAGCTTGTGTCTTCCGGTATATTTCATTCCACCAATCTGTATTTCCATAATAGACATATTGATCCTTACCATTTCTATTTTGAATCACCACAGATGGTAATGAAGGGTCATTTTTACGTTTTAATAGCTCGGCATAATCTTCATCGGTGTAACCGGTATAACGGTTACCCGTTGCGCGTACAAAAGCTTCATCATTCAATTTAGCAGCATCATAACCATTGGTCATAAAGTCCGTATTTACTGTAAGACCTGCCCAACCAAAGTTGTTACTATAGTTGATGTTCATCTTCCCAGCCTTTCCTTTCTTGGTCGTTATCAACATGACTCCAAATGCACCTCTAGCACCATAGACTGCCGCAGCCGCGGCATCCTTTAATACCGAAATCGATTCAATATCTCTCGGATTGATGGTATTGATATTTCCGGGTACTCCATCGATTAAAATAAGGGGCTGTGCATTGGCGGAATTAATGGAAGCAAATCCACGGATATTGACATTTCCTCCACCTCCAGGACGTCCGTTGGTGAACGTTACATTTACATTGGGAACTGCACCTTGTAATGCTTGTGTTGCATTGGCTACGGGTCGATCTTCTAAAAATTTGGAATCGATCTGAGTCACTGCTCCCGTCAGGTTGACTTTCTTCTGTCTCCCATAACCTACTACAACAACTTCGTCCAATGATTGATCGGATTCTTGCAGCATTACCTTTAAAACATTCGATTCAATTTTGAGTGTTTGTGCATGGTAGCCCACCATTGTAATTTTAAGGTTTTGTCCCATGGTTCCAGCAATTTCAAATGCCCCATCAGCATTTGTTTGCGTAGATTTACCAGTTGATAGGTTCGTAATGGAAGCCCCCACAACAGGGCTACCGTTTGGATTTTTCACACTTCCTTTAATGGTCTCTTGCTTTAGATCTTTCCATTCGAAATCAATGGCAGAAGACAGAAATGCAGGTTTACTGTTGGCCCAATTGGGTAGGGACAGCCCAATCATTATGGGCAGTAGAACATACTTTTTTTTCATGGTTTTTGGTTTCATTTCCTTTGGCAACAAAGAAAAGGTTTACAATATTGGTTAATTGTTAAGTATACATTATCAAATGTAGAATTTGATAATGTCAATGTTAAGTTAACAAAAACTTAACACATCTTTGCAAGTTTTATCAATTTAACTAACAAAACAGGCGTCAATACTTAAAAATAAAATTCCTCAACGAATGAAAACTTTTTCTTCAAATTAGCATATTTTGAATAGCACTTAATTCTGGTATGGTACTATTCAATCACAATGAAAGCTAATTTAAATCCGATAGATTGAAATGAAAAATGGTCCATATTCCCAATTAGCGAATATGGACCACCATGGATCACAATATAAATTATGATGATTATTTATTCTTTAAAACAATACTCATCTTCCCTCCTTTTACCAAGTCTTGAAACGGCAACTCCTGACCAGACAAGATCTTTCCATTCAATTGGATCTGATCCAGATATATCCTACTTGTATCTTGATTTTTAACTTCGATTTCAAATTTATTTTTGCGTAGTGTTTTAGGCAACGAGATGGTTATACGATCAAAAAGAGGAGCCCCAACTTGAAAAGATGGGTTTTCACTGGTTAAGCTTCTTACATCAAACAACCCCATGCTTGACATGACGTACCAGGCCCCCAATTGTCCCTGATCTTCATCTTGTCCAAAACCGTAACCGTGTATTGCTTCTGTTCCATAGAATTCATTACAGATTGCACGTACCCACTTCTGACTCAGGTCTGGTCGTCCTGAGAAATAAAACAACCAGGAAATATGTAAATTAGGTTGATTACCATGATTATAGAGGCTTTCAATCCCCGCAAAAGCATTAATATGTGCACCTCCTCCAAAGATATTCTTTTGCGAAATTGTAAAGATGCTATCCAAACGTCGATTAAACAAATCTTCGCCGACAAGTTTTACTAACTCCTGCGGTACGTGTGGAACGTAAAAAGTGTATTGCCAGGCATTTCCTTCCTGAAAACCGCGCCATGATTCATAGGGATTAAAATTTTGAATGAATCTCCCTTCACTATCCTTAGGTCTCATAAATTTGGTTGCAGGATCATACAATGTCCGCCATGCATCTGATAATTTATTGAGCACACTGTAGTCCGACTCATGTTTCAAAGACTTGGCAAATTGTGCTGCTGCTGCTGCTGAAAAGGCATACTCTAAAGTATGCGAAGCACCAAATGGAGACCCATTCGTTAAGAGCTCTGGATTACCTGTTTCATCTTTTATATAAGGGGAGTATCCCTTATCGACAAAAACTCCTACATCCAGTTTGCCTGCACCCGGAAGCCGATCTTTAGATTCTAATTCATTTTTTCTAACTGCCTGATAGGCTAAGTCAACATCATAATTTCTGATTCCAACATTATATGCGGCAGCGATTGCCAAACCAGTAAAATTAGTACCCACACCTGACACATATTTACTATTAGCAATACCATCTCCTAACCAACCTGCATCTTTATATACAAGCAATTGACTTTGGATCCAATCATTATAATAATCAGGATATGCAATAGACCATAATTGTGTCAGATTCCAAAAAGCTCCCCAGATTGCATCAGTATTATAATGATGATGTACCGGAATACCTTTCCCATTTAAAGGAATCTGTCCGATACTACCGTCATTCTTAGGATATGCACCATTGACATCACTGGCTAAGCCTCTTCCCAATAAGGCATGATAAAGCGCTGTATAAAACTTAGTCCGATCTTCAATTTTACCTCCTTCAACAAGAACACGCCCCAATTCGGCATCCCAAATCTGAATCGCATTCTTCTTAGCTTCTTCAAAATTTAACTTTTTAGCTTCCTGAAGCAGGTTCAATTTAGCATTTTCAGTCGAAGTATAGGATAGACCTGTCTTTAGTTCAATCGCTTCCCCTTTTTTGGTCTTAAAGCGTAAATAGAGACCTGCTCCTTTACCTTTTATCGTTTTTTTATCCGCAAAAATTTCTGAATCTAGAAAGGTACCATAAGCGACAGGCAATTTATCAATCTCAGCAAAAAAATACATTTTTATATCGGCTCCTTTTTGATATTTCTGTACATAAAGCGGACTTGTTATCACATAACCCCATACATGTTTCTGATCATAAGTAACCTCAGCATCAATGACAGGACCGCTTTCCCCCATGACATGACCAATATCAAAAATTACATTTGCTGAATCAGTTGAAGGAAATGTATATTTATGAAAACCTACCCTTTTTGTGGCCGTTAATTCTGCCTGAACACCATAATCTTTTAATTTTACACGATAATATCCTGATGTAGCAAATTCATCTACTTTATCAAAAGAAGAAAGGTAACCACTATGGGGCATATCCACTTTACCAGCATTGGTTTTTATTTCCCCAACTGTTGGTGCAAAGACAACTCCACCGATTTGAAATTCATGAAAATGAGGAAATCCTGCTATTGAATGATGTCTATCATCATAACCAACAGCCTCCCAACCGGAGCGGTTTCCATAACTACCATCTGTACTAGGTGCTAATTTAGCCATTCCAAAAGGCACTGCCGCTGGAGTATAAAAAAAATACCGACTATGCACCGAACCTATATTGGGTTTAACATATTGGGTTAAATGTTGTTTTTGCTGTGCGTAAGAGCATGTAATAAAGATCAATACTCCACAGCAATACATGATTATATTTTTTATCATCTTTATTTATAAGGTTTACACGCAAACTTATAAAATAAATTTCAAATGTATAGACATAGATTAAAATTAAAGATCAAAAAATAAAGCATTAAAAAATAAAAACAGATATGAATAATTGTAAAATTATGAATACCAAACAATTTAAAGCAGGATAATTTGGAATTAAAGATTGTTTTTTCATACTTTTGAATGTATATACATAAGAATAAACCAAAATTTAATCCGTTATGAAAAGATGCATACCGATCCTTACTTTCGCGCTACTGCTAGCAGGCTGCACATCGAAACAGAAAAGTCAAGATATTGAACTTGCAAAAACTATTTTAGCTGATCAAAAATTAGCTTTTGTTGACAGCCTAGCGAGACAGGTCATTAAAGAGGGGTTCAATGCTGGAAGCGGCTACTCGCAAATATGGGCGCGCGACTTGAATACTTTTATCGAAACCGCACTAGAAGAACGTACTAAAGAGGAGGTAAGAGGAGCTATCTTAGTATTCTTCAAGATGCAACAAAAGAACGGCGAAATGGTTGATGGTTACGTCTTGAAAAAAGACTTCACCTGGCACGATGATACTCCTTATTATTCGGATAACGACCCTGAACATGTGGGCTTTAAGAATACCGTAGAGACTGATCAAGAAACCTCGCTTATTCAACTTCTGGGCAAATACATTACAAAAACAAAAGATCATAGTATCCTTGAAGAAAACATCGGTGGTATACTTGTAAAGGACCGCATTCAACTGATGCTGGATTATTTACATCGTGAGCGATACAATAAAGAATATAAACTCTTGTGGGGAGCAATGACCGCAGACTGGGGAGATGTCCAACCACATGATGATTTTGGTTGTGACTGGAATAATCTATCCAATGAAGCGATTGATGTTTACGACAATGCCATGTACATCATTGCTCTTAAAACACTTATTGATATTATGCCCGACGCAAAAAAAATAAACGAATGGAAAAGTCTGAAAAAGGAAATTGAGATCAACACCATGAAACACCTTTGGGATAAAAAACAACAAAAATTCATTCCCCATATTTATCCTAAAGATTCGCCACTGCCTGAAGGCTTTGATGAGAATAAAATTCATTACCACGGTGGAACAGCCATAGCTATTGAATCGGGACTTTTAAGTAAAGAAGAAATTAAAACAGTCAATGATCAAATGTTGGAAAATGTACGTCTATCTGGCATGCCAAGTATCGGCCTTACACTATATCCGACCTATCCTGAAGGATTTTTCAAAGGCTGGATGTCAAAACCTTACGCCTATCAAAATGGTGGAGACTGGACCTGGTTTGGTGGTAGAATGATACAACAATTAGTATTAAACGGCTATCCAAAAGAAGCCTATGAAGAGATTCAACCGATGATAAACCGAGTGGTCAAAAATAAAGGATTTTACGAATGGTATGGAAAAAATGATGTTCCTAGTGGTTCTGGTAAATTCAAAGGCTCTGCCGGAGTTTTAAGCAAAGCGATTCTATTAATGAACGATTGGGCTAAAGAAACTTTAGATAAAAACTAAAAACTTTCTTACAAATGAATCTGGATAATTAATTATCCAGATTCATTTTATATACTAATAATCGCGTCTACTTTCTACAGTATACGTAAAACTCTCAGCACGATAATATCCAAGATTGTATTCAATAGGCCTTCCTGATTGATCGAAGACAAATCTCTTCCTTGACAAAATAGGTGCACCAATAGCTATTTCAAGCTTGTCGGCGATAAATTTATTAGCTGCCATCGCATCCAGTTCTTCCTGAGACAGATCGGCTACAATATGAAAATCGGCTTCTAATATTTCATAAAGCGGACGTTTAAAATCTTCATCTCCGGTCAAACCAATACGCGGATGGAAGTAAGAGATAAAATAAACAAACGGATCGTCTTTTTTACCTCGCAAACGTTCTAATTTAAGTAACTTCAAATCTTCTGGTACATCAAAAAATTGTGAAACTGCTTTATCAGGAATTTCCCAACTAACATGAAGTTCAAAATTTTTCACCTCGAGACCCCGATTTTTCATCTCTTGCGAGAAACTTAACCAATTTTTAGACTTTGAACTAAATTTAGCACTTGCTACCTTGGTACCTATCCCCTTCTTCCTGATTAACAGCTCTTCGTAAACCAACTTATTGATTGCCAGCCGTAATGTTGAACGTGAAATTGCCAAGCGCTTAGCCAGTTCAATTTCATTTGGCAATAATTTCCCATCAATATATTCCGGTTGCTTGATCAGTTCGCGCAACAAATTCTCGGCCTGTATATGTAATGGTATCGGACTTTTATGGTCTATTTTAAGATTCATCATATTTATTACTTAGGCTAAAGTAAGATTTTTTGCATTATTAAAAAAATAAATATATGTTTGTATGTATATACATACTAATTATAAAACCTTAATATGAATAAATTTTTCATCCTTATTCTATGTATCGTGTCGCTAGGGGGGCTACTTTTCGGATTTGATATGGCCGTTATAGCAGGAGCATTACCTTTAGTAAAGCAATTTTTTGGATTAACACCAAATCAAGAGGGCATATTTGTCAGTTCAGCTTTAATTGGCTGTATAGTGGGCGTGATTTTTACAGGTAGCTTTAGCGATAAGTACGGCCGCAAGCCTGCGCTTATCGTTGCATCTATTCTCTTTTTAGTATCAGCAATAGGCTGTGGACTAAGCACGAGCTATATAATGCTTATTCTTTTTCGTGGACTTGGTGGCATCGGTGTCGGCATTGCTTCTATCGTTGTTCCACTATACATTGCAGAGATATCCCCAAGTCAATTTCGAGGCCGGGCAGTGACTTCATATCAACTGGCAATCACTTTTGGTATTCTGATCGCTTATATTAGTAATTATCTCATTATTCAACATCTTCCTTCACAAACTCATGGACAGTGGCGGACTATGTTCTTAGTTGGTGCAATACCTGCAATATTACTTTCTATTGGAGCATACTTTGTTCCAGAAAGCCCACGTTGGTTACTAAAAGTTGGAAGAAATGCTGAGGTTGCTGAAATAAGTGCTAAACTTAATCTCCAAAATTTACAAGATAGCCCACCTGAAACAAAAGGAAAACTAAAAGACCTTTTTTCTCCGGTTTACAGAAAAGCATTCTTACTGGGGTTACTCCTACCGCTATTCTCACAACTTAGTGGTATTAATGCCATTGTTTACTATGGTCCGACGATTCTTCTGGATTCGGGCATTTCGATGAGCAATTCCTATCATGCGCAATTGTTCTTTGGTCTTGCAAACGTACTTTTCACATGCTTTGCAATATGGAAAGTGGATAACTGGGGACGAAGACCTCTATATGTATTTGGAACATTGGGGGCTACCCTCAGCTTAATTGTGACCGGGTTTCTATTTGCAACAAATCAAGAGATTAACAATACGGCTTTAATCATTTCGATACTTTCATTTATGTTTTTCTTTGCCTTTTCTATTGGTCCTTTAAAATTTGTAGTTGCTTCAGAGATTTTCCCAAATTCCATCCGAGCGCGCGCCATGGGTATCAGTATCTTGGTTATGTGGATTTCAGATGCCATTATCGGTCAATTGACCCCCATCATCCTAGATGCTTGGGGAGCTCGCTACACCTTTTGGCTATTTGCATTCTTCTGCGCTATTGCTTTTATAACCGTACTCCTATTTTTACCTGAAACTAAGGGTAAACCCCTGGAAGAAATAGAGAAATATTGGAAAGATAAAGCCCGTAAATAAGTTAGCTATACATTCAACAGATTTCAATAAAATAATTAAATATGCATACCACTAAAGACTCAGCAATAGGCCAGTACAATATTATGCCCGCTTTCCCTGCTACAGGTGAAATCTCAAGCTCATTTCAAAAATTAGTTCGTGTACTGCACGACAATAATATACGTATCATCGATGGTTTTGTTGGTGTAGATTGGAAATTTGTCATTGGAGAGATTTCAAAAGAATTTAAAAATTACGATATTAAACCACGTTTCATCGCTATTGATGAGGCACTTTTATCAGAAGAGATTATTAATAATCAGGTAGCACCTTATCTTGGTGGTAATGATCCCTTATTTGGAAAAAAATCCCCTCTTCCATTATCTTCTTATTTTAATGGTGAAAAATTAGCGAAATTCCATGATATGCTCGTAAATAACCAAGAGTACATCATCTTTTACGGACCTGGAGCAGCTCTTTTAGATAATGAAGCTTCTATCATGTATGTTGATTTGCCTAAAAGTGTTCTAATTCAGCGCATGAGAGCTGGAAAAGCATGGAACTTAGGATGCAGCAATTCAAAAGATCCAAAACAGATTTACAAACGATATTATTTTGTGGATTGGCAAGCGTTAAATAGCCACAAAAATTCAATTCTATCTCGGATAGAAATCATGGCAGATCAGCAATCTGACAACACATTACCTTGGATAAAGGGATCTGATTTAAGACAGACCTTGCATCAAATGTCTGTCAATTATTTTAGAGTAAAACCTACATTTGAATCTGGTGTTTGGGGTGGACAATGGATGAAAGATCATCTAACAGGGATAGATCAAAGTGCAAAAAACTACGCCTGGTCCTTCGAGATGATTGTTCCGGAAAATGGGTTGTCATTAAAATTTAATGATCTACTTCTGGAAATTTCATTTGATCAATTGATGTTCACTGAAAGCAAAAATGTCCTAGGCTTGGCTGAACCAAGATTTGGTGTAGATTTCCCAATTAGATTTAATTTCTTAGATACCTTTGATGGAGGAAATTTATCAATACAGTGTCACCCTAGCCCGAAGTATGCAAAGTCACAATTTGGAGAAAACTTTACCCAAGATGAAACCTATTACATTGTAGACAGAAAAGGAGATGCACAGGTATATCTAGGTTTTCAAGATGATATCAATAAAGATGAATTTCAAAGTGCTTTAGAGCATAGTTTTAAAACCGGAGAAGCCATTGAGGTAGATCAATATATTCAAAAATTTGAATCTAAAAAGCATGAGTTATACTTGATACCGCATGGTACAGTGCATTCATCTGGTATCGATAATTTAGTTTTAGAAATTAGTGCGACTCCATACAATTTCACCTTTAAAATGTATGATTGGGTAAGACCGGATTTGGATGGCAAACCACGTCCTTTAAATATCGACCGTGCTTTTGACAATCTTAATTTTGAAAGAAAAGGACAAGTGGTCAACGATACCTTAATTGCGAAACCTGTTTTCCACAAAATTGATAATCAAGCAACTAAAGTTCATTTAGCTACACATGAAGATCATTTTTATGATGTCGTACGCTATGACTTTGACCAAGAGGTAACGATTGAAACAAAAAATCAGTGTCATATTCTGATGCTTGTTGAAGGGGAGGCTGTGGAATTAACAACTTCAAATGGTATGAGGGAAGTTTTTAATTATGTTGAGACATTTGCCATTCCAGCTGCAACAGGATCATATACACTTCGTAACCTTGGAAAACAGCCGGCAAAAGTGATCCAATCATACGTTAAAGATTCAAAATGCAACCAATTTTAAACTAAACATTTAAAAATATGAAAAACTTATTTTTTGCAATAGCTTCCTCTGCCCTTTTATTTTCCTGCAATCCAAGTGGAAGCAAAGGAACACAAAACAGTTGGCAGGCCGACATGAAAAAAGACAGTAGTTTTCAACTAGTCAAAGATATGGCAACCAATACCATAAAATCCGGTTTCAATGCTGGAGATGGATATGGAGAGGTATGGATCAGAGATTACAATACCTTTATCAATTTAGCTACACAAGTGCATCCTCATGAGCAAATCAAAGATCAATTGCTTATATTTCTGAAACTACAGGGGCCTGATGGGAATATTGCAGATGGCTTTGTTAAAAAAGCGAGCTTAAAAAATGGCACATCTGACTACTATACGATAACAAATGTATTAGCTCCAGATTATGCGGGGCATAAAAATACAGTAGAAACAGATCAGGAAACTTCTTTGATTCAGGCTGTTTACAAGTATGTGAACGCATCACAGGATACATCTTTCTTATCGGCCAAGGTGGGTAATAGTATCGTTAAAGACAAAATGGAAAATGCCCTCCAGTTCTTAATGAATGAACGATACAATAAAACTTATGGTTTACTTTGGGGCGCAACCACGGTTGATTGGGGTGATGTACAACCTGAACATGATTGGGGTGTCCATTTAGATGAAAATTCTCATATTGCATTAGACATTTATGATAATGCAATGTTTCTAATTGCATTGGATAACTATATGGAACTTGTTCCTGAAAAAGCATCCCAGTGGAAACCCATTCGCGATGAAATCGCTGCCAATACAATGAAGCATCTTTGGGATGAGAAAAATCAAAAATTTATCCCCCATATTTACATCAACGGATCACCATTTTCTTCAGATTTCGATGAGAATCAGATCTACTATCATGGTGGTACTGCTATTGCTATCGAAGCCAATTTACTGAGTAAGGAGCAAATAAAAACAGCCTTAGATGAGATGGTCAAAAATGTGAAAGATTCCGGTGCCGCTACAATCGGCTTGACGATCTATCCGACTTACCCTGCAGGTTCATTCAAAAATAAAGGTATGTATCCATATGGATATCAAAACGGTGGGGATTGGACCTGGTTTGGTGGCCGTATGATACAACAGTTGGTGAAAAATGGTTACGAAAAGGAGGCATATGAACAAATGAAACCGATGTTGGATCGCGTAATAAAAAATAAAGGCTTTTATGAGTGGTACACAAAGGATAATAAACCTGAAGGATCAGGCACCTTTAGAGGTGAAGCTGGCGTATTGTTTGATGCGATTTCACTATTAGAAAAATCACAGGGCTAATGATTTTTAGGAACTAAAACAGTCATAGATCTTACGAGCAGAAAAATTACTTCTTAAGTAACGCAATATGATTTAAAAGAGGTGTAATCAAAATGGTTACACCTCTTTTGCCTTTTTCAGATTAAATAAGGTCTTTTATTTAATATCAAATTTTAATTCGAGCACGTTTGCACCTTTAAATTTGTTTGCATAGCCTGGATCAAGTAAATCGACGCGTTCAATGGTAGCTTTTACTCCAGGCTCTATTTTACGCAAGGAATAAATTAATTTTTTAGTTTTTCCCTTATTTTCAGAGCCCAACGTAAAAAATGCCTTTAGGCCTGTCATCTCATATTTACCATTAACTTTAGTTCCATCAGCATAATCCGTTTCGCGTGGTTGAAAAATAGCACCTCCATTTGTCTCCGTATTTGCATTTGCGATTAATTTATCTCCTATTAAAAATGCCTTGTATTCGCCGGCTGTTGCCTGATTCTTTACAAAATTATCTTGAATTTCTATTCCTTTTTCATCGTAAACTTTTAAATCTATTTTGTAGGCGAGCTCAGCATCTAAATTAATCGCACCCTTTGTTAGAGAGTTTCCTGATGCATCAAAGTTTACAGTAATCACGGCACCCTCTTTCGCGGTAGTAACACCGTGAAAATGGTCCCCATGACCTGCTCCCTTGGTTTCCAAAAGCTCAGTAAACTGGAGAGATGCCCTTACTTCTTCACCTGCAACAGGGACATGCTCATCTTTCTTACAAGAGCTGACTCCAATTAATAACCCTACTAACGCCAATAATACTACAGCAATACGTTTGATAAATTTCATTTTCATGATTAGATTTTGATTTAAGTAAAACAATTCAAAGTCGCCATATACGCAACTATGTTGCAAATATAATAAATAATATTACAAATGCAACCATGTTGCTTTACTAAAGATTATTATTTGATAACCTTTATTCAGCCAATAAATCCCTTAAAACCAACATTGAATTAATTAAATATTTCGAAAATGAAATAAATTTAATTAAATTTACAACCGAACAACCTTTTTTATGAACAAATATATATTTTCAAGTTTTTTAATCTTGTCCGCATCAACTGTGCTTGCGCAACAGTCAAAATTATTTATTGAAGCCGGAGGATCTTATCAACAATTCAAAGACAAGCGATCTGAAGATTTCTATAACTTAAGTAAAACTTCGGTTATTGACGGAAATTTTGGCTATCAATTATCCTCACATTCTGCAATCGGATTACGATATGCATATGAAACTTTTAATCAGAAACAAGATAATAGGTATGTGTTCCATGAGTTTCGTAGTGAAAGATCATTTAAAAACATTACCAAAACAAACAACTTTGGTATATTTTATCGCTATTATTTTAGAGAAAAGGAAAGTTCTAAATGGAATATATTTGTAGAAATTTCTCCTTCATTTCGAAAAAGCAAAGAGAATATCGATGAATTATCTAGTACATATTATAACAATGCTTATGATCAACCCCAAAATATAGTAAATATACACATTGATAGAGCATTTAAAACTTTAGATGGTTCCTTATCCATTGGATCTTCTTATCAGCTCAATCATAATTGGGCTCTTCAGTTAAGTTTACGATCAATCATGCAGATTCAACACGAATTTGGTGATCAAAAGACAACACAATACCGCTTTTTCGAACAAATCTTATCTAACAATTTTTTTAGCGTACAATATCAATTTTAACATGAAAATTATTCAATCTATACTGTTGCTGACTTTAGTCATTTGTCTTACAAAAGTTAGTCAGGCACAGGAAAAAAAGTTTGTCTTATCTGCTCCATTACAATATACTGTTGATAACTACGGTGACGAGTACTCACCGTTAACGAAAGCCCGTAATTTCCTGATCAATCCACAGTTAATGTACCGCATAAATATACATTGGGCTCTAGGGCCAATTGTGAGCATAGGCATAAGTAAACAATCCTATGATATGAAAAATTATAATAACTATATCCCTTCAAATACGTCGTATGGCCAAAAAGCTACTACAATAAAATACGGACTTAGCATGCAAAGATATTTATATGATAATGGTACGATTCAATTATTTACTGAAATCAACGGATTATTTGGAAATTACAAAAGCAAAATGGTAGATGTACCTGACGGTATAAGTTTTAGTCCAAATTCTCAAAAATATAATTCCTTTGAAGCTGGCCTAAATTTAGGTGGCCGCTACCAATTCACTAAAACCCTAGGAATTGAAGCACGCATCAATCACTTGGTATCTTACAATAAAAAAAGTAATAAAGAAGATGATTATAAAAATTCTCAATTCAATCTCATTAGCAATATCTTCAACAATGCATCTGTAGGTATAGCTTTTAATTTTTAAAGTAACATATAAACCATCCTGCATTTTAAACAGTCTGCAGGATGGTTTATAAAAATCATCACAAATAAGTAAAAGCACCTTATTGTTTCCCATATAAAAAACAATTATATTTAGGTTATATTTTAACCTCATATAATGTCGTATGGAAGACATGATACTTTACAATCGGTTACAGTTTGCTTTCACCATTACCTTTCATTACCTGTTTCCGCAATTAACGATGGGCCTCTCCCTGATGATCGTTTACTTCAAATGGAAATTCTTACGTACCAAAATTGAGGATTACAATCATGCCGCAAAATTCTGGATGAAAATCTTTGCATTGAACTTCACCATGGGAGTCGTTACGGGAATTCCTATGGAGTTTCAATTTGGGACCAACTGGGCAAAATTTTCCGAATTAACGGGTGGTATTATCGGACAAACATTAGCCATGGAGGGCATGTTCTCATTCTTTCTAGAATCGTCCTTTCTTGGGATGTTTCTTTTTGGAGAAAAGTTACTTGGACACAAACTCCATTTCCTCTCTGGATTAATGGTATTTATCGGTTCTTGGGCGAGCGGTTTTCTCATCATTGCAACCCATTCCTGGATGCAGTATCCAGTAGGATATGAAATATTAGAAAATGGAAAATTTCTATTAAATAATTTTACAGCGCTTTTTAATAATCCATGGCTATGGCCTTCCTATTTACATAATCAGGCAGGTTCTCTGATTACGAGCTCATTCTTTGTAGCGTCCATAGGTGCTTTTTACTTATTGAGTAATAAACACAGCAAATTTGGAAAAATGTTCGTTAAAACTGGTGTCATTTTCGGTGTTATATCCTCTATTATAGTTGCTTTTCCAACAGGTGATATGGCTGCTAAGAATGTTGTCAAATATCAACCGGTCACCTTTGCGGCTATGGAAGGTATTTTTAAGACCGAAAAAGGGGGATCAGAAATCGTACTTATTGGTCAGCCAGATATGCAAAATAAAAAATTAGATAACAAAATTGCTGTTCCAAATGTCCTTAGCTTTCTTACCTATCAACGTTGGGATGCAGAGATTAAGGGTTTGAATGAATTTGACGAATCCATACATCCTACCAATGTACCTGGACTGTATTATGGTTATCATATCATGGCGGGCCTAGGTACCATTTTTATTGCAATAATGGTAGCGGCCACGTTTTTACTTTGGAAAAACAAATTATTTCAGACAAAATGGTTGCTTTGGATCATCATGTTTATGATTCCTTTTCCCTACATCGCTAATACTGCCGGATGGTATACAGCTGAACTAGGAAGACAACCCTGGCTTGTGTACAACCTGATGCGCATGGTAGATGGTGTTTCTCCAACCGTTTCTTCTGGCAATGCCCTATTTACCTTACTAGGGTTTGTTGGACTATATATTTTATTAGGATTATTATTTTTAATGCTTGTGTTAAAAATAATAAGAAAAGGTCCTGAGCCTCAAATCTCCTTAACGTAATTGATCATGGAAATATTTTGGTTTATTGTATTAATGGTCATGCTGGTAATCTATGTTATTCTAGATGGTTATGACTTTGGAGCAGGAATTGTTCATCTCTTTTTTGCAAAGACAGAAGAAGAAAGAAAAGCAGTAACAAATTCTATCGGACCTTTTTGGGATGCTAATGAGGTATGGCTCATCGCTTCGGGTGGGGTCTTATTTTTTGCCTTCCCAACTTTATATGCTTCTGCTTTCAGCGGCTTCTATTTACCCTTGATGCTTGTTCTCTGGTTGCTTATCTTTCGAGCTATAAGTTTAGAATTAAGAGGCCAGGTACATAACCGCATGTGGGAAGCATTGTGGGACAAGGCTTTTGGTTTAGCTAGTCTCCTGCTTGCTTTATTCTTTGGAGCGGCTTTAGGTAATGTTGTCCGGGGAGTAAATCTTGGTATGGTTGAAAATGGTGTCTCTACACAGGAACCACATTATTTCTTTCTGGCACTTTGGAACCCAACATTTGATCCACTGGCAGAACATCAAGGTATCATTGACTGGTTCACCATACTATTAGGCCTGGTCGCAGTTGTTACACTGACTATCCACGGCGCTAACTGGATTATATTAAAAACTTCTAGCTCTTTAAGCCAGCGATTAAAAGAGGTCATATTTAAGCTCAACTTTGTCTTATTATTTTCAGTAATCTTATCCGCTTTTGTGTGGCACTACGTGAAACCAATTTCACTACATAATTTTGGAACTTATTATTGGCTTTGGATTTTCCCGATCATTGCTTCTATCGGACTAGTTGGGCAGTTTCAAATTAAAAAATTCAAAAAAGACTTATCAGGATTTATATTTTCATCCCTATTTATCTTCGGAAGTTTTGGCTCTACTATAGCATCTATGTTTCCAATCTTACTTCCATCGACAAATACTGTAAACCCATCTTTAACGGTGCAAAACGTAGCCGCACACGAATATGGATTATCTGTTGGACTGGGCTGGTTTTCTATCGCCGCTGTATTGGTTATTGTTTATTTCATTATCCAATTTAAAGTGTTTAAAGGTAAACTGGATGATGTTGGTTATGGAGATCATTAGAAGATCTTCACAACTAAGGATTTTTTAAATTTCTGTAAAAATAGTCTGTCTGTAGTTGTTTGTATATTCCTTTGGGTTACATCCTATGATCTGTTTAAAAACGCGATTAAAATTAGTTATACTATTAAAACCACTGCTAAAAGCAATAAACGACACACTGTCTAAGTGATCTCCATTTAATTTATGGCAGACTTCTTTTATGCGGATGCGATTTAAATAAGATACAAAAGTAATTCCGCAATGTTTTTTAAAGTACCGACAGAAGGCCTGCGGAGTTAAATTGGCATGGTTAGCGACATCTTCCAATGTAAGTTCTTTTTTATAATTTTCTTTTATGTAATTGCAAACTAAAGTCATTCGACTTACATTTCCGTTGGATTGGATAGCTGATTCAATTCTTTCAGTACAAAGTGGAACTGTTTCTTTAGAAATTGAAGCTAATGAGCGTAACAAATAAAAGAACTGCATTAATTTATCCAGCTCATCAGCACTCTTTAATTGTACTACTCTTTCAGAAATTTGATTAAAATAAGCCTCTGGCACTTTAAATCCACATGAATTACGGTTAATAAAATGATTCAGGGATTCAAACTCACCTAATGAAAACAAGGACTTCAACTTACCGTGCGGATCAAAGAAAATAGAAATTGATCTTGATTCATTGAATAAGCCATCTTGAGACATCGATTTAAATACATGAGGTTGATTGGCTCCCAAAAAAAATATATCATTTTCTTTAAAAGGGTGCAAAGTATCTTCGACAACCAAAACTCCCTCACCCTTTTTAATCCACATTAATTGTGCTTCTTGATGACTGTGCAAATGCGGATAAAATGAATCCATTACATCTTCTTGTATCGTTAAACTTTGTCCTTGTGTTGTCGGCACATTAAATTGGAGAGTTTTCATAGCATGTTTAGAATTAAACTTTACAAAAATTTATTATTTGGTTGATCTAAATATAACAACTAGATTTTAATAAAGAAAAATATGATGTAAACATTAACCAATAGTACTTTACATTCATGGCTATTTTTGAAATTCAAAAAATCCTTTTTGACAAAAGAATAATAGACTAACACAAACAAGTATTGAACAATTCTTCAATAATTATTTCCAACAAGTAACTAGCAATCCTAAATATCTACACTTTAGGATACGAATAACCATTATGATAATTTGCTGCCAAATACTTATTCGCTTCTTTATCTGAGAACTGACGTTTGTCCTTATCCCAGTACAATTTTTTACCCGTTCTGTATGCAATATTTCCCATTTGAGATAAAATGGCAATATGTGCCCCCGCTTCAACAGGGGCTTTCAGAATACTTTTATTTCGCGTAAGAATTGCTTCAACAAAGTTGTCCATATGCCTTTCCAAACCATTATCTTTTGATTTTTGAAATGGTACCGTAGCCATTCGATCCCCTTCTGGCAATACTTCCCACCCCTGTCTGTTCAGTACTAAAGTACCATTGTTTCCGATAAAAGCCACACCATGGCCTTTGTTATAAGGTCCACCATCAATACCTATTGCATGTTCCCACTGCACATTAAACCCATCAAACTCATATAAAGTTGTCAAAGTATCTGGTGTCTCCTCAACATCATCGGGATAAGCAAATTTCCCTCCTGCTGCCATGATCGAACGTGGATCCGAAACTTTCATACCGATCAACGCAAAATCCAGCATATGCACGCCCCAATCTGTCATCAGACCGCCGGCATAATCCCAAAACCAACGGAAATTAAAATGAAAACGATTTACATTAAAAGGCCTTTTTGTAGCAGGGCCCAACCATCTATCATAATGTACACCTGCTGGAATTGCTGAATCCGGGACAATTGGAACATCCTTCTTCCAACCTAAGTAGGCCCATACTTTAACCATTCTTACCTTACCGAGACTACCAGCATGTAGAAATTTCATAGCATCCTCAAAATGCTGTTGACTACGTTGCCACTGCCCTACTTGAACAATAGCATTATACTTTTGAGCGGCGGCCACCATGAGTTCACATTCTTTGATCGAATTGCCAATCGGTTTTTCTACATAGACATGTTTCCCCGCCGTAACGGCATCCACCATCATCAAACAATGCCAATGATCGGGAGTTCCTATAATCACAGCATCAACATTATTATCTGCTAATAATTGCTTATAATCAATATATGTCTTAACGTTTATATCACGCTTTTCCAATTCGGAAACACGGTTATTTAGAACATTTTCATCTATATCGCAAAGTGCAGTGCATACGACATTTGTATTTTTTAATATTGCGGTGAGATTGGACCATCCCATCCCATTTACACCGATTACACCAATGCGTATTTTTTTTGAATCTGCCAACACATTTGTTCTTTTAAAAAATAATGCAGATGCCGCTAATAATGTAGAGGTTTTAATAAATTTTTGTCTATTCATCATAATTTAGGCGTTGATTGCCATTACAAAAGTTTACCTATAACTATCCCCACCAATTAAAATGAATAATTTAACCTTAAAGGATCAGGATATGATAAATCAATTGATTTCAGGTTCATATTTAGTTTACTCTTCCTAAGATATAAAAAATAAAAGGAGACACAAACAGACTAAGCGAGAGCACTTTTATAAATTAGTAATTCCTATTTATTAGTTTTTATATATAAAAGCCTGTTAATTTACCTGAGCTCAAATACTACATAGTTTTTAATAGAAAAAAACATACTTAGAGGCGCCGCTTGACCTGCGTTATATATTAAATAAGTTACAAACTATTCCCAACTATAATTACTTGGCACTTCGGATTTAAGTCCTGGACCAAATTCATAATTTAATTTTTCAAAGAAAGGCTTCAGCATCTTCACATTTCCATAAAACTGTTCAAAAGATATATCATTCGTTTGTGACCACATCTGTTGTGCCAAAGCAAATATACGCGGGAATAATCTACGGTCAATCATACTCTCCGTAACATTATAATCGGTCCATAGACTTGCACTCATTCCTATCAGTAACGAATCACCTCCTTTTATATTAGAGGGATTACTTCTGTAAATATCCTCGATATCAAAAGTTCGATCTGCATGGTACCCGCGCCAAGGTGATAACGGAAAATTAAGGTAACTATAATTATTTGTGCCAGCGATAACAGAATGTCCGCCTTTGACCGCATTGCGATAAGCAAGATCTTGGTGACCTCTCCAATTCCACCAATGGATTACGGTATTATCAGGCAATGGGTAACCATTAGTATAAACAACATCGCCCCAAAAGATTGCTTTCCTTCCCTTGGCTTTGAGATGCTTAGCCATCTCGGCCGAGAACCATAGTTGGAGATCATGGCTATCCTTTAACCCCAATTCTTTAATTCGACCTTGACAATCTGAACATTTATCCCAGTTACCTTTTGGAGCTTCATCACCACCTAAGTGAATGTATTCTGAAGGAAAAAGATCACAAACTTCATCAATAACATTTTTAAGAAAATTGATCGTTTCAGGCTTTCCAGCACAGAATATATGCTGGGTAAACCCTTCTTTTGGCACCAAAGGTACTTCACCAAAACAACCCAAATGTGGATAGGCATTGAGGGCGGCTTCTGCATGTCCTGGAATATCGATTTCCGGCACGACAGTTATGGCTCTTTCCTTAGCATAAGTTATGATTTCTTGTACATCCTCATGACTATAATAGCCCTGCTGTTCCTTCTCTTTACCAACATAGGCACCAATCGAAGTTAGTTTTGGGTAAGTTTTAATTTCTAGACGCCAACCAAGTCCCTCCGTCAGATGCCAATGAAAACGGTTAAATTTCAGAATAGACATCATATCAATATATTTCTTTATCGTACTCACCCGCTGGTACTGCCTGCCGGAATCCATCATAAAACTACGCCACTTGATTCGAGGTGCATCTACAATCGACAGACACGGTATATAACCTATAGTTGCATACTGAAACGCTAGCATCTTAAGCGTCTGTTTCGCATATATATAACCACTGTCATCCGAACACCATATGTTAACACCTTTTTTTTCTATCTTCAAACGATATCCCTCTGCAGGAATTGTTGCATCATGAAAACGTTTCAAATTTTTAATCTGAGACAATGGACACTTACCTGTTAGTACTTCACATTTTTGGGGTGTCGGTAGAATAATAGGGGGAGCAATAGCAAATATATTATTACACCAAATCAATAAAAACACAACTGTCAAAAAAGAATTCATCATATGAATATCAAGGTTTTTGGATAAATGGTCTAAAAAATCAGCAGGTCAAGATAAGAAAAATAGCACAGTAAAAGTAAAGATGAAATTGATTATTAGTTCCAATCTCTACTAGAACATAACTCTAAAAATAAAGGCTACTCTCTTTTGAAAATAGCCTTTATTTCGTAAAAAAATGCATCATTAGAAACGGTAACTGGCACCTAGTGCAACAATGCCTTTAAAACCATAACCAGCTTCAAGAAAACCGCCCCAATTTTTACCAATTCGCAAACCTAATGGATTTACCTGAAAAGCAAAGATTACATCATTGGTAGTGGTCTTTTCTTGATCGATTCTGTCACTTCCGTTTGTCAATATTGCTCCAGAAGCAACTGTACCATAAAAATCAATTATTCCTCGTTTTATATAAGAATATTTTGCAGTAGGCAATACCATATAGAAATTACTCTTTCTGTAGGTAATCTCATTTGTACTTTTATTTTTCATATCTGAAGAAGCATTAGCATAGCTCAGATCGGCTCCTATAGATAATCGATTACTCACCGCATAGCGATATCCCGTAGACAACATGCCAAATGCTTTTTCATTTGAACTTTCGCTTCCCGATATTGCACTTACAAAAGCATTTGTAAATACATCTGCTATTACCAGCGGTGTAGCATCACTATAATCTATTCTTACTTCGTGCCTACTGTTCTCTTGAGCTTGAGTATGAAAAGCACCTCCCATTATTGCAACGATCACTATAAAAATTGATTTTTTCATTGGAATTTTATTCTATTTGATTGTATTAAATATGGAACAAATATAGAAGTACTACTACTCTTATATTTGTAAAAATTCATTATATTATCGGAAAAATCAATGAATCCTTTTACTTATTATTCTTAAAATGTTTAAAAATTGATATAATATCCGAGCTATCGCAAACTCTCTAAAATGTAAATTAACAAGCCACATTAATTTTAGAAAAATATGTATATAAAAAAGAGCGCTAAAGCAGAGATCTTGCTTTAGCGCTCTCAAATTTTAATTAAAATAGGTTATTCTACCACATACCAAGTATATCCATTTGCTGGTATTTTAACCGTCAATTCTACTGTATAATCACGGTTCAGTTTGTAAGATATTAAATTACCTTCTTGTTCTCTAATTTTTGCTGTTGTGGACAATCCGGTATAATAAAGCGGTACCTGAATTTTACGTACGATTTCTTTATCTGTAGGGTTAAAAAATAATGCAAAAGCTTTCTCTTTTTCATCAGGATTCACATGCATCATTCCGTCCCAGTCCCGAGCATCAGGTTTACGTAAGTGGATGATATCACTGTTCAATATATTGCGATAACGCTTATACCATTTAATCACATCGACGACCATTTCTTTCGTTTTTGGTGTATCGTAGAGACGAGGCCCTCGGTAACATGCTTGCACACCTGCACCATAATTTTGGATCATATGCATCTTATATTCATGAAGGTGGTCATTCAATGGCTCTAAAGTCGCATCTTTTCCTCCTCCCTGATATTCTACTAAGGGCACAAAACTCCATAAAGAAGAGGGAATTCTATCCCATGTACAGTCATAATTTAACTGACGTGCATGTATGAGTTGACGATCGCGAGGTAAAGACCAATTAGCCTCTCTGTAGCCAATTCCAACTTTATTAGATCCATTCAAGAAATAAAAATCGGGTACATTCATGTATATTCCCTGCGTAGACATCCAGTGATAAAGTTCAGTAACCTTCTGAAATTGTTTCCATTGTGAATCTGCTAAACCCTCGTGATGTGCATGGGTAGTCGAAGCACAGAAATCTCCGGGATAAGAACCATCATGTTCAAAACACTTCATGCCTGTCTTTTCAAAAAAATATTTTATTTTCTCAAAATATTCATACCCCCAATCACTAGCCAGACATGGGGAACTTCCAAAGCGCATACCTCCACGTTTACCTGTCTCGGGATTAATAACATCGACCTCGTCACTGATCCATCTGCTGGCTAAAAGGGAATAACATCCCATATCAATGCCTTTACTACGTGCATAATCAACAAACCCCTTGAATTTAGCAATGTTTGCATCGGAGATATCTTCCGCATTTAACCCCGAACCAAAGCTCAGTATAATCATCTCATAACCTGTCGAATCACACTGATCTATGGCTCTATGTACCACTTCAGGGTCGGTTGAGGTTAGATGCATAAAGATGGGATTCTCACTGGTCCATGGCGCTATGGTTCGGTACATTTTACGTGTAAACAATCCCTTACGCTCGCGATCATCACTATCAAATGGCATTTCATAAACCGTGAAGGATTGAAAAGTTCCTTTACTTTCTAAGTTGTAATCTGGACCAAGCTTAGGTGATACATCCAATACACAAGGTGTTTCTAAGAGATAATTACGTTGCGAAGTGTATGCAGGATCTGTCACCCATTTTTCTGTAATATCGGTTGTTTTTTCAGTAAAAGCTCCTCCTGCAGCAAAATCACTTTCAACATGAATATTGGGTAATCTAAAAACTGAAGGATCACCATCTCCTGGTGACTCAGGTTCTGAGAATGCCAAATATTCCAATTGAAAGAAATCAATATTTATTGGTAATGTAGATTCATTAATCACTTCCATTCTTTTACTAATTACCGGAATATGATCATAGATCCTAAAATAAAGCTTCACTTTCACATCCTTCAACTCTCGTTCACCACGAAGGGTAAATACAAGTTGCTGGCCTGATACCGGTTCTTTATTAAGTGCCCAGCGATTGCGGGCCCATTTGATTCGTTCTTCCAGTGGTTTTATTTCGAAATCTTCTACCATAAACGACTCCGGTAATGTTGTCATTTTATCTAACCACTCATTCTTAAGATATCCCCGTTCTTCTTGACCATTTAAACCGCCAATATTCCATTTTTTACCATCAATCTGTATCGTTCCCTCACTACTTACTGCCCTAATCAAGCTTTCCCCTAACATGCGGTTCGTAATATCTACCGTCGCCAAATTAGGGAAAATCCGAAAAGTTCGCGACATCATAGCATTTGCAATTATGATACTTTTACCATCTGCCGAAGTGTAAATTCCAGCTTTAGATTTCTGAGGAGTAATTAACCAATCAAATGCAGTCTTGTCTGATGACAATTCTTTCATCACTGGTAATGTTTTGATTTTCGCAGCAAGTTGCTTACTGATTCCTGCATCCATAGTGGAACCCGAACCCACTGTCCCAACGTCAACAAGTACGGGTTTTACAGTTTTATAATCAATCTTTGGTGCAATCCAAACGGCGTGATCACCACTAGGTCCATCATCAGTTGTCTCGGCTACAAGTTCAAGATACATTATGTCTTTTAACGAGACGTCAATCTGCTGAGGACGATCTCCGCCTTTAATTACTGAACTTGTAAAAATAGGTTTACCATCACCTTTCAAAATAAATTTTACGGAACCTTTTTCTAAGACAGGTTTACTCTTTGTAACACCTACAAACTGCTTTTGTCCTTCCTTTTGAACGAAATGCAATTTGGTCCCGTCCACTAATGGTATAATGGTCAAAGAATTATCCTTAACATCGATCTTAGATTCAGCTATTCCTACTTGAGCAACGAAACGCGTTGCATTTTTGTCCAGCTTAATCTTGATCATACTTTTCGCTTGCACTCCAAGCACATCATCATAAACTTTCCCATTAATCGTTACAGGTTCGCCTGTAACTGATCTTCCCTTCTGCAAAATACCATACTCCTGCCAAGCACGAGATAGATCCAGATCTTTCAACTTGATAGATTCTTGCGCAAACATAGATTGCCCTATTAAAAGCCCAGCACTGATCAATAATGTAGTTTTCAACATATTTTAAGATTCCTCTTTTTTAAGGTCAGTGAAAAATACATTTGATCACTGCCCTTGTAAATAATATTAGGTTACAAATTTAATTTCTAATCAATAAAATTAAAGTTCCATTGTCCCCTCCCATTCTTGGCAATATTTACCAAGTGTTCCTTATTTACTAAATTGAATAGAGGTGACATTAGTTTAAGATTATAATGGTTTATAAATGCTAAACTTAGATAATTTTGATTACATCCGCAATAAAATAGCACTGATTATAATCTTTAAAGCTATATATCGGTATTTATTCACGAATCTTAAAGATATGTCGACTTGTTTATCAATCCAAAACTTTCATTATTCATATTTATGATCTGAAATCAACTTTCTTTATAATATTTACATTATTTTTGCTAGTTACATTGATCTATTCTTATTATTTATGAATTTAATTTACAAGGGTAAAACCAAAGATGTCTACAGTCTAGAACAAAATCAAGTACTATTGAAATTTAAAGACGACGTAACTGGTGAAAATGGTGTATTTGATCCTGGAGCAAATACTGTTGGGCTAACCATTGATGGTGCTGGAAAGTCAGGACTTAAAATGACCCAGTTCTTCTTCGAGCGTTTAGCTGAACAGGGTATTGCAACACATTATGTATCCGCTGATTTAGATGAGGTTAGTATGGTGGTTAAAGAAGCGACTCCATTTGGGAAAGGATTGGAAGTCATTTGTAGATACCGTGCTGTAGGCAGTTTCTTGAGAAGATACGCTGCTTATTGCCAAGAAGGTGATGCGCTAGATGCTTTTGTGGAAGTAACGATTAAAGATGACGAAAGAGGCGATCCTACAATTTCGGATGATGCTTTGGAATTATTAAATATTTTATCAAAAGCAGATTATCAAGAATTAAAATCTTTAACAAAAAAAATCTGTGGAATCATAAAAACGGAATTGGCAAAGAAGGATTTAGAACTTTACGATATCAAATTGGAATTCGGAAGAGATAAAGCTACTGGAGATCTATTATTAATCGACGAGATTTCAGGTGGAAATATGCGCGTATACAAAAATGGAAGCTATATTGCCCCTTTAGATTTAGAAAAAGACTTTTTAGGAGCTTAATAGCCTACAGTCAATAGTATAAGGGCTACCATTATCTCAGGTAGCCCTTTATTACTAGCCGTTAATCCCAACCGCCACCAAGGGCTCGATACAATTGAACCACAGCATACAATTTTTGACTTTGATCTGCTATATTTTTCAATTCTGCACGTAACAGATTTTGCTCTGCTGTTAGTACGTCGGTATAATTGGTGTTCTGGTGGTTCAGGAACAATTCTTTATTAAATGCAACAGCCTGCGTTAATGCTTCAAGTTGTTTTTTGCGGGATTTCATTTTTTTCATAGCCGTATCATATTCAAAAAGCGCATTAGAAACTTCCTGGCTGGCTACCAGTAGAGATTTCTCGAATTGATACAACGCCTGTTGCTGTCTTGCTTGAGCAGTTGACAGTCTTGCTTTATTGACACCTTTATTGAAAATAGGTTGTGCAATCCCCCCTGCTATAGAACCAAATAAACTAGCACTCGAAAACCATTGATTCCAACCAAGATTTGAAAAACCTCCAGCAGCTGTTATAGATAATGCAGGATAGAAATATGTACGTGCTACATTCGTTTCCTCAAATGCCGCTCTAAAATTAAATTCTGCCATTTGAACATCAGGACGGTGCGCGAGCAATTGTGCGGGAATTCCAGGATTTAAATCATAATTCACCTGTTGTTTCATTAGAGACTGTCTAAGGATGGCACCAGGATGTCGGCCTACTAAAAAACTAAGCCTATTTTCAGTTTCTTTAATCTTTTGCTCAATATCCGGCACATCTAGTTCTGCTTCATAATAGTTTGCTTTACTCTGTACTACCGCTACGCCGTTAAGCATTGCATTTTCAAAAAGTTCCGCTATTGCGGCAGCATCTTCAGCACGATTCTCAGCAGTTTTTTTAATTATCATCAACTGTTGATCCAGTGCCAGTAATTCGTAATAATCTGAGGCGATATTGGCAATTAACTGTGTTTGCACTGCACGCTTTGCGGCATCAGTCGCTAAAAGCTGTGACAATGCAACTCGTTTAGCACTTCCAAGTTTACCCCAGATATCAATTTCCCAGTCCGTATTTAATCGCATATCATATTGGGTATTATTACGCGGATAACCAAAACTTTGAAAAGTAGGCACCTGTTGTTTATTGGCAGAGATACTAGCTTCCAATGAAGGTAAAAAAGCCGCTTTTTTTAATCGCACATTTACCTGCGCCTCTGTAATCCGCTCAACTGCAATTTTGATGTCTATATTTGCCTGTAACCCCTCTGTGATCAATTGCTGCAACATCGTATCTGTAAACATATCAGACCATTTCACTTTAGCTATATTGGTCGTATCATGAGCTATATTCTTCACATAACCTGAATCAAGAGCACTATAAGTAGGTGAACGAAAGCTGTCTTTTACCTTATTTTCCGGTGCATTATAGGGACGGGTTACTTGACAAGAACTCCAGGCCAAAAGTCCCAGTATTGACATGAATGCCAGTCCATAGGATTTTTTTTTCAATTGAATATAATAATGAATCATATCTTAATTTTTAAATTTTCACACTAGCTTTCTCTGTTTGATCAACATGAAGCTAGCATAAGGTTACATGCGCTAAGCACGAAAATTTCATTTATTAAACGAGCGAATAACTAGAATCATAAGATGTTACTGTTCATCTTCTAATATACGGGCTGTATGACTTGGCTCCTTGACACCAAAGAGTTTCTCCTGTAATGCCTGGAAAACAATAAATAAAATAGGAATAACAAATACACCAAATGCAGTCCCGATCAACATCCCCCCTACAGCCGCAGTGCCGATAGATTTATTACTTAATGCACCGGCACCAGTAGCTAGCATCAATGGAATCAATCCGAAAATAAATGCAAAGGAGGTCATTAAAATAGGTCTTAACCTTGATTTTGCGCCATAAATTGCAGACTGCACCAATGTTCTTCCGCTCAATCGATGCAAGAGTGCAAACTCCACAATAAGAATCGCATTTTTAGCCAATAAACCGATCAACATGATGAGGCTGATCTGTAAGAATATGTTATTATCTACCGCAAATAGCTTCGCAAAAATAAATGCTCCTGCCAAACCGATTGGCAATGATAAAAGAACAGAAAGTGGCAGGATGTAACTCTTATATTGAGCGCTTAAAAGGAAATAGATAAAAAGAAGGCACAGTGAAAATATTAATACTGTTTGACTACCGCTGGACAGCTCTTCGCGTGTCAAACCCGAAAATTCATAAGCATAGCCACGGTCTAAAGTTTGAGCCGCTGTCTCCTCTATTGCTTTAATAGCATCTCCAGAGCTATATCCTTCATTCGGTATCCCTGTTATGGTACTTGAAGTAAATAAGTTAAAACGTTGAATAAATTCCGGTCCATACGTCTTCTTCAAAGTAACAAATTCAGATATCGGTGCCATATTACCTTTTAAAGTTCGCACGTAAATCTTATTAATATCTTCTTCTTTTGCTCTATAATCAGCTCCTGCCTGCATCATGACGCGGTATTGCTTTCCAAAGCGATTAAGGTCGGAGGCGTAGATACCTCCAAAATATCCCTGAAGTGTCGTCAGTACCGTATTAACACTTACACCTGCGGCCTTACATTGGGCTACGTTGACATTAATTTCCAACTCAGGAAAACCAATATTAAAAGAGCTCGTAGCATAATTGATTTCAGGGCGTTGATTTAAAGCACCAATGAACGTATCGATATTTTTATTAAACTGTAGATAATTTCCACCTGTTTTGTCTTGTAGCTGCAGCTCAAAACCATTACTATTACCAAACCCCTGCAATGTCGGTGCAGCAAAAAAGATAATACTTGCCTCTTTGATATGAGCAGTTTTTTGAAATAATTTCTGAACAACAGCTGCAGCACTTTGATCTTTCCTGGCACGTTCTTTCCAGGGTTTTAATCGGATGAACAATGCTCCATAAGAACCTCCTGTACCGTGCAATAAATCCATGCCTGAGAGTGTAGAAGATAATTCGACTTCCGGTATACTGCGCGCAATACTGTCGACTTCAAATGCAATCTTTTCCGTACGTTCTAGAGTAGATGCCGGGGGTAAAACCACATTTCCATAGATAGCACCACCATCTTCATTAGGGACAAAACCAGTCGGTGTTGTTTTAACCAAGAAATAACATACCAGCGCAAATGTTTCAATACCTGCAAATGAAATCCATTTATAACGGATTAAAAGGCGTACGACACCAATATATTTATTGGTTACTACTTCAAAAGCCACATTAAAACTGGCAAAAAACTTTGGCAAGAAACCCTTTGGCTTTTCAACATCTGCTACATGGGGTTTTAACAGTAAAGCACATAGAGCGGGACTTAATGTTAACGCATTTATTGCTGAAATAATAATAGCCACTGCCAATGTCAGTCCAAACTCTTTGTAAAATACTCCAGCAGATCCTGTAATGAAAGTGACTGGTACAAAAACCGCCGACATAATCAAAGTAATTGAAATAATGGCACCACTGATTTCGCTCATGGCATGCAATGTAGCTTTCTTGGCCGATTTAGCCCCTTGATCTAATTTTGCATGTACTGCTTCGACCACCACAATAGCATCATCAACCACAATGCCTATGGCCAACACAAGTGCAAACAAAGTAAGGAGGTTGATGGTGAAACCAAAAAGCTTTAAAAAGAAAAACGTTCCTATAATGGCTACCGGTACTGCGATCGCTGGAATCAAAGTCGAACGCAGATCCTGTAAAAAGAGAAAGACCACTAAAAAAACCAATATAAATGCTTCAATAATTGTATAAATAACCTTCTCAACCGAAGCATCCAAAAAATCATTTGCATTCAAGAAAGTATGATATTCCACTCCTGGAGGAAAATCCTTTGACGCTTCTTTTAAAATATTTTCACAAGCAATGATCAAATCTCTTGCATTAGATCCCGAAATCTGGCTAATGGCACCTCCGGAAGAAAGCTTTCCCTGCGTAATTAGCGATGTCGTATAATCCAGGGCGCCAAATTCAATATCTGCGACCTCCTTTAAACGTAAGTAATCGCCCGCAACACCACTTTTCAAGATAATATTTTCAAATTGTTCAGGATCTTCGAGGCGCCCCGTATATTTCAATGCATATTGTAATGATTGACGGCTATTTTCACCTATTTTTCCCGGTGCAGCTTCAATATTTTGTTCCCTTAATGCTGCCATAATGTCTTCCGGTATAAGACCATGAGTGGCCATAACATCCGGTTTCAACCAAATACGCATCGAGTATTCCTGATCACTATAAATCTCTGTAGCACCAACACCTTCAACCCTTTTCATCTGAGGCATAATATTTATACGCAGGTAGTTATCGAGAAACTTCCTATCGTATTTTCCATCTTTACTGTAAAGCAAAAAACTAAAAGCCGTACTGCTCAACTGCTTGCTTGTTGTAATTCCTGCTTTAATAACCTCCGCTGGTAGCAAGCTAGTAGCTTTACTGACCCGATTCTGTACATTCACTGCGGCCATATCTGCATTCGTTCCCTGTTTAAAAAAGATGGTAATAGTTGCAGTACCATTATTACTACCCGTAGAAGTCATGTAAGTCATATTCTCTACACCATTAATCTGTTCCTCCAAGGGTATAATCACACTTTTCATTACAACATTCGCGTTTGCTCCTTGATAAGAGGCTGTTACAACAACTGTCGGAGGTGCAATTTCTGGATATTGTGAAATAGGAAGTGACATCAGTCCCAGGATTCCCAGCATCACAATTATTATCGATATTACCGTCGATAGAACGGGATTTTCTATAAATTTTTTCAGCATTTCTTCTCTATTATTTTGTGGATACAGGGTTAGGTTGAATTTGCATACCATCTTTTAGGTTTCCAATTCCTTCAGTGATAACCATATCACCAGGCGCAAGCCCATATTGCACCACATAGTGTTGTTCTGTTGCTATCGGCAATACCTTTATTTCGGTAAGGTGTACGGTATTTTTAGCCTCTACCGTGTAGACATAGTGATTTCCCTGCATTTCAAAAACCGCTTTTTTAGGAACCTTCACTGCTTCATCAATTGTTGTCGGGAGCTGTAAAGTTGCGCTCGCTCCGCTCCATAATAAACCATCAGGATTTGGAAATAATGCTTTAAAATTTGCAGATCCGGTTTCTAAACTTATGACCCCGCTCAGACTCTGAATTTTTCCTTTAGACCCGTAATCTTTTCCATCAGCAGTCCGTAAATTAACTTGAGGTATATTCCTTAACTTCTCAGCCATGCTCTTACCTGGATATTGATTTAGAAAGCTATTAAGCTGTTTCTGACTCAAAGAAAAATGCGCATATACTTCCTTCGTATTCGCAATTGTGGTCAAAGCAGTTTCAGAAGTACTACTGACTAGACTGCCCTTTTTAAGTGGCAACCGTCCTACTATACCTGATATTGGGCTAACAACCTGTGTAAATGCTAGTTGTGATTGTGCATCTGACAATGCTGCTTTTGCCTGATTAAGTTCAGCCTTTTTAACCCTTTCTACATTCTTCGCTGTCGTCAGTTCAAATGAATTTACGATTTTCTTGTCCACAAGAGACTGCGTTCTCAACACTTGAATACTAGCCGTTTCTAGGGCTGCTTCCACTGCTAATACTGCCGCTTTTCGTTGATTCACATCCTGCACGAATCGATTGGCATCTATTTTAAATAGCTTTTGCCCAGTGTGCACAAGACTGCCTTCTTCGATAAAGACTTCCTCTATATAACCATCTACTTTTGAACGAATCTCTACTGTCTGCAATCCTTCTAACGTCGTTGGATACTCTACCGACAGAGTCGCTTTTTCAGATTTTAGTGTAAGTACAGGATAGGCAATTATTTCACTTGTTGCTGTTTCTTTCTTTGAATCGCAGGAGAACATTCCCGAGACGAGAAATAACAATAGATATAAGTGCATTTTTTTCATGATAATAATTTAGTAATGAAACAATAAGTAATAAACTAGGAATGAGCTTTTGCCTGAGATTCCATACATATTATCGTTAAAAGACTAGACATAGGAATCCCGCTCCCCGCTCAAACCTGTATTTAGCTTGGGGATATTTTTACTCTTTTCTAGTGATAAAAACTAGATTTTAATCTTTATAGTAGTGAAATTACCTCTTCAGTATATTCCAATAGGGAACAACAGTTGTAAAGGCAAGAAATGCTGACTGAGCAATCTTTTTCGGACGGTGTATTTTTGGTGTATCTATCCACATAAAAATAATTATTACAATTCTTACTTAGCATTTACCAAATTTGATAATCAGAAGAAGTAGACTTACAGGTATCTATTTTGATAAGTGTGACAAAAGTAGTAATTTTGAATAATAAAACAACCAAATACTTGTTTTATTATTTTATGACGACAAACCGAATTTTAATGTTACTGAAAATGCGAGGTCCGTTAACGGCACTCGACATTGCCCATGAATTAAAAATAACCAAAGAAGGTGTTAGGCAACAGCTGGTTAAATTTATGGATGAAGGCTTGATTGAAGTAGAGACAGAATCAAAGGGAGTCGGGCGACCACAAAAATATTTCAATATTTCAGAACTCGGAAACAGCAAATTTCCGGATACCCATGCAGAGTTAACGGTGAAATTATTGACAATAATTAAAGAGTCAATAGGGACAGAAGCTTTACAGACGATCATTGAAGTCAATGAAGCAACAGGAAAAAAAAGATATCATGAAGAGATCGATCCTTTACCCAATCTAAAGTCTAAGATTGAAAGATTAGTCGCCATTCGTACCCGAGAGGGCTACATGGCAGATTATACTGAAGATGACGAGGGATATCTGCTTGTAGAAAATCATTGTCCTATTTGTGCAGCGGCTAAAGTCTGCCAAGGATTTTGTGCTTCAGAACTTCAGATTTTTCAATCCGTCTTAGGCGAATCCGTCTTGGTACAACGTACCGATCATATCATAGCAGGGGCGAGACGTTGTGCATACCGTATCGTATCTTCTGCAAAAGGTTTCGAATAGCATTACACAGAAAATCCTCTCAAATTAAATGAGAGGATTTTCTGTATAAATAGGAATTAAACAGTATCGGTGGCTGAATGACTTCATCCAAGCCAAAGCAAATCGATATGCTCTAAAAGGTATTGATTAAACCCTTATTTAAGATATCTTATCAAAACGATCAGCATTCATCACTTTATTCCAAGCTTTTATAAAAGCATCCACAAATGACTTTTCATTGCCAGACTCAGCATACACTTCTGCAACAGCCCGAAGTTCAGCATGCGAGCCAAATACGAGATCAGCACGTGTCGCAGTCCACTTCGGTTGACCCGATTTACGGCAACTACCTAAATACAATTCTTTCGTTTCATCCATTGGCTTCCATTGCGTTGCCATATCTAAAAGATTTACGAAAAAATCATTGGTCAGCTGTCCTGGACGTGAGGTAAATACACCATGTTTAGATTCGTCAAAATTGATATCAAGTACACGAAGACCTCCTATTAGAACAGTCATTTCAGGAACTGAAAGATTTAATAATTGTGCTTTATCGATCAATAATTCTTCGGTAGATACTGCTTTGTTTTTTAATTTACGATAATTTCTAAATGCATCTGCTAGTGGTTCTAAGAAGGCAATCGACTCTACATCAGTTTGGTCTTGACTAGCATCTGTACGCCCCGAAATAAAAGGAACTTCCACATCGTAACCCGCCTGGTGTGCCGCTTTTTCAATAGCAGCCGCACCCGATAAAACAATCAGATCAGCAATTGAAACTTTTTTCCCTCCAAACTGTGCATTATTAAACCGTGTTTGAATGTCTGTTAATATTGTTAATACCTTATTTAATTGCATCGGTTTATTGACCTCCCAGGCATTCATCGGAGCTAAGCGGATTCGAGCTCCATTTCCTCCTCCCCGTTTATCCGAATTACGAAAAGTTGAGGCCGAAGCCCATGCTGTAGATACCAGTTCCGAAATCGATAGACTTGTATTTAAAATCTGTGCTTTTAGAGATTGAATATCTGTCTCATCAATCTCAGCATAATCAACCTTAGGAAGTGGATCCTGCCATATAAACTCTTCATGAGGCACATCGGCACCTAAATAACGCGAACGAGGTCCCATATCACGGTGCGTTAATTTGAACCAGGCACGAGCAAATGCATCAGCAAACTCTTGTGGATTATCCTTGAAGCGACGTGATATTTTTTCGTATTCAGGATCAAAACGCAAAGACAAGTCTGTGGTCAGCATAGTCGGTTTTAATTTTTTATTCGGATCGTGCGCGTGCGGAATAATATCACCAGCATCTTTAGCTACCCACTGATGAGCTCCAGCAGGACTTTTTGTTAACTCCCATTCAAAATCAAACAAGTTTTCAAAAAACAGATTTGTCCACTCTGTAGGTCTACTTGTCCAGGTCACTTCCAGACCTGAAGTAATGGTATCTCCACCTCTCCCTGTACCAAAAGAATTTTCCCACCCGAGTCCTTGAGATTCTAAACCAGCAGATTCAGGTTCCTTACCAACATGATCAGCAGACGCTGCTCCATGCGTTTTACCAAACGTATGCCCGCCGGCAATCAATGCGACCGTTTCTTCATCATCCATAGCCATACGTCCAAAAGTATCCCGGATATCTTTTGCTGCCGCAATAGGATCGGGATTACCATCAGGTCCTTCCGGATTTACATAAATTAAACCCATTTGAACTGCTGCCAATGGGTTTTCTAAATTTCGGCTATGAATCTTACCATCAGCGTCATCGTCAGACACCAATACGCCATGTCCTTCCTTTACTCCCTCAGATCCATCTGCATAACGAACGTCGCCACCAAGCCATGTTTTCTCTGAGCCCCAATATACATCCTGATCTGCTTCCCAAACATCCTCACGTCCTCCTGCAAAACCCAAAGTTTTAAAGCCCATTGATTCCAAAGCCATATTCCCGGTTAAAATCAATAAGTCTGCCCAAGAAATCTTACGTCCATATTTTTGTTTTATAGGCCATAACAATCGTCTTGCTTTATCTAAGCTCACGTTATCTGGCCAGCTATTTAAAGGTGCGAAACGTTGCTGTCCACGACCTGCCCCCCCACGTCCATCACCAACACGGTAAGTCCCTGCACTATGCCAAGCCATACGAATAAATAATGGTCCATAATGACCAAAATCTGCAGGCCACCAATCTTGAGATTGTGTCATTAATTCCTTTAAATCATTTTTTATTGCATCCAGATCCAAACTTTCAAATTCTCTTTTATAATCAAAATCCAAACCCATAGGATCAGACTTTACATCATGTTGACGCAATAAATTAACTTTTAACTGGTTTGGCCACCAATCTTGATTTGTTGTACCTCCACCAGCAACAGCTTTACGCAATGTTCCATTATGAAATGGACACTTATTAATGTCATTGAATTCGTTTTCCATGGGTTTCTAATTTTTCAAAAAATTAACGTTCTATTTTGGTTATCTCAACTAACTAAATTTAAACAAAAAAAAATATCAAATGAAATTTATCTGATCTTTAAACCTTCCTAATAAATTAAGATTCAGTGAAGTATAATTACCAGAAATACAATTGTTGGAAAATCCCATAAATAGATAAACTTTTTATTTTTCTTTAATAAAAAAGAAGATAATTTTTTGCACGAACATCATTATTCCTGAAAGAAACTGCTGTACAACAATTTAAAATAAAAATAGATAGTTTCTAATAAGTAGCAATAATTACATCATAAGATAAATGATTGAATTTTATTTCGTATATTAACCCTATAATTATATACTATTTTTAAAATAAATCTAACAAACACGTTAAAGCTTATATTTCACATGGTTTGTGAGAATCAAAAAAGGATTCACGTCACGATTTATAAAGGATTCACGATCATATACCATTTATTTAATGATTAGAAAGTTTTGATACACCGAGGTACAACAAAAAGTTAGTTACCTATAAATAACCAGTATTATGAATAAAGAAGAAAACCGAAAGCCAAAATTAAGATTAAAAAAAGAAATTCAGGATAAACTTGAGGCTGAGAACATTACTCTAGAAGAATTCTTCGAGCAAAAGGAAAAGGAAAAAAATGACCGATTCACTCAAGAGCTTCAAGATTATCGTTTAAAATATCCTGAGCCTCCACAAATAGTGGCTGAAATTGAATTGACTGAAAATATTCAAAACTTAGGCTATAAAAGACAGTTTTTTAACCGTAATGATGCTAATTTTTTGGTCAAAGAGATAGAAAACTGGGAAAATGAAAATAGCTATATGGAAATAGAACCCTTCACCGGTGATCAAAAAGAAAAAATGATTCAGACTTATATCACTACTGGCATACGATATGATTTTAAAAACATCGGCATTACATTATATTATGCTCCGATATTCTACCAAAACAATTACGATAATGGTAGATCCTTGTTGAATTATGGCACTTCATTATATAAATATGATCATTTCAAAAAAGAATTTTCAATCGCTGATAACGATGATTTTCACGATATAACTTTTTCGTAAGTGAGCAGTTAAATATCTCAATTCTCAGATCTTTACCATATGTACAACAGCAAAAAAGAGCTAAATCAGATGGACATGAATTAGCTCTTTTTACTTTGACCTTTAAGCTGACTATAACTTTAGGCAAACTCACTACAAAGATAGTAGCGGTATTAGTTCTTAATATTTAAAGGAAGTTATGTTCTCTTAAAAATACCTATTTTTTTATACCACTAGATCACAGGTGTTGCTCCTTCAAACTCTGTCAATTCATATCTATTTTTATAACTGAGATCCTGCAAACAATTTATTTTCTTATCCTGATCATAAAATATTTTAAATTTTCGCGTCTCTTTATTAATTAAAGTAAGAGACATTTGAATCATATTTTGTCAGCTTCATCAGTATGCTTGAACTAATTCTACACTCTACATTAGTATCCTTTTTTCGCTCTTTTTTATCCCTAACTTCCAATCTTTAAAGGAAGCTCTGCTATCAACCCGATTACCACTTATTTCGATCACCTCTCTAAAAATAACATTTGGGGCTAGGGTCGTATCTACATTTATTTCCAAGCAAAAGCCTCGGGGAAGATAATTCAGTTTCTTTATATTCTTCATGAATTACAACTGTAGGTGGTCCAGTTATATTTGTCTTTTTGGTAGTAGCTTTTTTAGCAGATTTTGTTTGTGTATAGTCATTAGTAGCAACTAAGCTTAAACCTATGGGCAAATATTTGATGATTTTCATTTTCGAATCAACTTAATTTTCGTAATTTTTATATTTATTATTTCAGACAATCAACTAGCAAAATATCTTCTACTTGAATAGCCATTCTTTTTGCTTTGAGCAAATCGGAACAATAATCTACATCATTCAAAAGCTGTTTAATTTGCCCTCTGACATAATATGAAAACCCGTTATTAGGATCCAGCTCAATTGCCTTATTACAATCTCCCAAAGCATTTAACAGATTTGGTTTATCTTTTTTGGATTTCATAACCCAGTTCATTTTAAACGGTTGATTCGGCAATTTACTGCTGATAATTATATTTGACTGTTTCGATTTTTCAGATAAACATACTTGAGCAATTGCTCTATTGACATAAGCTAACGCATATTTTTCATTGCTCTGGATGCTCTGATCAAAATCTGCCAAAGCAAGTTTATATTGATGTTGAAGCAAATAAATATATCCCCTTCTATTCCAATATAACTCCTTTTCAAAACTACTACCATTAGACATTAACGTTATTGCGCTATTTATAGCAGATAACCCTTCATCCAGATTATCAGATTGAACTTTACATTCAGCATTATTATAATATATACTTGCTGTTGATGCATTGTAATAAGATTGTATATCTTGCTCACTCATATATGCAAACCTTGGATTACGTTTTAATTCCCTCATCAACCCCTCTTTATTGACTAATGCATGATCATAATTTAATGCTGCATTTTTAAAATCTTTTAGCGCAAGATGTGTGTTACCCCGAAAAGATAAAAGCATAGCGTTATTGGGAAATTTAGTGAGCCCGGCATCATAAATTTCCAGCGCTTTATCAAACTTTTTTAAATTATAAAAAGCCACTCCGCGTTGGTAATAAAAGCTAGCTTTACTATTATCGCAAAAATCCAGCAATGCATCATCTATCCTTTTAAAAAATGCGGGGTCATTAACTTTTAACTGTTGTGCAAGCAATTTTGCAGTAGTATAATCCTGACAAGAGGCATCCATATCTTCCAACTCAAAGTGCACTTCAGCTTTGTTCAAGTAAGCTTGCAAATTATTCGGATTTAATTGGATCGCTTTAACATGATCTACCAAAGCCTTTTCCGGTTGTTTTAAATGATGATATATTGTACCTCGAGCATCAACCACTCGATCATCCATAGGATCAATCGCCACGGCCGTATCCAAGTAAGTTAAAGCTTCAGTAAAATCGCTCTTGGCGGCATAAATAAGACCTATATTCAAATAGCAACGTGCACAGGAAGGGTTGATGGAAAGTGCCTTCCTATAGTATTGTTCGCCCAGTACTAAATTACCTATCTGGAGATATTGGTATCCCGTTAAGCGTAACAAAACCTCATTTTCAGGATGATTTTTTACCTGCATCTCCAAATATGGGATGATCTTTTCAGATTGACCAATCAAATTTAAAGAATCTACAGTCTTTTCAAAAACACTTTTACTCTGCCCATACACCTGTACAGTAAACAAAAATGAAAAGAATAACATCGTCAACACCGATCTCATAATATGAAATTTAAAATCTGATAGAGTTTATGAAACATTAGGTCTAGTAAATCGGCAAGTATTATAAAAACCTATCTTCAAAACAATTTATGCACTAATCATGCCTCATTTTTATAAGCACTTTCATAATTTACTTATATACTAAGCTACCTAATCTATTTACTTGTTATAATAAGGTAATTGGATACGCTCTTTTATTTCTTTTTTCCCTTTTCCGTCAAAGAGCTTTGTTATTTTTTTCACCAATTTACTTGATGCAATTCCTAGCACAGTATTGAACACTTTGATTCCAAACTTTGTTTTCGGATGTGCTAGCCATGGTACTCCCGGGGGTAGATTCTGAATATCTTCAACATAAGGGCGCATTAACTTTTCATAAGCTTCAAAGGCATCTTGATGATTCTGGTGTCTCGACAATTCTCCAGCCAATACATATGCACCAACTATAGAAAGACTTGCCCCCATTCCTGACATCGGAGTTGGACAATAAGCCGCATCCCCAACCATAGCACATCTTCCATTGGTCCATCGAGGTGCCTTCACTTGACTTATACTATCAAAATAAACATCTTTACTTTCCTCCAATCCTTGTAGCAGACGTGGTGCCTGCCAACCAGCATCAGCAAACTTTTGCTTCAAAATTCCTTTCTGCTCTTGCAAACTAAGTTTTTCGTACCCTTTCTCTGGCGATAGAAAAGAAAATGATGCACGGGTGGTTCCTACATTATCTGGTCTTAGGTTTAATACTCTTGATTCTGGTGCATTATACCAATAAGCCCATGACGTGTCAGAATCAATACGTGGAATAGTCAAATAAGAGCAGTAAACTCCAATATATTTGATCACGGGCTCATCTCCAAAAATTAGCTTCCGTGTTGACGAACGAATTCCATCAGCAGCAATGACCAAATCAAAGGAGCGCGGAGTACTATTTTTAAAAGTAACATTCACTTTATCTTTATCTTCTACTAAAGCTAGAATCTGATCTCCAAAAATATAGGGAATATTATCTTTAGTCGCATTAAAAAATACCTGCGCAAGATCTCCACGCAAAATCTCAAGTTCTGCGGTTCCGAATCCACCATTAGTTTTAGGAAATTCAGCTAAAGTATGATTGTTAACATCAACAAAACGGATTCCTAGTTCACCTGTATTTGCTGCTCTGATTTCATCTTCGAGCCCCATTAGCTGTACTACTTTCTGAGCTTCATCTCTAACATCTATATTTTGTCCGCCTAATCTCAATTCTTCTGCACGCTCTACGATGGTGACATCAAAACCAAATCGATGTAACCAAAATGCTAAAGCCGGACCAGCAATACTAGCGCCTGATACAAGTACTGTTCTTTTTTCCATTGATTTTTATGTTTTATGACTCATCTACAATACGAATAACAGTTGAAATTCACATCGTACTGAATTTTCACACTGCTCCCTTTATGTACCGGTTCAATTAGTCCAGAAATATTTTCACTTTCTCTAATGTAAACCTATTTTTCCAAAACTAATAATTCTTGCTATATGATTATAAATTACAAATGCATCATCATGATGATTAAATATCAAGCCACTGCGGCAGCCTGCTATTAAATAATGAAACCTAAAATTCACATTTAATTAATACCACTTACCTGCCTATCTGCTTTTTACTTCATCCAAATCACTCAACTAAAACAACCTACATATTAAATCCATATTAATTAAAAACACACTTTATGACAGATATTTTACCGATAAGCAACAGTAATAAAATAAATTCGGTATATTCAGTTATTATTAACCGTACAGAATTATAGTGATTTGAGCCAATAATATACAAAATCAGCATCATTATGTTTTTAGCAACCAAATCGAAAATCATTACAACAGCCTTATTTATAGGGTTTATGACGTCCTGCTCTGTTAATAAGAATACAGCATTTATGCTGACCCTTAAAAATAGTTATTGCATACCACCAACCTACTTTCTAAAGGCAGAGCAGACATTACCTAATTACGCTATAGATTCTCTAGCCATCCACGATGAATTAAACAGTGTATTCTCAAGACAAAATATCCTTATGCTTTATGCTCTTGGACTGACCAAGGAGATAAAAGAATTACAAAAACTTAAAGGCAATACTAGTGTTAGTGCAGAAATTCGTAAGCTAACGATCAACAATAAGGTCAATAGAACACTGCTTCTAGCACTATCAGATATCAATGCCGCAGCAGCCGAACTAGATTGTGAAGCAGAACGCGTCGATCAGGTCGCTGGATATATAGATAATATCAATGCTTCAAGAAATAATAAACTTGTCGTGGGCTCTATTGCACTGGGTGCGGCTGCATCAATAGCCGGAGCTCTCATTACCAATAATAATGTCAATAATGCAGTAGGTATTACAGGTGGGGTACTTGGTGGAGGCCTTGGTTTTTTCACCTTGAATCCCAAAGGAAAAAAGATAGAGTTTTTTCATCCTCATAACCTATTGCGAAATGTATGGACTGAAAATGATTCGGATCAAAGCTTTTCACCTTTTATCTGGTATATGCTGAGCGAGAAAGAATTTAGTAACGATGGTAATAGCTCGCTATTGCACAATCTCAAAACACGATGGATCGATTATCAGTTTGACAGCAACGAAAATCAGGGAAACCAATCTGTTATATTTTCGGATGGAGGCATTTACTTTGCTGATGATTTACACTCCAGAGCAGCTATGATCAACCAGTTACAAGCCGTTATCCGCTCCATTAACCAAAGTATCAACAACTTAATACTGGAAGCAAATAAAACACTTGAATAAATTAATTACCCAACATACTCACGCTAAAATCAATAATGATAAAACTTACCTTATTAGTTGCTTTAATATTCATTTACTTTAATCCGCTTGCTAGTGATATATATTATCTTCATGAATATTATAAGTTTATGAAGATCTTTTCCCGAAGCGTAATATTCTTGAACGCGCTTTCCGTTTAATTTAACCAATTAATACTGCTCTAAATCAAAACATAAAGAGAAATAGTCTAAGCGTAGGTAATTAGTAATTATAATAATGGTTTGGCCCCAACTTTTCATCATTTACTTTTCTTCCTGTTGTTAGATTTAGAGATGCTGTACTTGTAAGCTTATCTTATAAGGACAGAAAATTACCTCCTATCACTATATTTTATATAAAATCACTTATAAAAATCACGCAATTATTTGTCAATAATAAAAAAATATATCACAACAATAATTGACTTTTACCCGATTTGATAGTTATAAAAAGCTATTTTCTAAAAATAATTTAAATCCATAAGTAATTGCAAATGAACACATTTGGTTCAAATTAAAATATTTTTAAAATAAAGACTACCAAAATGGTAGATTTAATATTTTTTTCTAATATATTTACATCACAATCAACAGAAATTAGCTAACCCTATGCCTTATAAAAATCATTTCTCACTGCTTCGAATGTGCCACTGGCACTTCACTAATTCTACCCCAAAAGCAACAAGTGTCTATACATCGACATTTCCATAAAAAAACATTTAGTTACTACTAAACAAATCGTCGTTTACTAAAAATTTAAATTTTCAATGAAACATATTCAATTTTCTAAATACACCCGTATTTGGCCGGGGATACCTTTGCTCATATTTACCCTCTCCACTGTAGTGGCATATGCACTTGAAAATCCCCAGTTGAAAGGCAAACAACTACAATTACCTGCATCACCTCATACTAGGTATTCCCAACTGTCAGATCAAAAAACAGTAGTCCGTGGCAAAATCCTTAACGAGTCGAATAAACCCATACGTGGGGCTACAGTTAAGTCGAAAACCTCCGGCGTGCTGGTACATTCTGACGCAGGGGGAAACTTTGAGATTCCTTCCAGTAAAGGAGATATACTAATTATCTCCTATATTGGATTTGAGACCGTTCAATACCCTTTACACAACCCGAAGGAACGAATTGATATTACGTTACGTATTCGTCAAAATGCACTTGAGGAGACCGTCGTTGTCGCCTACGGCCGTTCCAAAGCAAAAGATATTACCGGATCAATGACACGTCTTACTGAAGCTGATCTAAAAAATGCTCCTATGGGGGCCAACATCCAAAGTCTGCTTCAAGGAAAAGCTGCAGGAGTCAATGTAGCCATTCAGTCAGCCTCCCCTACATCACCAGTCAGCGTCATTATTCGAGGAGCATCTTCTTTGACCGGAAACAACCAGCCACTATGGGTCATCGATGGTGTACCTGATTATTCGAACAATACATCTGGCAATATAGCCAATACCCTTTATAATCTGAATCTCGAAGATGTTCAAAGTGTTGACATTCTAAAAGATGCATCTGCTACGGCTTTATACGGATCAAGGGCCTCAAACGGTGTCGTTTTAGTAACTACAAAAAAAGGTAAACAAGGTCAGGCACCGACTATTGAAGTTTCTTCCCGACTGGGACTACAGACTCAGAATTTCAATGATTACTCTTACTTTGACGCACCCCAATACATTGATTTTGCCGATAAGGCGGCACGCGAAGAAGTAATAAGTAGAGGATCCTTCGATTATTTCACTCGCTTATATTTAGATGAGCAAGCATTTTTTAACTTACGTACTAGCGAATATGATAAATCCGATCTCCGTATATTACCAGGCGCTTTTTATGAAGGGAACACCAACTGGTTAAACGAAATGACACAATCCCCCTGGAACCATACCCACACATTATCTTTACGTGGAGGAACACAAGATGTAGTTTATTACGTTTCCCTCAACAATCAGAATTATTATGGAGTAATACAATCAGGAAAAAGTCGACTTTATGGGGGCCGTGCAAATCTAGAAGCAAAGCTTAGAAAAGGATTAAAATTTGGTCTACAGATAAACGGTTCATCCCGCAACACTGATGATAAAGATTATATGCTCAACGTGATTAAAAAAATAAGACCTGACATTCCAGTTTACAATCCAGACGGAACACTTTTCACCCGAGATCCTTATACTGAAAACCCCTATACTACTTTATTGAATACACAAAATGGGGAGAACAAAAATTTTAATGCTACTACTTTTTTAGAAGTAAATGTATGGAAAGATTTCCTCTTTAGAACTGCCTATACCGCCAATTATAGCAATAATGAATTTCTTAAATACATGCGACGGGGCAGTACCTTTAATTACGACGGCAACCGAAACTGGCAGTATCAAAAAACGAACTCTCAAGTCTGGGAAAACACACTTACGTATGCTAAACAACATGGCAACCATGATGTGCTGGCCTTATTAGGTTATTCCTTTGAGAAAACAGGTCTCACCAATTTTGGCATGATAGCATCTAATTTCCCTGACGATGACATCCTCAATAATTTTTCTTCGGGAGCAAACAGAGGTGCTTTGGCAGAGGATTACACAGCCTACGCATTGGTATCTCAGTTCTCAAGACTACAATACAAATATAAAGACCGCTACATCCTAGGTGGAACCTTAAGAAGAGACGGCTCATCCCGTTTTGGTCCTAATAACCGTTGGGGAATTTTCCCCTCCGGCTCTTTTGCCTACCTGATCCACGAAGAATCTTTTTTTAAGAACGCAGCTATTAAAGAAAAGATCTCCTACCTTAAATTAAGGGGATCAATCGGAACAGCAGGATCACAAAATCTTGGAAATTACAGTTGGCAGACTTACATCGGCTCGGCTCGGTACAATGAAAGTCCGGCCATAAGTCCCAGCTCGATCGGCAACCTTGGCCTCAAGTGGGAAGAAACAAAAATGGTCGATATTGGGCTAGACTTTGGTTTATTCAAAGAGCGTCTCCGTGGTTCCTTTGGCTATTACTCCAAAAAATCCAACGACCTCATATATTCCAAACCCCTACCGCCCAGTTCATCATTCAGTTCCATCAGCTCTAATGTTGCTTCAATCAAAAATGAAGGAGTAGAATTTGACATCAGATATGATGTTATTAAGCACCCTAATTTCACACTTACTGTAGATGCCAATATTGCCAGCAACAAGGGAAAGGTTCTTAAGATCAACGGATCCGCCACAGAACTCAATTTTGGCAACATCGTAATCAAAGAAGGAGAACGTACAGGTCAATGGTTTGGTTATGAAACCTATAATCGTCTTTTCGTGACACAAGAAGAAATCATTGCGCTTCAGAGCACAAATGCAACAGGTGGCAAACAATATTATAGAAGTGCACAAGAAAATATCGGAGATCTCTACTTTAAAGATCAGAATGGGGACGGTATCATCAATACCGACGACAAAGTCTCCTTAGGAAGTGCCGAACCTAAATATTTTGGAGGATTTGGTCTGACTGCTATTTACAAAAATTTCTATGCCAATGCCACTTTCACTTATGCATCAGGGATGAAAAGACTATGGAGCATGCCTATGGAGGATGTAGGCTACGTGGGCAACTACAACCACAGTAACAAGATTGCTGGGCAGAGTGCTACTCTATTGAATCCCTACACCGCCACTATCCCTCGGATGACACAGTATGGTGATGGAGCAAACAGTACTTTTTCAGATTTCTGGCTTTATGATGCTTCCTATATTCGCCTGAGTGCGCTTAACCTAAGCTACAGAATACCGCAAAAAACACTTGCCAATTCGTTAATACAAGGCATCGACTTAACTTTTCAGGCAACCAACCTACTGACCCTTACTTCATATCCAGGGTTTGATCCACAAGGAAATTGGTCCAGCTCCAGTATTGGTACTGGAATGGGGACAGACAACAGTGCATATCCAGCTGCCCGGAATTTCAACTTAGGTGTAAAACTAACTCTTAGATAATAACAATGATACTTATGAAAAAACTTACCATACATATGTTCTTGGTTTTATTTTTTGCATCGCTCGTCGGTTGTGAGAAATACTTAGATCAACAGCCTAAATTTGCCCTCACAGAATCCAATGGCATTACAAATTATGCTAAAGCTAAAGCCGCTGTCAATGGGATATATTCCACTTTCCGCAATGACAGCTGGTCTGGAGCTCTTTATGTAGCTCAAACCACCAAAGCTGGTTTTATTAACTTTTCAAGTGTAGCAGATTACAACTTATCTTATACACAGGAGTCAGGAGGAGGATCTGCCATCTGGAGCGCCTTTTACCGCAGCTTAAATGCTGCTAATTTCGCTATAACAGGCATTGAAGCACTTCCACAAACCGCTTTTACCAACAATGAACAGCGCAACTCGTTACTTGGAGAGGCTAAAGCTGTACGTGCATGGATCAACCTTAACATTCTTTGGAATTTCGGTTACTGGTGGGCTGAAGATGCTAGCCCTTATGGACTTGTCTTTAGAGACAAACCCGCTTCTTTAGACAATGTCAGGGCTCCTCGAATATCCGTCGGTGAAAGCTATCGCATCATTAATGAGGATTTAGATTTTGCAATACAGCACGCATCGCAATTTGATAGCCCACGTTATATTTCCAAGCAATTTGCTCAAGTATTAAAAGCCAAAGCACTTTTGTATCGGTCAGGCTACCGCAATGAAACAGAACCGCTCAAACAAGCTCTTACTTTAATAAATAATGTCATGGAACAAGCTAGTAGTAAATTCCAGCTTCAGAGTGACCTAGCACAAGTATACCAAAGATCCTGGGAATCACCCGAAAATCTATTTGTCAAATACTTGGAGGACGATGGTTCACGTACTTCTGCAGGTGGTTATTGGTACACTTACGGCATCATATACCAAGGCAATACACTTCCTTTAGCACCCGGTGGGGCACGTACCGCTGGTCTCCGCTACGGTACAGACTGGTTTACTGGCGACCCACGCTGGCCTATTGCTACCGGAGAAGTCCGCGCTCCTGAAACATGGGACAATACTTTTCGGTATACCTTTAAAAAACTAGCGCGTTTAGGTAGCTATCAGGGCAAAGTCAATTCACCAGTTGATGAAAAATATGCGACCTATTATTTTCGTTTTGCAGAACTTTATCTGCTCAAAGCCGAACTGTTAGCACGTACAGGCGCCAGCGTAGCACAAGCTATCGCGCCGATCAATGAGCTTCGACAAAAAAGAACAGCACAAGCTTTCAACCTCCTTCAGCCTGGTAATCAGGAACAGCTTTATGACGCTATTTTTAAAGAAATATTTTTAGAATTATGCTTAGAAAATGGAAGTGAATTTTTCGCTAGTATCCGATTTAAAAAAGATAATCAACCTTGGATTGTAGCAATCAAAGATGGCTTAACTTTCGATATCACCAGAGTATCTTGGCCAATCCCAAATTCCGAGATTATCAATAATCCTGCTGCATTTCAAAACCCAGGGCAAGAGTAAACAACACTATTATTTTTACAATTATTAATTCAAAACATGAATATATTTAGAACACTCAGTTATCTCTCACTATTGGGTCTGACATTTCTCACAGCATCATGCAAAGATGAGGTCAAAGATGCTTTGGTTCCTTACCCGGAAGATATCACCTTCAATGAAATCATATTGGAAAGGTTTTCCAGCCGCATACCAGATGCACCTTTTCGATCAGGCGCCACATCCACAGGCTTTGTACAGATTAATATCCAAAAAAAAGGTGCTACAGATTTCAGTGGTTTTGCATTGTCCAATAAAAACTACCGTTCCTACCCTTGGGTCCTAAGTCCAGATTTCAGACCATCGACAGGGGTATCGGCAGATTTAAAAAGATCAGCTATAGATTCGACAGTATTTAGCGTCTACACGACCACCCCCAATAGAACAGAAACTTACCTCATCGGACACGCAAAAGATGATCAGGCATTTTTATCGTTTGATGACGCTGTCGCGCCTCAACATGTACTAATTGCTAACACAGCTTATACATATCTTCTGGCAAACTATGGATCGAACTATTCGGGCACATTGGATCCTGCCACCCAACAGTACAAGCTTGACGGAACCAAAGTTCGGAATCCCAACATTTCAAGTACCTCCACAGCAGACTATGGCCGATGGTATCTGCCCACATTAGCAGGAAAAGATCTCACCCGAATAGCAGGCTATACTGCTCTGAGCAAGACTCCAACTTATATCCGCTTGCTGATAACAGGATACCTTAAAGGTTCGCTGACAGGAACCACAACATTCTACCTGGGCACGACCAAAGGTGGTGATATTCAGAACCCAACGGTGGAGACCATTCGTTCCAACTGGACAAAAGTTGATTTGCAGCCTTTAGGGCGGGTTGACAAGATATTATTTACAATTGATGGAAATTATCGGGATGCGGAGCAAACATTATTAAGTCCCGCATATTTTGCATTAGACGGCTTACGCATTCAACATTAATACTAAAATATACAAACATGAAAAAAATCACAAAACACATCTTGCTTTTATTGCTTGCTCCGATTGTTTCGCAAGCACAGGTTTCAAAATTTGAAATCCAGGGCCATATTCCTGTTGTAAAAAAGGAATACAAAGCTTACCTGCTTAAAGGCAGTCAAACAGATTCTGTAGACATTAATCCTCAGGGTAAATTTATATTTTCCGGAGAGGTAGAAAGCCCTATAAAGGCACATCTTTTGGTTGGCTCAAGTCTAAGACAGGCCTACCGATATGCCTTTCCATTTTACATCGAGGCAGGTAAACTTGTGGTATCCAGTAAAGACTCTATAAACAACGCTACTATCAAAGGCGGTGCAGTCAATGCCGATGATCAAAAATTAACAGCACTGCTCAAGCCGTACAACGACGAGCAGACCAAACTTTACGAATGGTACAGAAACCTACCTGATACAGAAAAAGAAACCTTAACTGTGAAGCATAAAATTGATGAAACAAATAAAGAGATCAACCAAAAACGAACGACTATACGCAAGGAATTTTTAACCAAAAACCCCAACAGTCCCATTGCCTTAGATGTAGTGCAGGCAATCGGCGGGTATTCGCCTGAGTACAAAGAAATATATCCGCTTTATGATAAACTATCATCTACTGTTAAAAACAGCACTGCAGGAAAAAAATACTACGAACAGTTATTATTACACAAAGCCGTAGGTCTGGGGAGTATTGCCCCTACTTTCAGTCAGCAGGATACTTCCGGCCGAATAGTAAAATTAGAAGAATACAGAGGCAAATATGTGCTTTTAGATTTTTGGGCTAGCTGGTGTGGTCCATGTAGAGCTGAAAACCCAAATGTCGTAAAAGCATTTCATACCTTTAAGGATAAAGGTTTTACTATTATCGGCATCTCTTTAGATGATGAAAAAGGTAAAAATGCATGGCTTAAAGCGATCAAAGATGATAAACTTCAGGATTGGACCCAATTATCTGATTTAAAAGGCTGGAAAAATGATATTTCTACTCAATATGGTATCCGCGCAATTCCTTCTAACTTTTTACTAGATCCCGAAGGAAAGATTATTGCCAAAAACTTAAGAGGAGCTGATTTAGAAAAAAAACTAGCAGAAATTTTGAAACCTTAAGTATTTATACTTATAAATCCTATTACCATTAATTAAAACATTTATAAGGGTCGCCAGCCATGTGCGCTCTTTATAGATGTTTTAATTCCCAAAACGTCTCATCTTACTTAATTAATCACTCTTCAATTCGTTCACTCAAATATCATATGCATTCCTGATATATGTGTCTACAATACATTAACACGCTCTCCTTTAGAATCAACCGAAATATTATTTTAATTGATCTTCCAAATGCGAATCCAGTTTAGATTACGCTCCTGTAAACGGCATTCTAAGGTATGTTAGCTTAGCACCAACAAAAACTATAGCATAGTTGTTTTCTTGATAATTATCGTGGCACCTATCTACGGTTATTAAACCAAAGAGCTAAACCACATATCCTTTAAAAAATAAATTGTTATATTCAAAAAGACTGAGAAATAGATACACAAAGAGGCACATATTAAATATCGATTTGATACAGTAACAGAATTGATAAAATATTAAAAAACGAATAACATGAAGTTTAAAACAATAATCGGTTTACTACCTTTTTTGATCTTAAGTTGCAACAATTCAAAATCAAAAAAGGTAGATGAAAGAAAAATTAGTAAAGACAGTTTAAGAGTAGATACAGTTGATTTTCCAACAAAAATAGAGGTTCCAAAAATCGATACATTAGCGCGCATAGAATCAGAAAACAACGCATCTGTTACAGTTTCTGCAGATGATGTAACAAAGGCCTACGTGGATCTGAATACTTCGGATAGCATCCTAACGCTAAACGCCAATATGAGACTTGATCATCGTATATTTGGCTATGAAAATCCTGACACCAATTCCAAAAGACTATTTTTACTATCCATTTTCACCAACGACGTTAAGAACAATCCCTTTAAACTTCCATTAGGCGCCTATTATGAAACTTTCGGCTTGGATGAGAAAGGCCTAAAATTAAAATATAAAAATATCACTGGGAACTTTGTTCAAGCCACATTTATAGATGCAACCAAAATCAAAGGAACGACCCTATACTTGGAAAAAAAATGGGTAGAAATTATCCCTAAAAAATAATTAAACTATGCAAGCAGCTGTAATAAATACACAACATTTCAACTACTCTCTCCGTATAAAAAAGCAATTCACTATCTTTGAATTATGTAATTAATTAAAAAGATGCAAACAGAAGATTTATTAGGTTATTATACCAATATAAAGAAAGAAATCCCTTTAGATCTCATCCATTCTCAACGGAATGCTTTACATTTCAATGTCATCAAAACGGAGAGCTGTATGCTAAGTCTCCCCTATGCACGCAGAGACTATTACAAAATAACACTCACACAGAATCCCGGAATTTTAATTACAGATCAGGGTGAGCTAAAAGTAGACCGGCCCACCATATTCTTCTCACGCCCGGAAGTCAATTATGGCTGGGAACCACTTGCTGCAAATCAGGACGGTTACGTCTGCCTTTTCAATGAATCATTTTTAACCAAAGAAATGAAACTAGAATTCGACCGCGTGCATGAAGAGATGATAGCGAAACCGTTTACCTACATCCATCTCGATCAGGCAAAATTCCAGGAGCTCTTTTTTTATTTTGAAAGACTTGCGTCAGAACATATGGATGGACATATGTTTAAAAATGAAATCATTGACAGCATACTGCGTCTCATTATCTACAACGTTATCAAAGTACATCGCGAAACCATCGATGGACAGCGCATTCCGGCAAGCAACCGATTAGTACATCAGTTTTTCACCCTATTAAATAATCAGTTTCCACTAGAGTCACCGCAACAGATTCTGTATTTAAAAAGTCCTGCTGATTATGCCAATCGTTTAAATACCCATATCAATCATCTCAACCATCTGCTTAAGGCAATGACCGGAAAGTCGACTTCTCAGCATATTCAGGAACGCTTATTATTAGAGGGTAAAAAACTATTGGAAAATAGCGACTGGACCATCGGACAGATCGGTCAGGGTCTAGGTTTTGAATATCCGCAACACTTTACTTCCTTCTTTAAAAAGCATGCGCTTATTACGCCTAAAATTCACCGCGAAAGATTTATGAAACAAGTTTGATTTTCGTAAAAATAACTTTGAATCCTGTCTTTTTAATACATCGATCTTCCTTTAATTTTGCTGACAGCATTAAGGAAACAGGTTGATCAAGATAATATGATTTTAGGATGAGAAGACAAGAAAAGAAACACGAGGGTATCAGTACTATTTTGACATTTATGCTTATACCGCTTTCCGGTTTTGCGATGGACATTTACATCCCTTCTTTTCCGGATATGGTAACCGCATTGGGAACCTCCATATCAAGTGTCCGATTAACCCTGACAGTTTATCTCATTTTTTATGGACTGGGACAACTTCTTCTAGGAAGTTTAGTGGACAGTTATGGCCGTTACAGATTAAGCATGTTAGCATTAGTACTATTTATCCTGAGCAATATCTTACTGATCAACTCTTCCAATATTTATTTTATAATCGGTATGCGGGCCATCCAAGGCTTAGTCATTTCTATTATTATGGTATCCAAACGTAGCTTTCTCGTGGATGTTTATGACGGTGACAAATTAAAAAATTACACCTCATTACTATCTATTGTATGGTCTTCCGCCCCCATTCTTGCACCATTCTTAGGCGGGTTTCTGCAAAATTATGTTGGCTGGAAAGGAAATTTTTATTTCCTTGCTATTTATGCACTCATTATGTTTCTATTGGAATACCGGTTTACAGGAGAAACACTAAAAGAACAAAAACCCTACCGCATTTCGGGTACAGTTAATGCTTTTAAAGTGATGTTGAGCACTAAAGACTTCAGCATGGGCATCGTGCTATTGGGATTCAGTTACGCTATGGCTATTGTATTTGGGATGTCTGCACCTTTTATGATCGAGCATGACTTTAATTTTTCTCCTGTCATGACCGGAAATATGTCTCTTCTTTCTGGCTTATTTTTACTGTTCGGAGGCCTACTGAGTAAAGCTATGTTAGCAAAGTCTATGCAAAAAAAACTACGACTAGCAACAATCGGACAAGCCACATTAGCCTGTTTAATGTTTGCAACAGCATTCTGGTATTACAGCTTATTTTCTCTGATGTTTTTTGCTTTATTAATGCATTTCCTGATGGGATTTATGTACAACATCTACTTCACCTATTGTTTGACACGGTTCCCACAATATGCAGGCGCAGCAGGTGGATTAACCAGTGGCGGGGCTTATATCGTGACTTCTTTTGCCAGCTACAGCCTGGTCAGTCTATTGAATGTTGGTGACCAACAGACATTAGCGATCTGCTATTTTATCTTATCCCTCTGTATAGGTTTAACTTTATTAGTAATCGGAAATAAACTAAAGAGAGCAGACTCACAATGAGCTTTCCATTTAGATATTCAATTAAAACATAAAATACTACTTCCAGTTTTTTGCTTAAACCGTCAAAAGTCTAAAATGAGAATGGAAAATTATCAGAAATAAAAAACATCATTACCTTTGTTTGGTTTTTAAATTAGAGCGACAAACTAATTCGTTAGAGAAACCGGGTCAAAAAGAAGAACTCATGGAATCGTTTTTTAAATTTAATAAAACAAGTAGACAATGGCATCTTCCCATCGTCGCAGGATTAAGTGTAGGCATTCCTATGATTCTGGGCTGGTATATGGACAACATTGAAGCTGGAAAGCTGGGATCCCTAGCTGGACTATCAATCTTATACATTCAATCAGATAAGCTTATCGAACGCATGATCTTACTGATGACTTGTTGTTTTGGGCTTATGCTATCTTTTTCGGTTGGATTGTTATTTTCGTTCAACCCAATGATTGCTCCTATTGCATTGGGTCTTTTCTCCTTCGGAGTACATTACTCCCTGCATAAGCTTCAACTTACCCGTCCACCAGGCAATTTCTTCTTCATCATGCTGGCATCTACTGCCATTTGTTCCCCTTTTCAACCTGAAAATATAGCCGAAAAAATTGGTTATGTTGCAATGGGAACCATATTAACCTGTGGTATCGGTTTAATATATAGCTTACTGACTCTAAAAAAGAATAATCAGCCCGAAAATAGCATTCATCGTAAATCGAGTTACACCAATATTGTAGAATCTCTCATTTTTGGACTCATTATGGCTTTCTCTTTAGCTGTAGCATTTTCGTTAAACATTGAAAAACCATATTGGATCCCCATCTCTTGCTTAGCGGTAATGCAGGGAAGTAGCTCTAAGCATGTTTGGCTTAGAGCAACACAGCGTATAACCGGAACATTAGTTGGTCTTGGAATTACCTGGCTAATTGCGTCAGGAAACCCAACGCCACTTATTATGGTCATAAGTATTACCCTATTGCAAGTCATCGTAGAATTCTTAGTCGTAAGGAATTATGCAATTGCAGTTGTTTTTATTACGATCCTAACTATTTTCCTCTCTGAATCTGGTAAACAGTTAACGCAAGACACCAACGAGATCTTTTTTGCACGTATGATTGATATTTTTATCGGAAGCGTCATCGGAATGATAGGCGGATGGATTTTATATAATGCCAAATTACTCCATCATGCCACGTTGCAATTAAGAAAAGCTAGAATATTAATGAAGAAGACAAACCGCGGTACAGAATAAATAACAAGAAACTATATCGGTGCTTTACATATTTGTACGCTAAACCTTTATTTACTATTAACAATAGTGAATAAATTTAACATATTATGTGAGGATGGTATTCATCTAAAAATGAGACCGATGTAGTTTACTTTTTAAACTGGCTCGGGATAACACCAAATTTTCTTTTAAAAGCCGCCGAGAAATGACGTGGATTTTTATATCCTATACTGTCCGAAACCTCACTGATACTCATATCCTGTTCGGTAATCATCAGTTTAGCCTGATTCATTTTAGCATCCGTCCAAAATCCAAAAACTGTTGTTCCAAACAGCTCTTTAAAACCCTTTTTAAGTGTAAACTCATTTGTACCAACATGATGTGCCAGCTCAATCAATGAACAAGCATTATTGAGATTATTCATAATAAACTCCCGCACCGCATACACTTTATGAATATCTTCCTTTCTTAAAGAAACATGGATGTGAGCCACTTCGCTCAGTTGTTCAAACTGCAACAATAGGAGCTCAATTACCTTTGCCTCGAGAAACATTCTTTTAAAAGCATTTTTTCTCTGACAGTTCATAATGTCATCTATAATCTCATACATCTGACGACTAATTCGATTATTTTCCACACTTATTGTCTCAGAATATCCCTTCTCAATTGCATTTCGAAATCTGTCAAATAAAAGAGTATCCTCCGGAAGAAATCTTTTAAAGAATGACGGAGCCAAATTAATTTCAAATAACTGAAAAACATCACTTTCCCATTTCATCTTCCCATGTAGCTGGTTGGCATATATGATATTATGTTGGTGAGAATCAAAACTTACCTCTTTTTTAAAATGATCTGTGATCGCAGTACTTTTACCTTTTAGAGCAAAATGCATCTCTACTGTTTCAAAATCACTTTCAAAGTACAGCATTAGATTGTTGGACAAAATAGCATCACCAAAACCAATATGTACTCCCTCAAAATATATTTCACGGTAACATCCCTTTCCGATTGGAAGTTCGAGATGAGTTGTATATTCCTGTATTCCACCATCCGATGCAGGTAAAACATCCGGATACTCTTTTTCCAAAAGCAAATTAGAGATATCGGTATTGTACAATCGTAGCGTCATTATATGTTAAATTTTGATTCAGTTTCTCCTTCTCGCGGATCTTTTATTCCTTTTCACAGACCTTTTTAGGGTAATTAACTTCTTATATTTGCACAAATATATAAATTATTTAGAATTATTCTTAATAGTAGGATTGGATATGCAACGCTCGGCTTATCATTATTCCCATCAAATGCAGATGCCCAAAATGAATAATCACGTTGCAGATTTTCAAGAGACCATTAAGCAAATAAGTTAATCAAACGTATAAAATGAGTAAACAAAATTTCAAACCCCTACAGGCTACATTAACGGTAAGCCGTAAAGCATATATTACACCGCATTATATTCGCATATACCTCACGGGCGAAAGTGTTCCATCATTCAGTAATACGACAATCGGAGTCAATAACAAGATACTTATACCTCCCGCGGGGATCGGCACTGTTTATTTTCCAGAATTTGATTATGACAAAAAGCAGTGGAAACCCCAACCCGATGAGATTCGCCCTATAGTTCGAACCTACACACATAGGGGTATCAATCTTCAAAAAAAAGAAATTTATATTGACTTTGTTGCACATGGTGATGAAGGACCTGCATCTTCTTGGGCCATTCATGCTCAAAAAGGTGATCTACTGGGTGTTTTAATGAAAGATGGTAAAAGTGAATTATACGGTAAAGCAGCGAACTATCTCCTAGTAGGTGATGCAACTGCCATTCCGGTACTTGGAGCAATATTAGAGGATCTGCCCGAGACAGCTAAAGGTATCTGTATCGTCGAAGTACACAGCAAAGAGGATGAACAGCAATTATCGACCAGAGCGGATATCAAATTTATTTGGCTCTACAACTCCAGTCCTCAATTAGGTAGTAACATAGCAACAGTTGTTAAACAACAATCACTTCCAGAGCACTCCCGCTCGGGTTATGTAGCGGCAGAATTTTCTTCTGTGAAAGAAATACGTCATTATTTACGAAAAGAAAAAGGCTGGAAACAAGAAGAACTTTATGCGTATTCCTACTGGAAATCTGGTGTAGCAGAAGATAAATCGGCCACAGAAAGACATGAGGAAAATGAAAGTGGAAAATGATAAAAACGAATGCAATAACTATCTTAGTTAAATGATTATCACAGGGGTGGTTTACTTGTAAACACCCCTTATTTCAGATTTGGTTAGTGTAGAATTGCATAGACAATATTAAAATGCTTTTTGCCCATGCATAACACAACAAATTCATTTTAAAGGTCAAAATATGAAAATATCAAAAATACAACCTCCACCGGATCTAAGAAGTGTAGTTTATGAATTCTGGCACACTGTTGTCCCTAATTCCTCTTCCGCTATTGAATCCTATAAAATCTTTGCTGACGGAGCACCGGGTATAATTTTTCAGCATAACAACGGAAATTCAAACTTATATAGGGATACTGTCCCGCTACCCGTTACTTTTATGTACGGTCAAAAGAGCGCCAGCCCTTGTACCAACCTCATACATGGACAATCTAGCATCTTTGGCGTCAGTTTTCAACCTGCCACAGTCAAACAATTATTTTCGATTAACAGTTACGAACTGACCGATTCACTGGTGGATATGAATATTTTTTTTTCAAAAACCTTCACCGAAAGATTATTAGAAGCTAGATCTGTCCAGCATCTTGTTGAGTTATTCAGTCAAGAAATTTATCAAAAGCTCTTACGGGCAAAAAAGGAGCACATCATCCAAGAAAGTATCCATAGAATCCGTAATTGTGAAAGTCACATTGATTCCGCTTTATTGGCTCAGCAATATTGTCTATCCAGAAGGCAATTTCAGCGTAAATTCAAAGAAGAAGTAGGTGTCAGTCCTGAATCATATTTCAGAATTGTTAAATTTCAGAAATCCCTCCAGTTATTAAGAAACGGGCAGTACAATAGACTAAGTGATATTGCATATAAACTTGGATATGCAGATCACTCACATTTTTGTAGAGAATTTAAATTATTTTCCAGCTTTTCTCCAAAAGAATTTTTAGAATTACAATTGCCCAAAAATAGTTATGAAACTCACAAAATTGAAGATATAGGCCCACTGCGTATTATGAAACATCAACAATAATGTCGCTACAGTTCTATGATACCAACAACAGGGACCTTTTCTTTGTCTTATAGAACAACTCATAATGGAAAAAATAAAAATACATCATCTAAATTGTGTAGAAATCCAGTCTCCAATGGATCTTAGGGCTATAGGTCACTGCCTATTATTGGAAACTAAAAACAGACTCATAATGATCGATACAGGAATTGGATTAGCTGACATACAAAATCCTATCGAACGGATTGGTAAAGAAGCTATTGAAATGGTTGGCTACCGGTTTGACGAATCTCAAACTGCTATTCGTCAAATCGAAAAGCTAGGTTTAGATCCTTCAAGAGTTACCGATTGTATTATATCACATTTGGACAACGATCATATTGGAGGTCTTCCCGACTTTCCGAACGCAACAGTTCATGTTGGTTTAGAAGAATATATTAATTTCAATTCTGGAAACCCAAGATATCTGCAAACACCCTTGCTCCATAATCCAAAGATCGTAACTTATGGGCCATCAGAAAGTAATTGGTACGGGCTTGAATCCAGACCCATCAACGTCGGTTCAATAGGCTTATCGTTCATCCCTTTGTTTGGACATAGCCACGGTCATTGCGGGATAGCAATAGATCTTGATTCGAGTAGCCTTTTTTACGTTGCAGATGCCTATTATCTTCGAGAGGAGTTAAAGGATGATACTCATCCGGTGTGTAAGCTCGCGGAAAATAGAGCCGACAATAATGAGCTCAGAATAGCAACATTAAACAACATACGTCAGTTTGTCGCTCAAAATCCTGAAATAAAAGTTTTTGGTTATCACGACATTAACGAATTCAATCAATTTAGCATTAATTTATAAGGTAAACGCATGTCATAAAAATAACTACCTTTAATATGTCTATGAGCAAGCGGAGCACAAATTTACGTAAAAACGTATAGAAATCAAAGTTAGCATTTAAAGAAATCTGCTTCATTAAGTGAAAAACAATATTTACGCTTAACCAAAATAATATGCCTAAAGTAAAACCGGAATTATTCGCTTTTTTAGATGATTCAAAAATAGAAGCCACACTTTCCAGACTATATACAGAAGCATTGAAACAAGGATGGTCAATGGTATTTCATTTCCTACCAAAAGCATTCAAAATGTTTGGAAAAGGAATTGATTGGAAAATGGAAAAAGAATCTTTTTATGATGACAAATATATCCCCATATTGCCTTACCAAGGTACATTTTTATATATGCAGGCTAGGGCATTAAATGCCAAAAACATTGTCGAATTCGGAACTTCTTTTGGGATTTCAACGATCTACCTTGCAAAAGCGGCAAAAGACAATGGTGGAAAAGTGATATCCACAGAATTTATGCCGCATAAAGTCAAAATAGCGCGACAAAATATTGAAGAAGCAGGATTATCGGAGTACGCAGACATATGGGAGGGCGATGCTAGAGAAACTTTAAGAAACATAAACGAACCTATTGATTTTGTACTGCTTGACGGATGGCCGGATCTTGTTTTTCCTATTTTCAAGTTATTGGAACCAAATCTAAAAAAGGGTGCAGTTATTATAGTCGATGATGTCCAGGGCTTTCAGCCTTCTATGCAGGACTATCTGGATTATATCAGAAAGCCTGAAAACGGCTATATATCAACTACAATACGGCCTAAAAAAGCGATGGAATTTACCATTAAAATAAGTTAAAAGACTAAGAACTTAGATTTACAAGGAAAATAATAGTTATTTATAGATTATAAGCAAGCATATGTGGAGCATATTAAGAACAAATTCAGATCATCAAGATTTTAAAACTCTAACAATCCAATTAGACCAAGATCTCGCTATTAAAAATGGTGATATAAATGATTTTTTTGCGCAGTACAACAAAATAGAATTGATTAAGCATGTTGTCATTGTTTATATAAATGACGAACCTGTGGGGTGTGGTGCATTAAAAGAATATGAGGAAAGCACGATCGAGATTAAACGTATGTTTGTTTCTATTGGACAAAGAGGAAATGGAATTGCCGGCACAATATTAAAAGAATTGGAGCATTGGGCAAAAGAATTGGATTATAAACGATGTATTTTAGAAACCGGTAATAAGATGATTGAAGCCATTGGTTTATATAAAAAACATGCATTTACTATAATTCCAAACTATGGTCAATATACAGGTATCGCAAGTAGCATTTGCTTTGAAAAAAATATTTAACTTTATTTTTTCCAAAGCAAGTGCTAAACAAGTAATATCATTCCCAGAAACTTTTGATAGACTAAAACAACTAAATTTAATGTGAATCCAAATCTATTGAACTATACTTAGCAATCTATATTAAGATAAATAAAACATTATACCTTTAATAATATCTAAAAACTGTCGTTTAAATTTGCTTTCCTCAAGATTTTAAACTCCGAATATTCCGTGCCATGAGCACCCATACTTGAATTTAAGAACAGTTTTTCTATAGGTACATCGTTGCAATTCTTCTTCGCTGCTCAACAAGCTGTAATTTTTACGTGCCAAATTGAAGCCTATATCAACATAATTTCTAGCCCCACAATAAAACAAGATTAAACTTGCTTTATTAAGTTAATCTCTTTAAATTTGTTCAAGGATTTAATTAAAACAGTTATACTATGAGCAAATTTGAACTCCCTGCCCTTCTCTATACCTACGAAGCACTAGAGCCACTTTGACACCCAGACTATGACCATCCACCATAGTCGCCATCATCAAGCATATGTGGATAATTTAAACAAGGCACTTGAACAAGACGACATCAAAAACCTGGAACTTCCTGATTTAATTAAACATATCAGTAAATACAGTCCAGCGGTGCGTAATAATGGAGGCGGTCATTATAATCACTCCCTTTTCTGGAGTATCCTTTCACCCACAGCAAAAACTACTCCTGAAGGAAGATTGGTCGAGGCCATCAACCGGAGCTTTGGTAGTCTTGATCAACTTAAAGAAGAAATTAAAAAACTAGGATTAGGACAGTTTGGTTCAGGCTGGGCTTGGTTATTTGTTTCCTACAGTGGTGCGCTAGCGATTAGCAGTACGCCAAATCAAGATAATCCACTGATGGATATTAATGTAAAAAATCGAGGATTGCCTATACTAGGGGTGGATATTTGGGAACATGCCTATTACCTCAAATATCAAAACAAAAGAGCCGATTATCTAGATGCTTTCTGGTCAGTATTAGACTGGGCTGCTGTTGAAAAAAAATACGAAGAGGCTCTTTCAACAATTTAAATTAGTGCAACCATCTATAAATAAACGCAAAATGGCAGAGGAACAATTTATAAATAAAGTAACTGCATCTGGCATAATCGCTTTCGATCTGCTGGACTTTATGCCAGCAGATGAAATAGCAGAATTTGATATTAAAAACCTACTTTTTATGGGCATGATTGTAAAAGAGAAAGAATTCAAAATAGCTATTTCAGAAATTGATTTTTCCGTATTTGTGGCAAAAACAGTTGCAGTGTACTGTTCAGCTGATGCCATTATTCCACCCTGGGTATATATGATTATAGCCGATAAACTACAACCTCATGCCGCTCATTTTGATTTCATAGATGTTGATTCTATGAAATTAGAACTGTGGAAATCAAATATTGAAAATGCATCTATCTCATCATTTAAAAATCAAAAAGTAGTCCTCCGCGCACGGCCTGATTTACATCCCGCACTCTATATGTTAGCAACTCAACGTTTAAAACCTATTGTAAGAACACTTATGTATGGTGAAATCGGTCTGCCTAAAGTCATTTTTAAATAATAAAATAAGCGCTATGAAAGCAATAATATTTAACGGAGCATTAGAACGAAGATCATCTTCTACCTCAAACCTATTATCCAGACACATAAAATCAGGATTAGAAAATTTCGGCATTGAAAGTCACATATTTGACCTTGCAGATAGTGGTATTCCGCTATTCGACTGTACATTGACCAGAATACCTAATGGTGTACAGGTTATGAACAACCTGTTTCGGGAGGCCGATATACACTTCTGGTTAGCTCCATTATACCATGGAAGCATCCCTGGGGTCATGAAAAACTGTTTAGACTGGCTAGAGGTAAGTGCTAAGAAAAATAATCCATACCTAACAGATAAAACAGTGGCTCTAGTATGTTGGGCAGATGGGGTACAAGCGATGCAAGGAATCAATACCATGGATGCTATCGCCAAATCACTCCGGGCATGGCCACTTCCTTACAGTGTGCCAATTTCAAAAAAAGAATTATTTGATCCGAACATAAGTGGAGAAATTTCGCAGACATACAAAGACAGGCTAAATCTGTTGATCAATTTAGCTACAACAAAAACCATTACCGCTATACCAGCAATAAATCAATAAGAATGATCAAAATAGTTTTTTTAATAATTGAAATAGCTACAACAGATCTATTTATGTTATTCAAGACCGATTTACATGTCTATTACACTGTATAATGATCATAGCTAACGATACACAGTACAGCCGCTGTTATGTGATCAAAATTTCACCTTTCAAAAAATAATTATCAAAATCTAAGATATAAGCTTTAGATTTTGATAATTAACAAACCATACCTTGATTCATCTCGTTGATATCGATTACATCATAAAAAGGTTTATATCGCGATGTTTTCTATTGGAGCGTGAATAGTGATTAACCAAAAATAGTACTGAACATTTCATCAAAAGAATTAAATATTGGTCTAACCAACTCTTTTCATTATACAGTGCCGACTTTCTAGGTTATTGAGATCATTTTAATCCCAATACTATTCTCGTATTATAAATACCCCCAATTTCGGCTATAGTTTCAAAAAGGCAAAGCTTCTAAATTTGGAGAAAATAAAATAATTAGTTATGAGAGAGAATAAAAAGTTTTCGGCAGACACAAACAATGGAAAGACAGTTGCAATAATAGCCTATTTAACCATCATCGGCCTTGTCGCCGCACTTGTTATGAATAGTAAAAATGCGACCAATTTAGGAAGATTTCATATTCGCCAAAGTATCGGAATAACCGTTACTGCACTAGTTGCCGGCATTTTAAGATTTATTCCCATGGTTGGTAATATTTTAGTATCTGTCATCGGAATTGCTATTCTTGTGATGCTTGTTTTAGGTATCCTAAGTGCTGTTAAAGGAGAAGAAAAAGAGTTGCCATTTATCGGACATCTTTACCAAAAATGGTTCTCATTGATTTAATATCATAAAAAAGGAAGTGTCATAGTTGAATACTTCCTTTTTTATACACTCCTTCACAATCACCCTCTTTTACATAGAAGCCCATCTTATAACGAATTTAAAATGCTGTTCAAAATTTATTCAATAACATTGTATTTTTATAAAAACAGAGAACTAACCATACAATAATAAAACGCTATATGGCAACAAAAATAAAAATACCAGCTCTGCTGTTAGTATCACTCGGTCTTATATCCCTATCCTCTTGCAATGGTTCATCCATCGATACCATTAAAGCAATGGAATCCAATTATGACAATGAGGATAAATCTATAACATTAATTGGTGAATTTGATGCTCCCCTATTTACTTTTTCATCAGGTAAATCAACGTTCATACCGATGAATTTCGTTGTAAAATCCAGTGCATTCAGCTCGCAAAAATTTACTGCAACCAGTGTTATTCTTCGTATTGGAACGAATAAGAATAACGTGTTATTTGAGATTCCAATGGACCAAAAAAAATACTCACTTAAAGATTTTTACGTTGTTGATAATACTGGAGAAAAGATTAATCTCGAAAAACATACTACATATAAAATGACAGGTACAGTACATTACACTGAGTTAGAAAAACCTGAAAGCGAACGAGACAATACTAATTTCAATTATAAAATAACCAATGTTATTATTGAAAAAGATTAAATAACATTCATTTTACAACATCATCAACATTTAAATCAATACTAGAATTATAATGGAAATTAAACTTGGAAATAATCTCTCATTTGGCTGGATTATCATTGCCTTTGCTATTATTATGGCCTGTGGTATTTACATTGCTTATCGAAAACAACAAGTGATCAAAATAAAATATGTAATTGCCGTCATCATCATGTTGGTCGTAGGAATTAATTGGCTTCTGGAAAATTAACATAGACTTCCCAGTATTAAGCCTCTCCTTAAAAGATAGTAGCAATTCTAGATTTACAGCCGATCGCATCAATGCTACTTACTCAATAGAAATCTTTTACGAGTAAAAAGATGCAAAGAACCTATTCATGTCTATATAGAAACTTATGAAGTTACAATATGATATTAAATTACTTAAAAAAAAGATCGTTATATGGTAATATTTTTTTTCATCATAATATCAGTCTGCGCGTCATTACCCAACTTAAAAATATGCTTATCAAACTCGATAAAATCATTTTTTTTGTAAAAATTAATCGCTCGCAGATTTTGTTCCCAAACACCTAACCATACATATTTGACCTGTTTATCATGTGCAATCTGAATTGCTTTTTCATATAGTATTTGGCCAATTTTTTTTCCTTGATATTTCTGTAATACATAAATTCGTTCGATTTCCAAACTCGCTTCATTTTTCAATTCGGTTTGTGACCTTCCATAATTTAGTTTTAAATAACCAATTACGTATTCATCATGTACCGCAAAATAGAATTCAGAGTCCTTATTCCCTAATTCTTCCGTGAGCTTTTTAACAGAAAAACCATCTTCTAAATATTGTTGCATATTTTCCTCCGAGTTGCTGTTGGAGAATGTTTCAAAGAATGTTTCTCTGCCGATTTTCTGCAGTACTGTAATGTCATCAAGAGTGACTCTTTTTATTGCTATATTTTGCATAGTGTTATCTTATCTGGTAAAAATTCCAATTCATAATTTAAACATTTCATATTTTCTTTAGCTTCTACAATCACAAAAATTCTACCTTACGTAAGTGCTAATACAGGTATTAAATATCTCAATTATCAATGACATATCCGATTTTTGATTAAATTGCATGATGGATATTCAGCAGATTAAATACTTTCTTACATTAGCCGATGAACTACATTTCTGGAATACTTCTGAAAAAGTAGGTATTACTCAATCAGCACTTAGCAGGCAGATTATGGCCTTGGAAAGCGAATTGAATCTCAAACTTTTTTATAGAGACAAGAGAAATGTAAAATTAACGGCCACAGGTATGTTTATAAAGGATAAGTGGAAAGCAGAACTCATTAATCTTAATATCATACAGCAGCAAGCTCTTCAAATCCATTTAGGGGAGTGTGGCACACTCAAGTTGGCATATCCAGATTCCTTGTCTTCAGCGGTCCTGCCCGACATGATATCAAAAATTTCGTCCGTTTTTCCGAAATTAAAAATAGAGCTGCTACAGCTTGCTTATGAAGAGGAAGAAGAATCACTAAAAAATTACAAAATTGATATGTTATTCAGCAGAGATATCAACCACTCCCCATTTATTGATTCGAAAAAACTGAGTACTGAAAATCTTTGTCTTGTTGTCCCTGAAGATCATGATTTTAAAACTAGCGACGATATTTCTAACGCTAATCTCAGTGCTCAAAAGTTTATACTCACCTATGGAGGATTAAATAGTAGTTATGCTACTCTAATTAAAAAGGTTTTTGCCCATTATGACATAGATCCAGAATCCTACATTTCTTGTCAATTTGGATCAACTATTATCCCTCTGATTAGAAAAAGGCTAGGTGTTTCTATTTTACCCCAATCATATGATCTCAACAATGCAACAGGTGTTCGTTTCATTTCACTACCTTTTTATACAGATCTTTACATCAACTGGCGTAAAGATGATCCCAATATCATTATTAAAAACGTCCTTAACCTAATCTAATTATTTGAATTCCTTACCATTTCAATATGTACGATACCATCCTCAATGTATACATCACCAATTTCCACAAATCCGAATTCGTTATAAAATTTTTTCAGATAAAGCTGTGCACCAATTCGTATAGGCGTAATACCAAACAGCTTTTCACAAACCGCTATTGATTGTTCCATTATTTCTTTTCCTAATCCAAGCCCCCTATAAAGCGGAGATGTAATTACTCTTCCTATAGATACTTCCTCAAAACTCAATCCTTCCGGAAGAACTCTAGTATATGCAGCTAACTTGTCATCTATATAGCACATAACATGTAAACTCTCCTGATCTTTGTTATCCATATCCTGAAAAACACAATGCTGTTCTACCACAAACACCTCGCTTCTAAGCTTTAATATTTGGTACAGCTCCTCATTAGATAGTTCTTTAAATGATTTTATTGCATATATTTTTCCCATAATCAATTTTCCATCTTATTTTTAAGCTATTTTGTAATTTGTATTTTTTTACCCCATTAACATGCTGTAAAATTACCCAAATAAAAAGTTTTGAAAAATGCTATCTTGTGATTATCTAATTCAATTTTTGCATCAAAAAAATGACTCTATTTTATTTCTCACCCCTCATATTTCCAAACCTATGCGCGTAAAAAATGGAGACAACCTAAGAAAAAAAGCGAAGCATTCCTAAGTAGCTTCCAAAATATATAAAATAATATACCCCGAAATCACAAGAAAATTAGGATAATAAAAAAAGATTAAATAAATAAGATCTGCTCGTCAAAAAATCGTCCTGTTCATCCTATGGGGCTTTGATAAATACAAAGATCTTAGCGCTGTCAATTCCAAAGATTCGTTAGTTAAAGCTTGGTTATACATTGCCAATCCAAATTGCTTTCCAACATTCCCGAAACTATATATTTCAATCTCTCATGATATGACTATTGAAATTTTGTTGTCCAAAAAATCAAAAATACCTCTGGAATTTTACATATCATGATTTTAACAAACAATCAATACGGCTTCCTAAACCATATGTAATAACAAAAAAGTATCAATTAATTAATAATTGATACCTAAAAAGTATAACTCATTTATTTCATTTATCTCCCTGTCGCTGGATCAAGAGAGTAATTTCAATACGACACATGATCACGTTGCTGAACAGTAAAATATCGTTGCATAGAGAATCATGTTAATGACAAAAAAGTTGTTGTTAAATCTAAAATGTCCCTAGCTGAGTAACTTGACCGACTCTATAAGGCTAAAAAAGTATGTGCTCCCTCTTACATTGAGAAAAACATAGAACTGGTCAAGGCTTCAAAAGTTAATAACAAACGATTCATATTATTTTTATGAAAAAATGGCCTAGTTTTCACTAAGCCATTTCCTTTATTACAAAACCACAAGTAATGATCAACCTACCTTAACATGTTGGGATGGTCGATAAGATGTGATGTCTTTTGGAAGGATCACAGTTAAAATTCCCTCTTCATAACTTGCTGTTAAATTGACATTGGAGACCTGCTCGTTCAGCTGGAAAGATCTGCTGAAAGATTGCGGAATAAATTCACGGTACATATACTGCTCTTCGATCTGTTCCTGCACAGGGGCTTCATACGAAATTGTCAATATTTTATCTTTTATTTCAATTTCAAACTGTTCTTTCTTGAGACCAGCAGCATAGAGTTGAAGTGTAAAAAATGCACTATTCTCTTCGATATTGACAAGTGGACGTATATCACGAGAAAACTCATTTCTAAACTTTCCAAATTGCTGTTCGAATTGATTTTTTAACTTTCCGTATTTAGCAAAACAGTCTGCGGTGTTATTATTTCTATTAAACATTGCCTTTGTATTAAAATTAATTGATCGGGATAATGGCGAAATTAGTGTGTTGAACTTTGTGAGAAACTGGACGCAATGGCGAACTGTTATCTGTTCTAAAATCAGGCGTAACCGGGGTCCAATATTCCCGCAACATTTTTTTAGATTTCTTATTACGCATCCTGCTAGCTATAAATATCCCTACCGCACTCAGGATCGTAGCTGCTACTAATAATTTAAAAAGCAGTCCGATGACGAAGGACAATAAACCTACAACGATTGTTACTCCTAAGAGCTTTGGTATGATAAATCGAATTTTATTTTTCATGTCTTGTTTTTTTATAATTATTTTAAAGGCCTTTTGATAGAAGACGCACTTGAATCCATAATACTTTAAAAAAAATATCTTTTTTCAAAGTATTATGGACCTGAAAGAAATTGTAGCGTATAAAAAAAGAGCAACAAAATGAATTTCGTTGCTCTTTTTACTTTCATCTATATTCCTTTTACTGCTTTTTAATTTCATCATCATTTCTATTCCGATCGTGGCAAGCTGCTGAAAATCTACGTTTCCATTCTGCTTTGAATCTGGATCTATCCTCATCACTGAACTGTTGTGAAGGGTTGTTAAAATCATGTCCATGACACATGTCACCTCTACGGCCTTTAAATCTAAAACCACCAAAAAGAATCTTCGATAAGAGTAGAAGACCAAAAGCCTGCCAAAAGGAGATTACTTTTAAACCAAATATTTCGGGCATAAGTACATTCCAGAGTAACTGTACTCCCCATACAAATAATAAGGCAAGTGTGATTCCGCAAGGGATCATAAAAAAAAGTTTTTTCTTTTTATTGCCACTAAATCTATTGTTCATAAGTTATCTTTTAATATTAAATTTCATTATAAAGCACGCGAAGCCTTTCTCTAAGATGCTTCACAGCATATCCTTTACGACTGATGATAGTCTTTATGCTTTCTCCTTCCTGATCTGCTATTTCCTGTAGCGTCATATCTTCAATCTCATGCCATAAAAATGTATTTCGCTGTTTTTCGGGCAATTCATCCAAAGCTTTCATAAGCTGATCCCAAAAAAGATCTTTGAACATTTTCAGCTCGGCATCATTTGTATCATCAGCCAGTAATATTTCTTTAATCTGTATCTTTCCCTCATCATCTTCATAGGTATGATCTTCCAAAGATTCTGGTTTCTTTTTACGATATAGATCTGTTATCTTATTTTTAGCCACCGCATAAAGCCATCCACTCATATTCTCCAACTGGTCGATATTAGAAAGCCGGCTTGTCTGATACCATACTTCTTGCAAAATATCTTCAGCATCCTCTATCTTTTTAACCTTTCCATTGATGAAACGAAGCAATTGTGAGCCATAGTTTTTGACGACCTCGGATATTGAAGATGTTTTTTTATAAGACATGTTTAAGGTATGAGTAGCATCCATGCATTTGTAGACGATCGTCACGGGTTATTACTTTAAATAATTCAAATTAATTTGTACTAGTCACTTAAGCATACTTATAAACGATGATGATAAAGGTATTGTTTTAAATATAATATAGTTAAAACATTTTTGCCATCACAATTGCTGCGCCATGTTTTAACTCGAAGAAATTTAGATTACAAAGGGACGATTTTTTAGATGTATTAGAATATAAAATCAGGGTAATGAAATATTCTATAATATAACAGCAATATAACTCTAAAAATTAGTTTTTGTCCAAACGAAAGTAGCTCTGTTTATTCAGTCAATCTGCTTTACTAATAAACCTCTCTTGTCGAGAAATAATTTCTCAGACAAGAGAGGTTTAGGATACAATGCAATAAATTTTCCAGAATTCTGAATGCATTGCATCAAAATGATTAGAGCATGAATTTAGTCCCTAAGACTAGTAAGATCCTGAGCAGGTATAGGTAATTGTAGATTAGCTATTTCTGTATAAACCGATTCATTAACTTTTAATCCCCACTTTCTAAAAAAGTCTGATAAATCCTTTTGTGTGATTTTACAAGTTGTAAGCATAAAATAACGCATTTTGTCTTCATCGCTTGAAACGGTAGGCCTTTCCTCTCTATTTATTCTACTTAATTGAATATATAGATTATCTCCGAATGCCAATTGTAACTGATAGAACATAATAAGTTTGAGATCATTGTCTCCAGAATTATAATTTCGTTCAGATAAAGGTTTGAGAAAATAGTTACTTAGCTTCGGCCATAAGTTATTAGCTGTAATTCGACTTATTGGAAGGCCAAAACCTCTTTCAGAAGCCAACGAGTAAACATTGACCGTTGTTTCCGTTAATCCACCCCAGGTCCATCCCTTTTGTTGATAAGTATGTCCAACTTCATGCCAAATACCCCAGCCATTCGTATTGGAAAGATATTTCGGTTGTAACATACGATAAGATAGTCCTTCTGTATAATAAATAGAAATACCAGCGGCCATATAGCCGCCCGACGCCGAATCTCTTACAGTAATCAGGTGTTTATTATCTGGTATTGCATGAAGTCCGCTTGTACCACTTAAACCACTGATGTAGTTGGAAAAATTAATAATAGAATCTAAGCGATTGACAATAAGCTGCTGATCTTCATTTTTAAATAATAAAGCCTCGTCCATATTTGCGACTAAAACTGTTCGGTCTGATGAAAACACAACATCTGGCACATTATTCTTTAAAGAATCGAGCGTTCTTATCCACTGTTGATGTGTAGTCTTACCCTTCTGAAAGAAAGGAACAGGAATAAATCCTTGATCAAAGGAAATCTCGATTTCCCCAGTTGTTGTATAATTATTAGCTGTATAGATTAAATAAACCAAACCACCATACTCATCAACCGTAAATGTCTGCTGACCGGAAGTGAGATTGAAATACTGCCTTACAGGTCTTATGTTATCTCTAAAAGGAGTACCTATGGCAAGTCGAGCCGCTGTATTACCATTAATTACATGAACATTTACAGTGATCGTACTGTTTGGAGCTGCATAATAACCTGTGACCTGCATATCGTTGTGATTGGCACGGAACTGTAATCGATCTGCTACCGTCGCCGCTGATGGAGTAACTTTAAAAAGCTGGACCGAATCTGCAATAGCTAAACCTTGTGGTTCTGGATCAGAAATGACAGGTTCCCATCCCTCAGATACTTTGCATGAGGATAGATAACTAAACAAGGATAATACAAACGCATAAAAACATAATTTTCTCATCGATAATTTAATTTAAGTTTATAATATTTCACAACTATAATAGGTTTTGGTTACCTTCTAGTTTACTATAAAAGTGATTCTTTATTTAAATTTGACAAAATAAAAGCACGAAACAAACGATTGCATAAATCACGAAAACGTTGTTTTGAAGAATCAATAATATTCTAAATCATTCATAAAGAAGTACTAAAATAAATACCTTATAAAACTTTAAATCGGAGAAATTATTAATGAATAACGATTTATAAATAGTAATCATAGAAAGATTATAATAGAATTTTTCCAGTATTAGACGCTCAACATTTTAATTATTAAAATTGTAGCATTACTTCGTTTTTCTGCGTTTATTTAAGTATGAAAAAGATCGTGATATTATCCATGCTCGTAGGCCTACTTTCAGGTTGCACAATGAAAAAGACTGGTGGTATGAGTACAATAGTTCTAACAGGAGAAATAACTCCACTAGGAATGACTACTTTTCAATATGGAACACATAAGATAAATTCGGAAAATAAAACCTATGCATTGCAAAGCTCTCGCGTCAAGTTAGATGACTTTGTTAATAAATCAGTCACTCTAAAAGGTAAAAAAGTTTTAGGTTATCCAATTGAGGGTGGTCCTGAATTAATAGAAGTATCGGAAATTTCATTCAAATAAACTACCAAAGCTCAAAAAATATGGTTCGTCAATTCTCTTTAATAATTGGTTTAGGAATTATAATGTTTACAGGTTGCCAAAATCAAAAAACAATAAGCTCTGCAAGTAAAACAAAACAAACTCTTACAGTAATTCCCAAACTGGCAACACATTTGAGAGCCTATTCTAACAATTTAACCACCGATTCTGTGATATTATCCTTCACTGTGGCAAACCACTCAGATACGATGCAGCGTTTTTGTAAATGGGAAACACCTTTTGAACCCTTTTTAGGTAAATACATGGAAATTATAGATGTTCAAGGGAACGAAGCCGAATTTACAGGCCCTATGGCCAAACGGATGATGCCGCCTCCTGAGGAAAGTTATATTCAAGTACCTCCTCATGATAGCGTGAGTACTGTATTTAATCTAGCAAAAAACTATTCCATAAAACCGGGAAAGTACACAGTCAAATACACTGGAGGAGGTATTAGTGGTCTCGAACCAGATAATGAAATCAAGATCGTAGTACTTGGCAAGTAATTTAGTGGAACGCAATATAGAATTTAAAGTCAAAGTTTTACCAACACTTTCAGTTATTCCAATAATCAATTAGATTATGAACATTTTTTCTTTTTATATATAAAAAAACACCTGTTAAATTAAAAATTCATCACAAAGATATCTCCGCAGATGAATTAATAAGTTTAGATGTCTGAGTTAAACACAATAAAAATCTAGCTTTCAAAATGAAAAGTAACTATAAATAATAATAACGATTAATGATCTCATTCTATTAAATCATAAAGTGATGCACTTAATTACGATTTTCGCAATGATGTACAACATCATTTAAAACTACCTTTATAATAAAATATTGAAGCGATCTTTTAGTACTGTTTTAGCGGCATGATAACCACACATACCGTGTACTCCTCCCCCTGGAGGAGTAGAAGATGAACAAATATAAATCTGTTGATTGGATGTTCTATAGGGTCTTAACTGTACCGTTGGTCTGGTAAATAATTGGCGGATATCTATAATACCACCATTAATATCTCCTCCAATATAGTTTGGGTTGTAGGATTCCAGTTGTGCTGTATTCATTGTACTTTTTGCAGTGATTCGTTCTTTGAATCCTGGTGCAAAGCGTTCAATCTGATTTTCAACTGCAACAGAAACATCTCTGATCGAACCATTAGGTACATGACAGTAAGCCCAAACAGTATTTTTACCGGCAGGTGCTCGGCTGTTATCGAATTTACTTTGCTGAGCGAGCATTACAAATGGTTTTTCGGGATATCCGCCTTTTGATGTCAGAGATTCAGCAGCAGCTATTTCTTCATAAGTATTACCTAAATGAACAGTAGCAGCATCCCCACATCGCTCATCTAAAAACGGAATTTCTCCATCAATAATAAAATCCATTTTAAAAACCCCCATGCCGTAGCGATAAGATTCTAGCTTTTTTTTGTAGGCAGTTGACAATCTATGTCCTGCTATTTTTAAGATCTGCTTCGGTGTTAGGTCAAACATAACGGTATTATACGTTGCCAGCTCATCAATATTTTCTACAAAATAATTAAGTTTTAATTCGCCTCCTAAGGAAGTGTACAAGGAAACTAATGCATCGGCAATAGCCTGTGATCCGCCCTTAGGAATAGGCCATCCATATTTATGTCCAACAGCACTTAATATCAACCCTATTGCTGAAGAAGCTATATTCGTAAATGGCTGAATGGCATGCGCAGACATACCTGCCCATAATCCTCTTGTATGAGTTTCCTTGAATTTATTGACCATTGTAGCCGCTGGTTTTAAAGCCTGCAGTCCAAATTTAGCCAATAGAAGGGGGCGTTTCGGAAATTCAAAAGGACCCATTGTTGCAGAAGCGATATAATCCCATTCGGAAACAATAGGGTCAATCAAATCGCGGTACACCTTTCTGTCCAAACCTAATCCCTCGGCAGTTTCTGAAATAGAGCGACTTAAAAATGCCGAAGAACCATCGTCAAAGGGATGAGCAGCCTGGTACTTAGTAAAAATAAATTCCAGTCCGTGCGCCCTCAAATCCAAAGCGGTAAAAAACGGAGAAGCCAAAGCCATTGGATGGATAGCAGAACAGATATCATGTCGATATCCCGGTTCAATCAAATCGGCCGTACGCATGCCTCCTCCAACAGTATCACGACCTTCAATGATGAGCGTAGACAATCCTGCTTTCTGTAATGTAATACCTGCGGCAATTCCATTAGGTCCTGAACCGACTATAATAACATCATATGTTTTAGACATAATCGAAGATAATGTTAAAATTTAGTAATCGCATTGGAAATATCCATAATATTTAGCTCAGGTCGTAAACGCAAAATTAAACTTGCCGCTATTCCTGAGCGATAGCCAGAAGCACAGTGTACAAGTACCGTTTTTCCATCAGGAATCTCTTGCAAACGCTCCTTTAACTCGGAAAGTGGAATATTAATCACCTTATCGAAATATTTATCCTTTGCTTCTTTTTCAGTTCTAACATCAATAATGGTATATCGGTCTTGATTAGCCCTAAGGAGGTCCGAATCAAAATCATCTATACTTAAATCTGCGCTGTTTTGATTATAGACAAATATACCCTTAACAAATACTTCATATCCGATCTTTGCGGTTTTCAGTAGCATAGGCTTGATTTTTGACACCTCTGAAACCACAACATAGAATCCCTGGCGAGGGGCAATTAAAGTGCCTAACCAAGTCTCGAATTTATCAGCATCTGGAATATTTAGTGCTCCCTTCCTGTGCGCTATTCTAAAAGCTGAAGAAGGACGAGTATCAATAAAAAGCGCACTTTCTTCCCAATAATTATTGTCAAGTATTGGAACAGCTGACAATGCTTTATGCAACTCATTTGCCCCTAATTTATTGAGTTCTACATTATAAGGGAAATATTGGGGAATATCAGGCTGATCGAGCAACAGTTGCCTTACAAATTCATCCTCATCGAGCCAAGTGAAAGCAGGGTTGGTTCGTTTCTCTTCCCTAATTGTACTTTCCTTCACATTGCGAATAGCATTACCACAGTGAGAGCCTGCCCCATGTGCAGGATAGACAAGGGTTTTATCTGGAAATAGTGCGAAGATATCATGCATCGTATGAAACTGCTGCTTTGCCAATTGCTCACGCTGAGTAGTAAATTCGCCTGAATATGTTCGTAAATCTGGCCTGCCTACGGAGCCAAACAATAAGGAGTCGCCCGTAAAAACAGCATGTGGCTCTTTGTCTTTTTCTAATACAACAGAAATACTATCTGGAGAATGTCCAGGTGTAGAGAGCGCTTTTAAACTAATAGATGGACTTAATCTAATGGTGTTCCCTGTATCGAAAGGCTCAAACTCAAAACTTGCTTTCTGTAATTTACTAATATAAATCTTCGCCTTGGTATAATTAGCGATCTCGAGATGGGAACTGACAAAATCAGCATGCGGGTGAGTTTCTATGACACCAATGATCGTTGCCCCATGCTCTTTGGCAAAAGTATAATAAGATCCTGCATCACGTGCAGGATCTATTAAAATAATTTTTTTATCTACTAAGACGGCGTAGGAGAAATGTGCTAAACCTGAATCAAAAAATTGATATATAATTTGTCTATCGTTTACTTTTTTTGTCTGTGCCCATATCCCTGTCCCAGCTAGTAGTAGGCTTTGCGTGAGAAAACTTCTTCTATTTATCATCTGCTTTAACTATTTTTCTTCCTGACTGTTCCCAGCCGATTATCCCATCCTGAAGATTGTATACTTTTTTAAAACCATGCTCAATAAGCCATGATGCAGCCTTACTACTTCGGTTGCCAGATCGACAATAAATGTAAACAGGTCTTGATTTATCTAAAACCCCAATTTGAGCAACAAATACTGTCGAATCTTTCCAATCGGCCAGGGACGCTGCTTCAAGATGCCCTAAGGCATATTCTTTTGGAGTCCGCACATCAACGAGCTGATGCCGCTTTCCAGAGATCCCTTTCTCAAATTTTGTCACGGTAAGATTTTCATACGATTGCGCATTGACACCAGAACATGCTATCAGTACCAAGACAAATAAAACGATTAATTTATTGTACATAAGTATATTTTTTATTTTCTGAAAACCAGCCTCTTCCAAGTAAAGGTTGCTCTGGAATTCTATCTAAAACGACTTTAATAGAATCAAAACTCACATCTTGACCGGATAGCACAATCTGTTCTGTGGAAGGTCTTTCATATTTCCATTTGAGAATACCAATGCTATCACGGATTGCTGTTTGATAAAGTTTTTTGAGATTAACTTCATTTTCTTTTTTATTTTCCTTTTCGAAGTTTTCATTAAACTTCCTTCCTTTATTGACGACATAAATCGCATTCTCCAAAGAATCAATTTCATAATATAGATATACTCTACCTCCGGCACGGCCAGTAAACTCATAATCTTTAAAAAGATCTGTCTTATGGGGAGTTCCATTTCTTAGATCTATAGGTTGTTTTTTATTAACTTTATACACCAGTGTTGAGTACCGTTCAAATACGGCATCATGCCAACGTACTGAATCATAAGGTGAATAGGTTAAGGTATCACCATTTAAGATAAATTGGCTAACCGTATAATGGCCTACTGCCTTGGAAAGTCCTGGAATAACGGGTTCTTTTAATCGCCCCTGATAATAATGAAAATCATAGCGGTAAGCACCATACACAAAGACAAATACCAAGATAAAAAGTGCTTTAGCAAGATAATATCCACGCCTTTTAGTCCTACTGTCCAACTTTATACGATAATACTGTGGCGTAATTGCTTCTTTTTTGATAAACAACCGATATAAATCTGGAATATACAGGATCAATAAAAACAAGGATAACAATACAAAGTAAGAACTATAGACATGAACAGCCCCGTCATAGGCAAAATTAGCATGGGCAATATTATATAATACACCTGCATTGATAATAGCTCCAATGGCCGTCGTGGCTCTAAAAAACATCAATATACCCGCTCCTATTTCTAAGAAACCTAAGAATATCTGATACCAAACAGAAACTCCTACGGACTGCCAGTATAATTTGAAAGGTGCGTAATCGCCCAGATCGGTATGCAGGTTTGCGATTGAAGGAAAAGGCATCTGCATCGGATAAAATTTAATAAAACCGAATGCAATCAATCCTAGACCGATACGATAGCGAACCAGGACTCTAAGCCAATAATAAAGTTGATTGTATGACAAGCGTTGGCGCCTACTAGCTAACCAAGTCCAGATTGCGGTTCCAATAGCAGAAATAATTGCCGCAATAGCCCAGGTGGCATAAGAATCTATTCCCCACTTACCACTTTCTGACGAAATCTCTATAAATTCCGGTCTGAAACCGGAGACATTCGCCAATAGTCCATAAAATGAAAAATCTTCAAATAACTTTTTATACCAGGAAAATTGAATGGGAACTACCAGTAGTATAAAAAAAATAAAAGCAAATCTAAAACTTATTTTCTCCCAAGTAGACCAAGCACGATATATAGAACTTCTCTCCGGATACATATTTTTTATAGCTGACATTGTGAAATAATTTAATAAATGGAAATTGGCTTTCTACGGCCTTTGTCTAAGAGGTATTCTTTATTAACCTTGCGCAATTTAACCTGTAGGGACTCTCCTTGTTCATTCTTCCCTGACAGCAATAACACATTTTCACCACTCTTTTGCAATTCAAATTGAAATGATTGTATTGCATTTCTCTTATTTATTGCACGGACCTGATACCGTCCATCTGGAGCCTGAGCAAAGGTATAACGGTAAAATTCCCGACCACCATTTCCGATATTTTCAAAATTGCGAAGTGAATCAGCTTGCCAGATAATACGAGGTTTATGAAGATCTGCTTTGATATCTGATTTTCGTTTTATACTAAAAGTATTCCAAGATTCAAACACCACATTTTGCCACCGACTACTGTCGGTCAGGGAGTAGGCTAATGTATCTGAATTAAGAACAAACTCATCCACGTTGTATAAACCTCGGATATGCGCTATTCCAGATTCCTTTGGGTATGGGTAATTACTACTTTTCCAGGAGCTGTAGGTCCAAAATCCAAAAAGTATAAAAAATAGTAAAAACCCACCTTTTAATATTACCCTTAGCTTTTTGAGAGGCTGTGAAACTAGCGGATTAACGATTTCTGGCTGTGTTTTCACCTGCCGAAATACTGCATTAAAAAAACGGGGTAAATCATAGGAAAATAAGGTAATGGCAATCAATAATAGGAATAGACTATACACCTGTTCTCCCAATTCATACACAAAATTGACAATGACAATATTGGCTAAAAGAGCAATTAAAACACCTGCCCCTACTGCTACTGTTTTTCGGAATACCAAGAGTACACCCGCAGTTATCTCTAAAACTCCTATGCCCGGAACATACCCAGCTTTAGTGATTGCAGTACTTAAGTAATAAATCTTCCATAATAAAAAATCGCCGTATTCGGTATTATAATCACTAAGTGTTGGAGCTGGAAACTGAACCGGTACCAGCTTAACTATTCCTGAAGCAATAATGGCAAGAGCCAAACGATAACGTAAAAGTACCCTAAGCCAATAATAGAGCTCATGTTCTTGACTCTTCCGCTTTTTAGTCCATATAACAGCACCAAAAAAAGCAATAATTAAAGCTATGAGCCAATTATACAATCCCTCAAAATGATTCCCTACATAATCGCTTTCAGCTATAAACGATGTTCTGAAAGTCGCTAGCTGATATACAGATTCAAAGCTGAAGTGCCGAAGAGCTTGATACAAATGAACATCATATGGGAGTGTCAAAATAATAAAAAAGATAAATAAAAGCCGGAAGGAGAAACTCTCAGCTGAACTCCATTTTTTAGTTGAAATAGCTATTTCCATAAAAATATTTATTTATATTGAGGATTTTGTTCTAGATTTTTATCGATCAGAATCTGCGCATACGGAATTGGTAAAAGAAGTCGAAAATCTTCATCTATTCCAAGAACTGTTTTTGCACGTCTTGTGCGCACTAGGTCATACCACCGATGATTTTCAAATGCAAACTCAATTCGGTTCTCCTGTTCTATGGCTAATAATAATGTTGCTTTATCAGCTATATTAAGTTCCTGAATATCGGCACGTTTTCTGATTACATTTAAGTCTGCAAGAGATTTGGCAATATCATTATCCTGCGCATATGCCTCCGCACGAATCAGGTATAGTTCAGCTATTCGGATCAGAAATGCTGGATCTGTTCCATTAGTTCTATAATAGAGATTGCCGAACCAATTGTCCACACCATTTAATACAACTTTAGAAATTAAAGATTGACGCGTTCCCGCGATCGATTTATTATTTAATAAATTAACAATTCCCATTGAAGGTCGGATCCAGCCTACTCCTCCCTTTGTACTGGGTTTCCATTGATAAGCCTGGGTATTAACGACATTGGTTGTATAATATAATTCCAATATGGATTCATTTGTTCCTGAAGCATTGTCTGCAAAAAATGAAGAGTAAGGCGTTAAAAGATTATAATTACTTTTATCATCAATTAATTTGCTGGCATAAGTAATTGCTTCTTTCCATTCCTCCCGATACAGATGGTAGCGTGCGCGAAGTGCCCAAACTGTTTTACGGGTTGCACGGATACGATTGGTACTATTGGGTAAAAGTTCTTCTGCTTTTATCAAATCTGCCAGTACTTGCCGGTAGGTATCTGCTAAAGAAGACCTTTTTAAATTCTCTAGATTGTTGGAAGAAGATGTTGGGACTAAGACAAGCTGTACCCCACCCCAGGTTCTACCTAGATCAAAGTAAGACAATGCCCGAAGAAAATAGGCTTCTCCGACCAGTTGATTTCTTACCGCATCTGTAAAAGTTGGAGTAACCGATAGGGCCGGTACTTTAGCAATCACATTATTCGCACGGTTGATCGTATTATATATCGCAGTCCATGCTGTGGCTAAAGCGGGTAAATCTGCTCTTACACTGTGATTGGTTAAAGATTGGTTCACAATCTGGCTTCCTGTATATTCAATATTATCGCCGGAAAAAAAACCGATAGTCTGAAATGTATACCCGTAATATCCGTCTGACTGTAACTGATTGTATATCCCTCTAACGGCAGTGTGTGCAGAATTTTCATCATTGATTGTCACCTGATCAGAGGTAGAAATCCGAGGATCTATTTCCAAAAATTTCTCGCATGAGGACAGTGTAAACGTCACGGCCAAAGTCCATATATAGCTATATTTAAGAATTTTCATCTGTTATTTTTATCTTAGGTGAAATTATAGTGTTAGGTTAAATCCAAGCTGAAAGCTTCTGGGCTGAGGTGGAGTTCCGAATGATCCAAGTCCCTGTGCATTCGGATTTGAGGTAACATTAGATTCAGGATCTCCTGTATATTTTGTCCAAAGGAACAAATTCGAGCCTAGAAAATATATCCGAGCATTACTAATTCCAGCTTTACTCAAGAAAGATTTCGGCAGTGTATACCCTATCGACAATTGTTTAAGCCTTACAAAGGATGCGTCCTCTAAATAACGGCTGTTCTGATCAATGGTATAGTTATTCCCTATCGATGTTAATCTGGGCACATCGGTAATATCACCATCTTTTTGCCAGCGGTTTAGCACATTTTCAAATACTCCCCCGCTAGTAGGATTACGTTCTCTAAAGTAGCGCTCCAGATTTAAAGTGTAGTTACCAAATTGATAAGACAGCGCTGCACTGAGATCAAAACTTTTATAGCTGAACGAATTATTTAAACCACCATAAAATTTAGGATATGCATTATGCATAATTTTGCGGGCACTTACTGGAACTGTTCCATCTTCCAGCTGACCATCAAATATGGCATTTCCGGTTTTAGGATCAACAGCTAACTGCTCGTAGAGCCAGAATGAATTCAAAGATTGTCCTTCTTTTAAAATCACCCAATCACGTGTATACTGCGTAATTTGGGTTGGTAGTTTTTCTATTTTGTTTTTATTTCCTGAGATATTGAAACTACTTTTCCACGTAAAATTTTGATTTTGAATATTAACACTATTAATAGTCAACTCATAACCTTTGTTACTCACTTCGCCAACATTGGCCCAGTACTGGGAAAAACCAGAAGAAGTCTTGATCGGTTGTTGCAGTAAAATATTGGAAGTATATTTATCGTAAACATCCAGGGTAATAGATAACCTATTTTTAAATAACTCTGCATCAAAACCGACATTATACTGTGCGGTTGTCTCCCATTTCAAGTCATCATTACCAAGTTGCTGAGGCCCTATACCTGGTAAAGGTGAACCGATAACATCGGCATACGAACTACCTCCGGACCAAAGTCCTCGTGAAGCGAAATTGCTAATCCCAGACTGATTACCTGTAATTCCATAGGATGTTCTAATTTTCAGATCATTTAACCAGTTTACATCTTTCAAAAAGTCCTCTTGCTTCAGTCGCCAAGCAAGCGCAAAAGCTGGAAAATATCCCCAACGATTATTTTTTCCAAATTTGGAAGAAGCATCAGCTCTTAATGTCGCTTCTGCAAAATATTTATCGGAATACTGATATCCTGCTCTTCCAAAAAAAGAAGCAATAGAGTAAGCTGTCCAGTCCTGAGATGAAGTACGGGTAGAAGCTGAAGAAATTAATTTATAACTATTGTTGGCAAATCCATTACCTTCTGCGTACAAATAATTTAAAGTATTATGCTGCAAGGTATTGCCCACTAAAGCCGTAATTTTGTGAACGCTATTGAATTGCTTTTGATAGTTTAAGGTCTGCTCATTAATCCAAGTAGTATTTTCAGAAATTCCAGACGTTGCTTGTCCATTGTTAGCTTTTCCAATACTAGTATTGGTATTCCAGTACTGATTTTCATCATATTTGTTGTAATCAGCACTAAAACTGCTCCTGAATTTTAAACCGGGAAGTATATCTGCTTCAGCGAAAACACTTCCGATATAACGTAAACTTAACGTATTGACATCATAATTATCAACTAACACATAAGTATTATCAGATCCTGTAGCCACCCCCTCCTGATCGTGTGTCGCTGTATAGGTAGCCGAAGAAACTGCAGAATTCCACAAACTGACCTGCGGACCGTCACCTGTACGTGCTTGATTTCTTTTTGTTCTAGCAATATTACTTGTAATTCCGATCTTAATGCGTTCATTTAGCTGTTGATCAAAATTAAACTTAAAATTTGCTCGTGAGAAATCGATAACTTTAAAAAATGCTTCTTGATCTGTATACCCAGTGCCTATATAATATCGGGACTTATTCCCTCCACCTTGAATACCTAAACTATAATCTTGCACACGTCCATTTCTTAGAATAAAATCTAAACGATCATAGGTCTGCTGCTCATCCGGAAGGCCACGACCTCCTTCATTAACCGGTCGAAAAGGTCTATTAGAAAAGTTTTGATTTAATGATGGTTTATCAATACCCGAGTTAATCCACCATTCATTCGCTAATGCAGCGGTCTCTGGTCCAGATGCCAAATGTGGCAAAGTCGATTTGTCCGCTTGAACAAAACCATTGGAAAGGTTAAAATCAATTTTTGTTTTTGCACCATAACTTCCCTGCTTAGTCGTTACAATAACAACACCATTAGCTCCCCTAGATCCATAAATTGCTGTTGCTGAAGCGTCTTTTAATACTTCTATAGATTCAATATCTGCCGGATTTATATCGGCTAATGGAGATGTAGTACGACCTCCTAAATTTGCATTTTGTAAGCTTGTATTGTTTAGAAAGACACCATCAATAATATAGAGCGGATCACTACTTGAATTAATAGAAGTCGTACCTCTGACACGGACAAATATACCTTCTCCCGGAACTCCAGAATTGGCTACGACCTGTAATCCAGCTGCCTTCCCCTGTAACTGAGCATCAAAACTGGCTACAGGAATTTTATTGACTTCCCCTGCATTAATCTTTGTGATGGCACCAACTACATCTTGTTTTTTTGTTGTTCCATAACCGATAACGACAACCTCATCCAAATTAGAAGCTGTGGGCAATAATTTTATGATACTTTTGGGTGATGTGATTTCTACAGTTTGAGATTGATAACCGAGAAAAGAAACAATGACAGTAGCTGGTAATTTTTGTCCCGTAATAAATTGAAAATTTCCATGACTATCTGTTTGGACAGAATGTGTCACTCCTTGAAGCTTTACAGTCGCCCCCACTATTGGGCTTCCATTAACCTGGTCAACAACTTTCCCTTCAAAAGCCGCATTAACTATAGGAGTAGATTTACTTTGTGCATGGGAATAGGTTGGTTGCCCTAAATGCACAGTTAGGACAAAGAGTACCTGAAAAATCAGATACTTTTGATTTTTTTTCATATTCTTGTAGAAAATTAAGGTAAAAAAAGGTTTCTGACGACAACGCCAATTGGGAATCAGAACCTCATCTAATTTTTAAAATGGGGGAAGCTTGCTTCCCCTTTTTGTTAGTTTGTCGTTTTAACAACACATTCGAGAATCGTAATCCAGGTATTCGGAATGGAATAGGATGGTGAAAAAATTTAGGGAAGAAATTAAAACATCATCTTCATAATGTCCAAAAAGGTTTGAGTCATCAAGCGTAGAATAATATTTCATACTGCTGTTTTTTAGTTAGGTGATTGATCCTGACTGTCTCTAATCAGGGTTTATTGTGCTTATTCTTTAAAACACTTTGCAAATATAATTTTTTATTTCAATAAAAACTACTAATCCTATAGATTTTATTACACGCATGGATAAAATAGATTTCACGCTACTAAAAGGGACACTAAAAAACTAAAGTATAGGCTTACTTAGCTTATTTTTATTCTCATACTAATGTTCCTGTTCCATTATACGTGAATGATTTTTTCCTCATATTTGCTACGGGCATAATCTGAAATTTCTATTGATCGTGCTAAAATCGAGAACTGGGTGCTATGATAGTCAAAAGATTAAAAAATAAATCGTTGTTCACAAATGAAAATATTTATCAATTTAAATAAACCCTCTTTAGTTGGCTGTTACAACGGTAATGTTTGTTTCGTAGTAACCTCATAATAAAAAAACATCTGAACATATGTTCAGATGTTTTAAAATTTAGGAATATGTATTTCAGTTTTAATTCTTAAAACGATCTATTACTCCACGTACCCTGGATTTTGTACAAGCAATGGATTTTTCCGAATTTCATCCCGTGATAGCGGAAGAAAATAAACTTGATTTTTCCAAACCCGGTTTTCTTTTGTATTGAATTCTTGCGGTGCGTAGGTATAATTATAAATTGACTCGTCATATTTATAAACATTTGCTAATGACTTACCTGGCTTGAAAGTAGCATCAATTTTAACAATAGTGACCTTTCGTCCTATGGTTTCATTAGCAATAAGCCATCTTCGGGCATCAAAAAAACGTTGCTGTTCATAAGCCATTTCTATACGTCTTTCTTGACGGTATATTGTCCTCAGCGTATTTTGATCTGTGGCAGTGATAGCTGGCATACCTGCTCTAAACCTAATTTTATTCAGCCAGGTTTTTGCTGTTTCTAATTCCCCTAGTTCAATACTTGCTTCCACATAATTAAAAACTGCTTCTGTATATCTAAAATAAGGCCAAGGTACAAACTGTCTTGCTTGAGCATCTACAATATTTGGATCTGGATCAATAAACTTTTGAATGTAATATCCTGTCCAAGTTCCGTTGTGTGCCTCTTTAGGTCCTTGTTTTGTATCCAATCCTGAAAATTTTGTCAGCTTACCGGCTAAAATTAGATCGTATGCACCTGTTTGTATCTGATTAGCTGGATCGATCGGATTATTTCTCGGTTTCCAATCAGCACCATCATATAATATGGATGCATAAAAACGAGGATCTCTGTTTTTATAAGGACTGGCTTTATGAATGGGATTGTTCCAGTCAAATTTTGTTCCATCATTCATTTCATAATCATCCACCAAAAGACCTATAGGCTGATTTCCCCCCCAGTTATTATAACCATTGGGACCATTATCTCTAGCATGTGAAGAACTCTGCTCCGTGATAAAATAACGGGCATATATTATATCTGACGCTGCCGTGATATCCATATCTGGCGCTTTACTTCCCCCTCCCATGGCAATACTTTTATAATTTAATCTTCCTTGTGCTGGAGTAACAGGTGCTGTAAGATTTAACTTATATCCTGTTCCTGCATCTAACACCGCTTTTGCTGCTGCTTGTGCCAAACGGTAGCGATCTTGTTGCGATCCTGCAGCATATGCCAATAAGGGTAGTTTTTCAGATAGATCATTTAGATCTGTTACCTTAGAAGTAAGTTTAGCTCGATCATGTAAATCACTTGCTGCATAAATTAAAGTTCTTGATTTGAGCGCTAAAATAGTTAACGAATTAATCCTGCCTTTTTCAAGTTTACCATCCCCCAAATGCTTGTAAGCCTCATCACAGTCCTTTAAAATCTGATCTGTACAGGCTTCATAAGTTGCCCGTTCTTTTTGATAGATAATCGGGTCTTCAGAGTATGGATAACTATTAAGAATTAGAGGCACACCGCCATAATACCTTAACAATTGGTGATAACAATAAGCACGGATAAAGAAAGCTTGTGCCAATAATTCATTTTTTACTTTTATATCGCTAATGCCATTTTTGGTATCATCTCCCAGTCTTTCTATGGCAATATTACTGAATCTGATATAGGTGTACATACGCTCCCACCATCTTGATGTACCACCCCACCCTTCATTAGCACCGTTGATGGCTCCTGTATTCAACAAAAGAAAAGCATCGGTATGGTTCCATAATGATTCATCAGTTGCAGAAGCCTGCATCTGTTCTGTGAAACCGGAATTACTTGCTTCAAATACGTTGTAAATATCACTAACAAACTTTTCAGCCAACACTGGATCTTGCCATACGGTGGCATCTGAAAAATCATTTCGAGGTGTTACATTTAGAAAATCTGTACTGCAGGCTGTCATAAATAATAGCATAACTGCTAGCATATAAAGAATTCTATTTTTGATCAATGTCTTCATTTTAATTATTTTATTATATATGATTTGATTAAAATATAGCCTTTACGCCAAAACTGATAATTTTCGATTGCGGATAGAATTGACCCGTACTATTATCAGATTCAGGATCCCAAATTTTGATTTTATCAAAGGTTAAAAGATTAATGCCATTGGTATAAAAACGAATGGAGCTCATCCCTATTCTACTGACCAAATTGTTGGAAAGACTATATCCCAACTCCACATTCTTTAATCTGATATAATTGGTGCTCCGTATCCAGTAGGTATTGTCGGTTGTTGTATAATAAGTATCCGAACGGTTGGTAAGTCGAGGATCAACATCACTCGGATTATCAATACTCCAACGGTTATCATAATTCCACTCCAGGTAATTCCCTATTAATCCCGATTCTGTAGGGCCCATTCGTCGCATACCACCAGTAGCCCCCTGTACCAGTATACTGAAATCAAAACCTTTATAATCACCGCCTAATACAAGACCTCCTGTAAAAGTTGGGGTACCATTTTTGTCCAATCGCACACGATCGTCACTTGTAATTTTACCATCGCCATTATAATCGACATATTTCATATCACCAGGCAATAGCTTGCCATTTTTCAATCCTAAAGCTGTGTAATCTACAGTATTCGCATCAATAGCAGCCTGATCTTTGAAAATACCATCATATTGATACACCAGCCAAGAGTTTGTTACTCTTCCGATCTGTTGTTGATAAGGTAAGGTGTTGACAACATCGCTGGAGTACTGTACATTGTTTTTTGCATAACCACCATTAACGCCTACATTAAAGGTAAGATCACCAATTTTATCGGTATAAGTCAATTTAAACTCATACCCCTTATTGATCAAATTGCCAAGGTTGGCAATTGGCAGATTACCCGAAATACCCGAACTTATGGGTACTACTCCAGGATTCTTTGTCAAAACATTGGTCCGTTTATTATAAAAGAAGTCCAGTTCTAGCGCCAGTTTATGATTTAAAAAAGAAGCATCCAATCCAACATTGCTATTATTAGCTACTTCCCATGTGAAATTAGGGTTAGGGATGGTACTTTCGTATAATGTCTGATAGAGTTTATCATTAAATACTCCCTGCCCGGTATTCATCAGTGCTAAGTATTTGTATTCTTGAAAAGCATCACCATAATAAGCTTCTGCCCCCATTTGCCCCCAAGATGCTCTCAACTTTAGGTTATTAACAAACCTAACATTATCTTTGAAAAAACCTTCTTCGGATACACGCCATCCCGCTGAAACACCAGGGAAGAAACCAAATCTTTTATTAGGTGGAAAAACATAAGAACCGTCAACTCTCCAATTAAATTCAAAGAGATACTTTTCCTGAAAATTATAGTTGACCCTTCCATAATAACTTAAACGTGCACGATCGTAAGTATTCTCATTTCCCAAGGTCTGGCGTTCGCGATCACCAAAATTTAACTGTTCTATTAATGTCGAGGCGAAATCCTTACGATCTGCGTAAAAACCATTATTGGTAACAGTCTCACGAGTTAACCCTGCTATCGCGGAGATATTATGCCCTCCTGTTAATGTCTTTTCATAGGATAACAAAGCAGATAAATTGATTGCTAATTGATCTTCCGCCGCTTCACGAAGCTGAGCTTTAGGCTCTATACCTTTGGGTACATACCCTACCAGTGATGGCGTTACTCCATCGGCCTCAAAACTTACCTTATCCCAATCATATAGAGTCCACGGGGTTTCCCATCTTTTCGATCTTCCCCAATATTTATCAATTGAAGCTGTTCCAGTTAATTTAAGTCCCTCAACACCTGGTATTCTAAAATCAATGGCACCTGTGTTCTGCAAATAATCTCTTGTATTTCTGTCATAGCCCGTTGCACCAGTGGTTATTACAACCGGATTGGCACCATTTTCTAAATCTGGGCCAGGAAGACCATTGGGCCAGGTCGCAATTTCAGTTGGCAGACCGCGAATCAAAGATCTGAAGATCGTGCCCGCTCCGCGTGTAGGGAAATTACGGGATTCTTCACGACCTGTTATGCCAAGTCTAGCGGTAACATATTTGCCCAACTTAAATTCTAAGTTTGCGCGCAAATCGTACTGTTTATAATATGTTGCTGAATTTTTGTAGATCGCATCCTGATTTAAATAACCTAATGAAATCAGATATTTGGTAGTTTCGGTACCTCCATTGATCTGTAGATTATGCCGCTGCTGTGGCGACCAATCTTTTATCGTAGAAGCAAACCAGTCTGTATTTGGATAGCGTAAAGGATCTGAACCATCAGCATATTTTTGTCTCTCTTCTGGAGTAAATGCAGCCTCAATTATCCCCTTAGGAGAAGTATATTTTCCGTCACCTGTATTTATTGCTTTCCAAATTTCTCCCCACTTATCACTATCTTGGGGATAAACTGTCGTTACCTCGTTTATAATAGAAGTATATTGCTCAGAATTGGCCATTTTAGGTGTACGTGTCGGACGTTGTATACCATAGGTAAAATCGTAAGAAAACTGCGTTTTACCAACTTTACCCTGCTTCGTTGTAATGAGGATAACACCATTACCTGCACGGGAGCCATAGATGGCTGCTGATGCATCTTTCAGCACCGACACACTCTCTACATCATTAGGATTAATACGGTCAAAACCTCCAGCGCGCTGCGGAACTCCATCAATTACAATCAATGGGCTCGTATTTCCTCCAGGCAGGGAATTGATACCACGAACACGGATAGAAGAACCATCTCCACCAGGCTCGCCACTACTTTGCATAGCGGTTACTCCAGGCAATCTTCCTGCAAAAGAATTAGAAAGATTGACTGACGATGATTTAGCAAGATCTTCTCCCTTTACAGTAGCAATAGCGCCTGAAACTACAGTTTTCTTCTGAGAACCATATCCGACGACAACTACCTCATCCATCGCCATAATGGTCTGTTCTAGCTTAACCTGCAAAAACTCGTTTTTCCCAATTTGGATATCCTTATTTTTGTAACCTACCATGCTAAAATGGAGCAATGTCGCATCACCACTCACTGAAAGACTAAACGAACCCGACGCATCAGAGGATGTTTTATTATTTGTACCTACCTCACTTATAGTAACATTGGCCAAAGGTTGATCATTTTGATCCGAAACTTTTCCTTTGATCTGTTTTTGTAACATCTTGTCAACCACTGCAGGAGTATTTTGAACTTTTGCCGTAGTACTTTGACTCAACACAATATTATTATCAATCAATTTGTAGGTAATCTGATATTTTCCCAACAAATCATTAAGTGCTAATTCAAGTGGGATATTTTGAAATTTCACATCTATTTTTCGAATGTGAGCAATCAAAGACTCTTTATATAAAATATTATAGCCGCTTTGCTTCTGTATATCCTTCAATAAAGTTTCCAGATTCACATTTTTCTTATTAAGACTGATCTTCTGACCGTAAGAATTAGCACTAACATGAAAACTTGTAGCAAATAGTAGCGGGATCGCAATCGACAACTTCATAGCCAATGGTTTAAGAGAGGAAATCTGTTTAAACTCCATAGGGATTCCCCACCGATTTTTTTTGTATTTTTGCATTCGGTTGATTTAATTTAATTTTTGTAATAAGTTGATTTGTCAGCTGTCTTATAAAAGACAAAAACTTCAGGGGCGGTCGCAACGCTCCTGAAATTTTTTTAAAAGTTTGTATCGTTATTTTTCCATATATACTTTCCTCCCTTCAATTTTGAAATGTATACCCCTTTCCAATTCTTTTGTATCATTAATGTTCGACTTATACATTCGTCCCTTCAATAGCGATATGTATAGTTCCGATTGGTTATTTTATTGCTTTAATTTTTGACATATACCTTTCTCCCTTCAATTTCAAAATGTATACCTCCTACCAATTCGATGGTCTTTAACAGTTTTCGAAAATCTTCGTATCTAGATATTGTGCCTGAAAATTCAAAATTTTCAATTTTAGTATTATAAATGACATCCACATCATACCACCGACTGATGATCCCCATTACATCTTGAATGGAGGTTTTGCTAAAAGCAAATTTCCCATCTTTCCAGGCTGTAAAATAATAGGGGTCAACGGTATTTTTAATCACTTTATTTGCTTTGGTATAAAAAATAGACTGTTCCGCTGGTACTAGATATTGATCATCAAGACGACTGTCCACAAAATTTAGTTTTACTTTACCTTCAACTAAGGTTGTTACAATGTCCTGTCCATAATTTTGAAGGTTAAATTCTGTCCCAAGCACTTCAAGCGCCTGACCACCAGTATGAATAACAAAAGGGATTCGTCGACCATCTTCCTGCTGCGCCATTACATCAAAATATGCTTCTCCCTGCAGATAAATTTCCCGCTTTATTTTATCAAACACAATGGGATACCTAAGGGTGGTCATTGCATTTAACCATACTCTGGTTCCATCTGGTAATTTCAGATTATACTCACCACCACGGGGAGTAACAATTGTATTGTAGGCAATTTTATTTTCATCATGATGACCCTTTTTCATGCGATATGAAATTGAACCGTCCGCCAATTTTAGGATTTCGAATGCACCATTATCAATAACCGTATCACCCGTAATTTTATCAAGGTCGATAACCTGACCGTTTTCTAGAATAATTTGAGCTCTTTCTTTTCCAGGAACAACCCAGTCCTTAGTATTACTTACCAGAGTGGTGTTGTTTTTACGATTGATATTCCAGATTAAAAAACTGCCCACAGATGTGCACAGGATTAGGGATGCGATAGCAATTTTAAAAGCTTTTGTGGAAATGAGTTTTTTACGCAGAGGTACTGTCGTTAAATATTCCCTGATTCGGGAATCGAATTTGATTTTATCAAATAATTGATCATCGTCCGGTTCTGAGGATGAAGCACGATCTAATTCATCATCATCGATCAACTGCTCCCATGCTTCTAAGAACTCAGGATCTTCTAAATACTGGGCAAAATGGGCTTTCGAATCCTCGCGGACAGACTTCGCATAAAACTGGCGAATCAAATTTTTATATGCTTCTACTTTGGACATCTTTTATTTCCCTTGCTCTATTATACTAATCGCACTAGGTCGAAAGGATGTACTAGTCAGAAAATAATTTTTATAAAAAAAAGTAGGTAAAGAATCTTATCCAATTTTAATCGTACAAAATTACAAGCTGTAGCTAGATGATTTCGTACGGTATGTTTTGATACACCAATTTCAGCAGCGATTTCCTTATAACTAAGTTCATCAAGTTTATTCATACGAAAAATTTTCTGCTGCTGCGTTGGAAGGTCTTTAATAATAGATTCTAGAATATCGGATAGATCCTTAGTTTCAATGTGGGTTTCCAGGCAGTCATATGCTTCATTAAATTGCGATTGATTTTTTAGCATATATTGTTCCCTTACCACTGCTTTCCTGAAGTAAGATATGGACATCCGCTTTCCAACTATATACAAAAAAGGAAAAATCGATTGAATATCTGGAATCTGCTGTCTTTTTAAGAATAATTGTACAAACACTTCCTGCAATACTTCTTCCACCTCGACATTGGAAGAACAAAATTGGTTAAATTTCCGAAACAGGAAAGGCTTATAAAACACAAATATCTTATGAAATACAGCTTCATCACCCAATTGGAAGCGATTAAACTCTTCTATATTGCAAGGCATTCCCTTCAAGTTCATTGTAGTATTGTGCTTAGGTTTTTCTTAAAAAAGAAATATAATTGAAGATAAATCTATAGAAATATTACAGTATATCAAAATGAAATTATCAAGAAGCCATATGCATTTTGAGAATCGTTGACTTTTTATCGGGTCTACAGTTAACGTCAGCTTCTTGTTCAGTATATCTTTTTGCATGGGAAAATATGTTGTTATTCTCTTTAATTATAGAACAGCAATGATGGCAAATCTGAATATACAACAACAATTATTTGCCCTGGTCACATAAATGTTGTAATTTTAGTTAGCTAGAGCGAAAGCTTATCACTCAAAAAAAAACAGGAATACACTTTGTCCCATATAACACCGGAATTAAAACCTAAAGGCGCATTATTATGAAAAAACTAACCTTACTTATATTCCTACTATCAATCACTTCATTTGTTTTTGGACAGGACTTTACAGAAAACACCACACAAATCGTTACTAAATCGGGGATTGGCTTAGGTTCGGTGATAGCAGTTGTTACTTCTTGGGATCGAAACAAATCGATACTCTGGGCCATATTCCATGGTATCTGTAGCTGGTTCTATGTTATATATTTTGCGATCACGCGATAGTAAACGAACATTTTCTACGCTATGAACTTATCATTTATCAATATCGGAACAACAGAAATGCTTTATCTTCTTGTTCCCATTCTTTTGGTCGTGTACACGATTTATCACATCATCACCAATGATAATATACCCGGTGACAAGAGGATACTGTGGATAGTAGCTGTTTTACTATTCAATGTAATTGGATGCATTTTCTATTGGTGGTTTGGAAAAGATAAATCAAATAATATATAAAGAAGATCAGTGCAATCAAAGAGATGAAATGAGTAAGTTTTAGGAAAATCGCTGTTAAACTAAGTGAAAAACAACGCAGTTAATCAGATTCTAAAAAATCTATGTACCGCATTTCCAGAAGAAAGCTAGTTTCTATAGAAGCCTCAAACGAAGTTGGAATATGGCAAGAATACGAGTTAAAATTCAAAACCAGAACTTATCTTACGGTAAGCACTATAGACAAAAAACATACGATTACATGATAAATCACTTCCCGGAACACCTGATATCGTCATAAAAAAAATGTAAACTGGCTATTTTTGTCGATGGTGAATTTTGGCACGGCTTTGACTGGAAAAGAACCGAAACCGTATTAAATCTAACCGTTTATTCTGGATACCGAAAATCGAACGTAATATGCAAAAAGACGTACGCACTAACCTTGCTCTGCGTGAACTAGAATATACGGTATTCCGGTTCTGGACTCAGGATATCATTAAAAAACTCCCAATTGTAATCAATCAGATTGAATTGTTTATAGAATCCCGAACGTTTTGGAAGTAAATTGACTAAATCTACCTCCTTGCCAGTACAAGAAGTGGATATTCATTTCTTGTCCAAAGTACTGGAGAATTAACTATCGAGGCTTGTTTGAAGCTGGTTGGTCAGTTACAAATAAAATATTTATTCCCTCTTCAATAACTAAGATTTGCTGGTCTCAGTAATTATCGCTAAATTAATTAAGTAATATAAGAAAATGAGTAGCAAAATTATAGGTACTGGACATTATACTCCATCCCACATCGTTAAAAATACATTTTTTCAAGATTCCACATTTTTTGATGAAAATGAACAGCCTCTAAAACAGTCCAATGAGATAATCACACAAAAACTAAAAGAGATTACTGGAATCGAAGAAAGACGATATGCAATGGATGATCAAGTGGCATCCGATCTAGGATTTCAGGCTGCACAAAAGGCGATAACAAATGCGCAGATCGACCCTGAAACTTTGGATTATATCATTTTTGCCCATAATTTCGGCGATGTTAAGCACGGCTCTATCCAATCTGATATGGTACCAAGCCTTGCTTCACGTGTAAAACATCTTTTAAAAATTAAAAATAACTTCTGCGTAGCTTATGATCTGCTTTTTGGTTGTCCAGGATGGGTCGAAGGTGTTATTCAGGCAAACGCCTTTATCAAAGCAGGGCTTGCTAAAAAGTGCCTGATCATAGGTGCTGAAACGCTTTCCCGCGTCATAGATCCTCATGATAGAGATAGTATGATCTATGCGGACGGTGCGGGAGCAGTGATAATGGAATGTAGCGATGATGATTCTGGGCTTAAATCCCATATTTCGGCTTCTTTTACACTCAATGAGATTGATTATTTATATTTTGGCCCCTCCTATTTTAATCAAGATTCTGACACAAAATACTTGAAAATGAAAGGCCGAAAAATATATGAGTTCGCATTGACTAATGTTTCTAAAGCTATGAAAAAATGCTTTGACGAGAGTGGATATGACATAAAAGATCTTGCTAAGATCATCATACACCAAGCTAATGAAAAAATGGATGAAGCTATTGTGCATAGATTCTACCAACTGTACAATACACCACAACCACCCGACATTATGCCTATGATCATTCAGAAATTGGGCAATAATAGCGTTGCAACCATACCAACTTTATTAGCGATGATCCTTCAAGGGGAATTGCCTCAACACAAGATCAACAAAGGAGACATCACGCTATTTGCTTCCGTAGGTGCTGGTATGAATATCAATGCATTTGTTTATAAATTTTAAAGCTTTTAACGAAATTCAAATAAAATTATGAAGATTAATTTCTAATAACTTTCATAACCAAATAGAACTGAATCTAACATTACAATAGCAAATAAGATTCAGATCTAAACAAACAATTAGTGATTGAAAATCGCTCCTAATCTTAAATAATAATACTTATTTTTAGGTACTACTTTCTATACAAATCCATACGTTACACATGTCCGATCGTGAAATTCTTAGAAATCATATAGAACAAACTGTCCAGCTTAGTGATGAACAGTTTGATTACTTTTTCTCATTTTTAAAACCTGTATCCTTTAAAAGAAAACAATCTGTTATAAATATAGGGGATCGTGTATTATGTGAATATTTTGTTCTAAATGGTTGCCTAAAAACTTTTTTTGTCAACGATGAACAAAAGATGCATATTCTACAGTTTGCGACAAAAACCTGGTGGGCATCTGATTATGATGCACTTCATAATAATAAAAAGGCGACTGTCAATCTAGACTGTGTTATCGACACCAATGCTCTTTGCCTATTTAGTGAAGACCGGGAAAAAGTCTGCAAAGAAATTCACGAGATAGAAACATTTCTAAGATGGCGTTCAAATAAAGGATATATAGGTTTACAAAAAAGAATTCTCTCTTTGCTTAACAATGACGCTAGAAGCCGTTATGAGCAACTCATGCAACAATATCCCGATCTTTATAACCTGGTACCAAAGCATTTAATTGCGGCATATCTCGGAGTTTCGCGCGAAACATTAAGCAGACTTTATCAGGTCAAATAATCTGACATATATCACTAAAACAAACTTTCTTTAAAATGTGATGTATATCACATAAAGGTCTAATGATTTATGCCCTATTTTGTGATATCATTTTAAACATTTAAAATTTTCAAAGATGGAAAAAAAGAATTTAAAAGTATTGGTTGTACTGACATCGCATGACCAACTTGGAGATACAGGTAATAAAACAGGTTTTTGGGTTGAAGAATTTGCCGCTCCCTATTATGTTTTGGCCGATGCAGGTGTAAATGTAACAATTGCTTCTCCTAAAGGCGGACAACCACCCATAGACCCCAAAAGTGCGCTTCCAGAATTTCAGACAGAAGCAACAAAACGATTTGATGAAGATAAAGAACTGAAAATTAAACTAGCAAACAGCATTCCATTAAAGGAAATAAGTGAGCAAGATTATGATGCCATTTTTTATCCGGGAGGACACGGTCCTCTTTGGGATCTAACAAATGATAAAACGTCTATCGCACTTATTGAAGCATTCTGGAGGAACAATAAACCAGTTGCCGCAGTATGTCATGCTCCTGGAGTATTGCGCTTCGTAAAAGATACTAATGGTTCGTCATTAGTTAAAGGGAAAAAAGTTACAGGATTTTCGAACTCTGAAGAAGAAGCTGTGCAATTGACCAATGTTGTTCCCTTTTTAGTAGAAGATGAACTGGTAAAACTTGGAGGGATATACAGTAAAGGAGAGGACTGGAACAGCTATGTTTTAAAAGATGGTAACCTAATTACTGGACAGAACCCAGGTTCTTCAGAAGAAACAGCGAAAGAATTACTCGCGCTATTAGCGAATTAAAAGTCTTCATAAGAATAATTACAATCAAGGTATACGGACTGGATCTTACTACATCAGTTCGTATACCTTGGTTACCTTAGGTATCCCGACTTTATCAATTAAATATCTGATGTAAAACATTTAATAAGATAAGATTCAAGACAAAAACTTGCACACGATCACTTTTATTAAGTGACATAGCTATAAATTTACAATGTAAAAGGATTTACAAGTCTAAACGCATTTTCAATAAATGGGGTTTAAATCCCGCTTTTAGATAGGCATTTTTAGCAATTACATTTGCATCATAAACATCCAATTTAACTTCCGTTAAGCCACGGCTTTTAGCCCATTCCATAAGTTTTTGTAAAATTACACCGTTAATACCCTGACCTCTAAATGTGGGATTCACATACATAAAACCCAAATACGCGTATTCCTTATGTTTTTGAAACGGTTTCGCCTCCAAAATTTTACCATAGCCTGAACCTACAATTTCATTATTAACAACAGCCACCAATAACGCTGCTCGCTCACTTCGAATGAGATCCATTAAATCATAGTAGTGAATCTCCCCTTCTTTTAAACTGTCATCAAAGGGTCTTTCAGCATCTACTATTCCTTTTTCAAAATTTAATAATATCTCAATATCAGATTCAATCGCATTCCGTATTTCTACCATCATTTAATCAACTAATTTAATCTATGTACAACTAATTTTTACATTTCAAGATACATAAAAATGATCCAAAGTCACATTAAATTTAAGGTTCGATTTTCCTTCATTTTTCATTACTTTGTAAAATAGATTAGGAGATAACCATGTTATACCTACTAACCTTACTTTATGAATATAAATATTGATGATTTTTTTGAGCCCGTACATTTTAAAGATACTCTTAATGAGCTGGATTATAATATAACCAAACCTCTCGTAGATTTTGCGAGATCACTCAGTCAATTAACTTATCAAAGTGTGTATTTGATTGATTATTATAAAAAGGGATTTCTTTTTGTGTCCGACAATCCAATATTTCTTTGTGGTCGTACAGCTGATGAGGTTTTGAAAAATGGTTATCAGCATTATCTTGATAATGTACCTGAAGAAGATCTTCTACTATTAAAAAAAATTAATGATAGTGGCTTTGATTTCCTCAAAAATCTATCGGAAGAAGATCGGATGCAACATTCCATTTCATATGACTTCCACCTTAAGCAACCAATAGGAAAACCAATTCTGATCAATCACAAGCTAAAGCCTCTCCTACTAGACAACTCCTCAAACCTTTGGATAGCACTTTGTTTGGTGTCCATATCGTCTCATGCTAAAGCGGGAAATATTAGAATAAAGAATGAATTTGACAAATCTTATTTCGAATATGATCTGATCAATAATATTTGGTCAGAAAAACCTGCAATTTTATTAAAAAAAAGAGAAAAAGATATTCTAAGATACTCTGCCCAAGGATTAACAATGGAGCAAATAGCTGAAATGCTTTTTGTTTCTATCGATACTATTAAATTCTACAAAAAGCAAATATTCTCCAAGTTAAAAGTAAAAAGTATTACAGAAGCTACAGCCATAGCAATTGAACTGTCACTTTTCTAATTCATAGTAAGATGCACTTATGCTCATCAATTATAAAAATTAACAATCAATTTCGCAATATCATTCAATAGCTTCTGTATATTCAATTTGATTGCAAAATGAGTATTGATTTTATTCCTACACAAAAGTGTAGATTTAATAGGAACGATGCGTACTAACGATTAAACTTAATACATTTGACTCATGGATAATGACAAACTGTTTCATCCATATACATTTCAATATTTATATCAAAAATGGAAGTTGCTACCGATCTAACCATTTGTAAATAAATACTAGCCAAATTATTAAATGAAGAGAGATGAATTGTAAAAGTTGCAACAACGAAGTATATCAGAATTACTGTCCAAACTGCGGACAACCTTCAAAACTAAAGAGAATAGATGGGCATTATATTGCACACGAGATCGAACATGTATTACATTTTGAAAGAGGTATCCTATATACCATCAAGGAATTAATAACTAGCCCTGGGGACAATGTGAGACGTTATATTTCAGAAAATAGAGCTCGACTTGTAAAACCTATTATTTTTATCATCATCACTTCCCTTCTATATACAATTGTTAACGGATTTTTCCATATTGAGGAAGGTTATGTAAAATATGACGGAATCTCAACAACAACCACAGGCAGAATTTTCAGCTGGGTACAAAGTCACTATGGCTATGCGAACATCATACTGGGAGTATTTACTGCTTTTTGGGTTAAAATATTTTTCAAAAAATATGACTATAATTTTTTTGAAATTTTAATATTACTATGCTTTGTTACAGGTATAGAGATGCTTATATATGCATTTTTTGCTTGCTTATATGGTTTGATACAAATTGACTTAATGCAATTTGGAGGCATGATTGGTATTGCCTATTGTAGTTGGGCTATTGGTCATTTCTTTGACAAAAAGAAGACTATAAACTATTTAAAAGCATTCGCCGCATTCGTGTTAGGAATATTAACTTCTGTAACAATTGCATTAACAATAGGAACACTAATCGACTTACTTATAAAACATTAAAAATATGGAAAATAGAAAACCAATATCATTTGTATTTAGCATTATCGCTATTATACTAGGAGTGACCTTGTTTAAGCAGTTCGACTTTGAAAATTTTACATTTGAAAAACCCGCATTAGCAGCTGTCTATTTTACCGTCTTTGCATTCTCAATATACATCCTTGTAAAAAAACCTAAAAAGCAATCTGAAAAATAAAGTAAGGAAAATCCTATAGACGAGATATAAAGGCCTGGTTGTTTCAATGAAATAACACCCCATCTCAATATGTTGATTTCATATTAAATCTCATACTATACACATTCTTTTTCCCTCATATAAGCAGGGAAAAAGAATAAATATTCTTATCCGCATGCTATTACTGCACCTTACCGGAATCTTTTTCTGAATAGCCTTACTCCAGAGGGCTAAGGGTCTGCAATTTATTTCTTAAACTGTAGAACAAATTCACGACCAATTAGCCACGCAAGACTAACTTCTTTAAGCACTACTTATACATAAAAAAGAAGTAAACACCCTTTCAAGATATCAATTTTTCACACCCGTTCATTATTCCTTTACTAAAAATCCATAACAGCAGTGAATATCTAAGCAAGTATGAATCTGTACATAAGACGCATTCATAAATTCGGTAATCCATTCTGTGCGAGCACCACAAAGCGGACAGCAAGCTGGTTTCTTTTCCATAATCAAACTATAAAATATACTAATATTAATAGCACTAATATAACTATAATTTATTATATCTAAAAATATTAGTATATTATTTTTAGATATTAGAATTCTCCACTATATTAGAAGCAACATCACACCTCTTAAGGTCGATATACTTACTTTTAATAAGCAAATCGTTATTATAACGGATAGACAAAATCAAAGGTAAAATATTTAAGCTTTATCATTGTATAATTGAATTACTTTATAACCTATCATGCTTCGAGCAAGATTTGGATTTACGTATACAAGAAATTAAATTCAACCTTAACTGAATAATTAGTGCCAAAATTTTAACATAGACCCTATCATAACTTCTGTACAAATTTAGTTGCTTAATTTTCCAGTTGCTAACAGTAAATCATCAGAACAATGAGATAATTTTGGTTATTTACTGTCTTCAAGTGACAACAAAAAAGAACAAATAACATAGGACAACATGTCCGAAATGTTAAAAAACCTTAAATATCTACTTATCTAACAGACATTTACCAAGTATACCAAAGCATCAAAAAACAACGATAACCCCACTATAAATCAGTTGTTTATGACACCAATAATTATATCAAGTTTGTTACAATTAGCAGTTAACATATTTTTCAAATGGTTATTAGGGCATGTGTTTTGTAAATAGTCAATCGTAATATTCTTATTACAAAAGATAGTTTATCATTTGATAGCAAAATCAAATGCATTAGCACACACTCATAATAAAGAAGAATATGAATTACATGGAAGAAGTTCTCACTCCCTCATCGGAGGTTAAGATGCAAGTCAAGCCAGCAGTATTTAATTCAAAAGAGCTGGAATCGAAACAACAAAAAAATAATTTGTTACGTAAAACAATGCAATATGGTCTCAAAGAATATAGCATTTGGGGCTTTACATTTTTGATCTTACTAACATCGGTTTTCGGTCTGTATATGCTTCAAACAGAATTTGAAGCATTAAGATTTGAACGATTAAACAGTATAGGTGGAACATTGCTTGTTGGATTTGGTATTTTTTTACTTTTATCTAGCGTAAGCTTTTTAGTTTATCTAATTGTTTTACATATGAAGTATAAACCGATAGCTTCGGTTTCAAATGAGGAGTTGCCTTCATGTACCATTATAGTACCGGCATATAATGAAGGTCATCTGGTATATGATACCTTACACAGTCTGGCTAATAGTGATTACCCAGAAAAGAAACTTCAGATAATTGCTATTGATGATGGAAGTAAAGATGATACGTTTACCTGGATACAGCGTGCCAAAGCAGAATTAGGTGACCGTTTGGAAATCTATAAGCAACCTAAGAATATGGGTAAACGACATGCATTATATCGTGGATTCAAATTAGGAAAAGGCGATGTATTTATTACTGTTGATAGTGATTCTATTGTTAAAAAAGACACTTTGCGTAATATGGTTTCTCCTTTTGTAAAAAATGAGAATTGTGGAGCAGTTGCAGGAAATGTACGTGTTTTAAACAATAAGAAAGCAATTATTCCACGTATGCTCAGTGTTAGTTTTATATTCAGTTTTGAATTTGTGCGCTCTGCACAAAGTGTATTAGGTTCAGTAATGTGTACACCTGGAGCCCTATCTGCATACAGAAAAGAATCGGTAATGAATTGTCTTGAAGATTGGATTAACCAAACCTTTATGGATCAACCATCAGATATTGGGGAAGATCGTGCTATGACAAATATGATTCTAAAACAAGGATATCACGTACTATTTCAGTCCAATGCTTATGTATATACTGATACTCCTGTACGATACAAAAATCTATATAAAATGTATATCCGTTGGGAGAGAAGTAATGTACGCGAAAACATCATGATGAGCCGTTTTGCTTTTACCAACTTCCGAGAAGGTAAAAAATTGGGTACGCGTATCTTATTGCTTATGCAGTGGAAAAAAGTCTTACTTTCTTATCCTTTGCTTCTATTAATGCTATGGACAATATTTCATTATCCACTAATGTTTCTGAGTGCTACTTTTGTCGGTATATTGATTTTTTCAAGCGTCCAAGCGTTCTTTTTTGCTTCAAAAAGTGATAATAAGAAGGAAGCAATCTGGGCATATACATATAGTATTTTTTACGCACTTTCACTATTCTGGATCACACCTTACGCAATTGCAACTGCGGGAAGAAGTGGCTGGTTAACCAGAGGATAATTTAACGTATAATACTTCCATGTATTAGTTACAGTAAATATAAATGCGCTTAATGGGCAAGACTAAGTAAATTTCACTTAGTTCTTGCCCATTAATCATTATAACATGCATTAGATTATTCTAGACTTCATTGATAATGTGAATACTTCAATCTTCTCAATTGTCGTAAATTATATAAATTCGGGTATTTGCAGCTGTTGTGAATAAGTACGATAATTATTTAAACAATTGATTGCAATACATTGAAATCGATATTCTGTCGGAATACAGGGGTTTCTATGTGTTAGGATAGGAAATTAATCATTCCTATATCGTAAGTATGGTGATCAGCTTAGCCTTTATAATTCAACTTGATCTCTTAAAAAATTATTTTTATAAGCCAAAAAGGATAGAAATAATTTTATAGTGCTATACCTAGATAGACTACATGTTCAGATCATTTAATTAATTTCAGAAATAAAAAACAAGTAATTGCAGAAGTAAGAATCAAAAAAAAATTCTCATTTTTAAAACATTCAATAACTATTAAAGTATGTTCTAAAAACAAGAAATTAAAATAGTAAGTAATCTTTCTTACAAACTATACGGAACCATTTATAAAATAAGTTACTATTTTGAAAGTTCAGCAAGCTCAGCTTTTGAGAATGCATGATCTCCCTTAAGATAGCTATTGGCTTCGCTCAGATATTTATAAATTATTTTTTTCCCTTCCTGACTTGGTAGTTTTTTTAGATTATGCACCAAAAACTCTTTATCATCTATTCGATCTTTACTATAATTGAGAAATGAGGGCGCATGGGTTTGCACAGACCAACGGATAAAACGCAGATCAATATTGTCTTTTTGTTTGACAATAACAGATTCTAATAAGTTTTTACCCTTCTTAAACTGGCTTAATTTGGTAAATGGATTGTTTTTATGTTTTGCCCAAAGAATCTCATATGCGGCAAGATATCCTTTTTCGGTTACTGTATTTGCTCCCTCATCTAAGATTTTAAGATTCGTTTCACAGAGCTTTTTATCTTTAACAGCTAAAGCATAATCTGAGCGCATCTTATCAATATTGATTTGACCAAAACATGTGATCGAGCTTACCACGAAAAAAAGACAGACATAAAAACGTATTCCCATACTCAATTTAATTTAAAAAATGATACTCAATGATATAACCTCAAAAACCTGTTATATATTATATTATTAAACAAAATAGTTCCATAAGTACAACTCATAAGCTGTCCTTGACCGAACATATTTTTATTATATAACAACACAGAACGGCTTTAAGTTTGTTTGGTTTTTACTCTTCTCGATTAGTCTAAGTAGCTGTAGACTATAATCCCAAGCAAATTATAAAAAAACGATCCGTTAAAAATCATAAATCTTTTTATATATGTTAAATTATCTATTTTATATTATTTTGTCAAGTCCAAATCAAAGATCAATTTCCTTTTCGATTATTATAGCAAAAGATATCCACAAATAATTTATCATTAGGCTGACAAGAAACATAAAAAGGCCGTCAACTTAAATGTAGTTGACGGCCTCTAATGATATAAACGTTAAGACTTCTTATTTTTGTTTTGCTAGAAACGCAACTAGTGAAGCAAATTCTTCAACTGTTAATGAATTTGCCAATCCAGCGGGCATCATCGAGTTACCCATTTCTGTACGTTTTGCAATATTAGCTTTTTTGATTGTCGTAACAGATCCAGCAATATCTCTCAATACAACTTTGTCAGCAGTTTCCTGTGTCACAAAACCCATAAAACTCTTTTTGTCTTTAGTGCTGATCAAAACTGTTGCAAATCCTTGAGAAATTGAAGCATTTGGTTTTAAAATTGATTCGGCAATCTGTTCACGATTCATGATTGCACCAATTTGTCCCATAAATGGTCCTTTCATCGTTTCACTTTTACTAAGACTATGACATGCAAAACATCCTTGTTTTGTAAATAGCGCTTTTCCTTTTACCGGATCACCTTTTATTTTAGCTAATGCTAACATAATATCCTCAATGGATGTTTTTCCTACTTGCCCTTTTTGGTTTTTAATTTTTTCTAAATCAACTTTTTTCTCCTTAACTTCTTTTACAGCAACCTCTTTCTTAGCAACATTAAAAGAAGCAATTTCCATACGGAATTTCTCATTTAGATCCGCAAAAAATTGTTTTTTCGTCGCTCCAGCTTTTACGCTCTCTGCCTTCAGGAATTTCTCAATAACCGGTGAAGATTCCCAAACAACTCCTTTATAGTATGGCCCGTGCGAATCCGGACGAGTTCCCCACCACCACGAAGCATCATAAGCATCTTCTTTCTTATATAAGCGAGCTAAGGTTACTAGAATCTTATCTTTAAATTTTTGATCTTTTGATTTTCCATAAGCAGCGATTAAGCCATCAACTGCTCTGGCATCGTGCATATAACGCATAGCCCATAAAGCTAGATCAGGATTTTCTGTTCCCAAAAAACCTACACTTGCATTAACTGCATTTAAGCGAACTAACGCTTTAACCGCTAGATGTGCAGGTATAATGGCGGCATTAGGTTTATCGTGTGGCCCCTCCACTCCTTTAGCGGGAGCAACAAAAGATGCCGGCACCTTTGTCTGCAATAATGCATTAGCAGCTTCTACTCGGCCCAAGCGACCCAAACCAACCATTGAAGCCGTTTGTACACGTACAGAAGCATCTTTCAATCCATCAATGAATGGATCAATTGGCACTTGCTCTAATGATCCCATACGGTCAGTCAAAGCACGTAACGCAAACTCACGGATCTGATCCTCCTTTGTAAATTCAACCAAAACTGGAATTGCTTTTTCCTTTGCCAACTGTGCATAAGTATATATTGCGGCAACACGGGCACTGAGCCCTAAACTCTTGTCTTTAGCAATACTAATAGCAGCTGCTGTTGCTTCATCTGATGATCTGGAAACAAGTTCTTGTGACGCGTAAAGCCTAGCTGTTGCGCTACCCGATTTCAAAAGATTAGTTAACTCGCCAATAGATGCTTTCTTCGTATTAGGAAAAGCTTTGTATGTCCATCCTTTTGGTACTGCGCGCGCAACATAACCTTTATCCGGGTTACCTGAGTAACCAGCTCCATCCCAAGCTGCTAGATATAACCTGCCGGAACCATCCACATCTAAATCTGTAATTTGTGGCAATTGGATAAATTCTTCTTCTTTTTGTGTAAAACTTGGTCCATCTGGTGTAACATGATGCATATATAAGAAACTTCTGCCCCAATCCGCCATCATCGGTACCTTATTATATTTTTCAGGCCAGGTATCCTCGTCCATATATAAAGATCCTGTACCCGATCCACCACCTAACATGGCCAAAGCAGGAATAATCTCTTCTGTAAAATTTTGGAATAACAAAGGATAGCCGTACTCTCCAGATTGAATCTGATGCGAAAAACGAATGTCCCAACCGCCACCATCATTGGTATTATCACGGGTAAAGATATTCATATATGGATCAATAGCGACATCATAGATATTACGTAATCCATGTGTATATATTTCCATTTCTTTTCCATCAGGACGCACACGTAAAATTCCTCCCCCCAGCATGGTCAATTTCTTGCCATCTGTACCTGTTGCATTATGAAATCCAAAATCACCAACTGCAATATACATCCAACCATCAATACCCATCCGTATTCCATTAGTAGCATGATCCGTACCACGCTCTTGAATATATTTGGTATTACTTAGACCCACTATAAGTGGTTTAGCTACCCCATCCGCAACCCCATCTTGATTTTTATCTTCAAATACAACTAAATCCATTCCTGTTGCTTTTCCAGTCGATGCATCAAACGTCGTATGCAAAACGAAAACTTGATCACCTAAAACAAAAATACCACGAGGATTATCAACACGTGCAAAATCAGTATGCTTATCCATTTTCCCGTCGTTATCCGTGTCAACAAATCTGCGGATAAACCCTTTACCCATATCTTTTCCTAAAGATCCGATCATATCAACCCCAACGTAAACTTCACCCGTAGGCGCCACAGCTAAACAAGCTGGACTAGGAGTAAGATCCGCAGCTGTAAAAGAGGTCATAATCAGGTCTGCCGGAGCTCCTGATAAAGTTTTTAAGCTATCCTGAGCATGTAATGTAGCTGTAGTTGAATAATGTACATTTTCATTTTTTACTTTTTGATGTACTGGCTTTTCAATATTATTGGTAAATCCCAATAATATAGGAAAGAGAAATAATAGGTTTAGTTTCCTTTTCATTGTAAGGTATTATAATTGCATAAATATTGAGCAAATTACAACTAATGAATCTAATAACTATAATAATAGCAAAAATATTACGAAAATTGAAGGAAATTTCCATTTTTTAAGATCATAATTATTTCAAAAACTGTAATTAATTCCTATATTCACGGTCTTTTGTCTATTCAATAAAAATATACAACTAATCAAATTTGTCTGCATGCTAAACACACAAACCAATTCGCGTACACACGATCTTAATAAACCACATTACAACGTACTGGATGGACTTCGGGGTGTAGCAGCAATTACTGTGGTATGTTTTCACATTTTTGAAGCATTTGCGACCAGTCATTTGGATCAACGTATCAATCATGGTTACCTAGCTGTTGATTTTTTCTTCATTTTATCTGGATTTGTTATCGGTTATGCTTATGATGATCGTTGGTCAAAAATGTCAACAAAAGATTTTATCAAACGCAGAATCATACGGCTACACCCGATGGTTGTAATGGGAGCTGTTTTAGGTGCAATTATGTTTTACTTTCAAGGATGTTCAGTATGGGATGTATCATCCGTAACGATAACGGCTTTACTTGGAGCAACATTATTAAATGCATTACTTATTCCGGCCATGCCGGGACATGAAGTTAGGGGTCTAGGTGAGATGTTTCCGCTAAACGGACCGAGCTGGTCATTATTCTTTGAATATATTGGAAATATTCTTTATGCCTTAATTATTAGAAAATTTTCAACCAAGATTCTAGCATTATTAGTTTTTATTGCAGGTTGTGGTTTAGCAACATTTGCCATTGCAGGACCGTATGGGGACATTTGCGCCGGTTTCTCGTTAACTGAAATAGAATTTACAGCAGGATTTTTACGCGTTCTATTTTCTTTCTCTGCCGGCTTATTGCTCTCCCGAATTTTCAGACCCGCTCATATTAAGGGAGCCTTTTGGATATGCAGTATCACTATAGTGACCCTATTAGCCCTACCCCGCCTAGGTGGAGCAGCGCACTTATGGATAAATGGGCTATATGACACCATTTGTTGCGTAGTAATATTCCCTATTCTTGTCTATCTAGGCGCTTCAGGCAAAAGCACAGATAAATATACAACTCGATTATGTCGATTCTTAGGAGACATTTCTTATCCATTATATACTGTACATTATCCTTTTATTTATCTTTACTATGCCTGGGTAAAAAATAATAAACTCACTTTCGAGCAATCCTTACCTGGCGCGGCAGCTGTAGTCATAGGAAGTATTATTTTGGCTTATATCTGTTTAAAATTATATGATATTCCTGTTAGAAATTACCTAGCAAAACGATTTGCAAAGTCGAAAAAAGGTTAAGTTTAAAACTTATAAATAACAGATAAAAACAATTAAACTAACCTTTGCTTTTCACTGTAGTAAAATCGACAAAAAATTAGCGATATTAAATTTAAATTATTAAAACGGAACCTATTTATGAATAAGAAACCACTCAGTGAATACAGTAATGAAGAATTGCTGCAAGCAAAAAAAACAACGGCAGTCATAGCCATTACGTTAACCTCAATGTTGGTACTGCTATTAGCAATGGGGATTTATATTTCCATAACCAAAAAGTTCAGTGCCCTTTTAGCGATACCTTTTTCACTATCAACGATCGCAATCATTCTTTTCAAAAAGCTAAAGGAAATTACAGCGGAACTGAAAAATAGAGAAACAAATGAATTCAAAAACAAAACTGAAATCTAACCTTTAAGAATTGTCATACATTAAGATTGAAAATTAAAACTTTTTAAATCATGAAATAATCCATTATTCCATTCCAACATGCAGTCGTTATAAATCCTACTAAAATACTGATCCCTATGATCAGATTCACTAACCGGGCATTTAACCGAAACTGCTCTGCAATAATGCCCGAGGTAATTAATGTTGGCATAGCGGCTTCAAATATACTGATGCGGGCGATATCCCCTTTAATACCCATAATAACCGCAATAAACAGTACCAAAGCAGGAGCAATCATGAGTTTATATAATATCGCGATTGAAAGTTGTGAAATTTGCTGTTTCCACCCTTTAAACTTGAGCTGTAGACCTACAGAAAACAAAGCAAGCGGACCAACAGTAGCTGCTAATTTATTGATAAACGGTTCTGCTACCTGCAAATCGATAAATTTGGACAAAAAAAGAGCGCTAACACAACCGATAAAAGGAGGAAAAGTAAATAAGCGTTTAATTAATAAAGAAACTTTAACTCCCCCTGTATCGGAAGGATTTCCTTTAACTGCCGCAATAATTCCAACAGTAGACAAAAGAACAAACATCACCTGATCACAAATAATAGCAATACTCAGATCATGTTCTCCAAAATAGGCCGTAATTAAGGGAAATCCAATAAAAGAAGTATTACTATAACCGCTAGATAATTCTAAAGTACTGCGGGTACGTTGCCCATACTTTTTATAACGACAGTAGAATTCCATAAATATCCAACTTCCTGCCCAGACAATAATGGGAGAGATTGCAGGAAAAACCATCTGATTACTCCATGTGATATGTGGAATATACTTAAATGATACAGCTGGTAAAGCTAAATACAATATCCAGATATTAATACCTCTATGTGCATCATGAGGCATGAATTTGGCATGCTGAAAGATCATTCCTGCACTAATACAGAAAGCGATCATTACAAAATTGTCCATGTGAAAATTTGCTATTTTATGACAGCAAAATTATCACCCAGTTAATACCTATCGCATGTATAAAAACAACATTAGTATGTATATTTGTTTTAAACAAAAAATAAATAAGTTATAATAGTCATGGTAATCAACGGTATTTAGAACAATTTTTGAGTACTGAAGAGATGTATCACGAAGTTTAACAAAGAGAAGTACTACATAAAGCAACCTCGCATATGACCAAACTCAAGCAATTTGATGCGTTGAAGTTATTTGACTTTGAGGAATCCAACTTCCACCTAACCGTTCATGGACAGAACTACTATGAGCTGGTATATATTTATAAAGGGTCGGGAATTCATGAGATCAACAACAACAGCTTAGCCTATAAAGCAGGAGATCTCTTTGTAATATCACCTGAAGATCAACATAATTTCAAAATTGAAAAACGGACAAGGGTAATAGCAATCAAATTCACTGACGATTATTTCAGTAATAGCAATCATTGGACGCAACAGAATCAAACAATAAATAAGCCTATTGCGATCATGAATAATAAGTTATTGAAAGAAATAAAACTGGATTTAAATCCAGAGATAAGGAAAATATTAAGGAATACAATAGATAATATCTTACTTTATAATAGTGATGGATCACTTTCCACATCTCCACTTGTTTTCCATCAGATTCTTTCCATATTCGGGATAATCATAGAAACGATGACGAAAATGTTATTATTTGGAATAAATGATTTCCCGGCAAAGGAACTTCTTATTTCTTATATTCACCAACATATTTATGAACCAAAGCAAATACAAATTAAACAAATTGCAGCCCACTTCAATATTGCGCCTACTTACTTCAGCACCTATTTTAAAAGAAACTTCGACATGGGTTATCGCGACTATCTAACTGCATATAAAATAACATTGATCGATAAACGATTAGCGTCAGGACTTTTTACTTTCAGACAAATTGCTGACGAATTTGGATTCAACGACGAAAGTCATTTCTCTCATTTCTATAAAAATAGCAAAGGCGTCAGTCCATCTGCATATTCCAGATCAAAAAAGTAGGTACTAAGTCACGCATTTGCACCTTATTCAGATCCTGTATAATAAAAAAGAGACTTTTAAAAAGTCTCTTTTCAACCTACCTTCTTGAAATATCCTGAATGTTTATCAGTAAGTTAAAGTTTATGCATTTCCTCTAATAACACGCAACAATACTACAATTATTGCAATGACTAATAAAGCGTGGATAATACCGCCACTGTAGAAACCTCCTAAAAAACTGATCGCCCAGATAATGACTAAAATGACTGCGATTATATATAATAAATTTCCCATAATATATGTTATTTTAATGTTTTTAATATTTAGCAACTTAATTATATAACAATAGTAACCGAACATAAGTTTGTTTGTCTAAACAAAAAACTGATGATTTTTTTTAAAAAATTAGGCTGTATTCTGAATAAAACTGAAAATCAACATCTTAAACAGCTCACGATCTGCTCTCCATCCTTTTATTACACTAAAAATTGCGCAATCGATTTCATTAAAAACAGCTGCAAATTATACAAAGAAAACTTCCTACCTTAATACCATTGCGGAAAGAATACGCAATAAAAATCCATTATAAACAGATCCTTTTATGAGAAAATTAATGATTCACAGCGTATTTCTCGCTGCATTGAGCACAATAGCGTGTTCAAAGGAAATTGTAAAATCGGGATTAGAAAAGCCTTCAGATCTAATCTCACAGAGTGACAAAGATTTACTTAACCTCACATTGACAGGTAGTAATGCAGCTCCTTCACAACATCTTGTTTACAGTTTCACTTCTGATGCAATATTGAAAATGAGCAAAATAAAGATCACAAATACGGCGAAAACAGAATACTTTTCTGTCCTAAATTATAACGGAGGTTATATGGGACTTCAAGATACACCAGACCTGCGCTATGGCACCTCCAATATTATGCTCGCATCACTGTGGGACAAAAATACTGCAACAAATAATTTAGCGTTTTACTCTTATCTCGATAGCAAAACAATTGCCAGCCGCTTTGGTGGTGAAGGCGATGGGCAAAAGACATTAAATCCTTATAATTGGACGCTCAACACTTGGTATAATATGGTCATTCGTTCCTGGAAGGAAAATGGAAAAATATATATTGCCAATTTTGTTCAAGATTTATCTACAGGAAAATGGTTGCATACCTCTACAATTGGCCGTGAAGCAAGCGCAGGATATCTGGGGTCAGGTACTGGAACATTTTTAGAAAATTGGGTTGGAGATAATCCAAATTATGATGGCAGATTTCACCGTAAAGCATTTCTTAAAGACAATTGGAATTTAAGTATCAATAACGTTTGGGAAAAATCAAGTAGCCGATATTTCTCTGCCAATGACAATGATTCAGTACGTAATGGTCAATTTGATCGCGCCTTTAATGTCGGATACAACAGTACAGAAGACGCATATTTCATGGAACACGGCGGTTCCACCACGCCAGATCCAGCCTTTGGTACAGGGCGGGTACTAAATTTACCAGCACAGACAGGTCAAGGTAATGCACCTGAATTAACGATCATAGAAAATAGCTATAGTACTGCACGTTACCACAACAACAAGCTGATTGTATCCTGGGGAATAAATGAAAACAAATCACCGCAGCTTAGTTATAAGCTTGAGCTTTTAAATGCTTCAGGGTCTGTAATACAAACGCAGGAGAAAATTAAACCCGAAAAAAGAGTGGACACGTTATCAAGCAGTTTAACATCAGGAAATTATACAGTCCGCTTAACATTAACAGATATTTTTAATCAGCAAGCACCCTCAAAATTAATTCCGCTCACCATTTTCAGTGCGAATGATACCTACAAAATAAAAAATGTAAGCAGCGGCAAATACCTCACTGTCCGCGATAATAGTACCGCTAATGCAGCTCAGATCGTACAGTATAGCAATAGCATAAGTGATTCACAAAAATGGAAAATCGTTGCCGGAAGCGCAGGATATGCTTTAGTAAACGTTGCCAGTGCCAAATCTATCGATATTCCAGGAAGTATAGATGACATCAACACAGGATTAATTCAATATACCAATTCGACGAACCAAAATCAACAATGGACCATCAATTTTCTAGAAAGCAACAATACGGTATACATTAAAACCATTCTGAGCAAAGGATACATTATCGACAATCCCGGAAGTAGCACGAGTGATAATACACAAGTTGTATTATACAGTATCAATAATAATATTGGTACTAATAATCAAAAATGGGTTCTAGAAAAGCAATAAATTAAAATCTCCAGTAGTAGATCCAATCCTGGTGCTACTACTGGAGATACTCTAAGAAATTCAAATAGGAGATTAATTATTCTTTTTCAAAAACTTATACTCTTTTGCGCGATACAATGCTCCCGATTTTGGTTTCAGAACAATTAGTAAAGTATAGATCAAATTAACAGTTGCGAATACCTTTAATTCTTCATAAAAGTACGATCGAGTATCTATTGATTTAGCAATCAAGTAAAGTGAATATAATTCAATTACTACACGAGTATCTATTTACTAATATTTTCACTTTAGGTTATGGTAAAATTTTTGAGAATAATTTTTAGGTTTTTGTACAGCAAATGAGCACAAGCAGACGATAAGAAGAAAAGATAATAGTTGATATCTTAGGTACATAATTATTGGTTTGAAGTATAACGAAAATGAGCGAAACTTAATTATCACCCTTCATGTGCCATTCATAGGAAAAGCGCATAAAAAACGATAACACTAAATAAGTCAATCCTTACTTTTGTATTTCAAATATATAATAATATGTACGAAATCCAAGTTGCAATCCAGATCATCAAGAAGTGGGATCCACTAGTCCAAACGTCATTAGATCACCGAATCAACGTTTGCTTATAAAAAAATAGCTCAAGGAGCTGTTCCAAAATTGATTTTTAGTACTTAAAATGTTACAGGAAATACGAGAAATACACTTCATCTTGTAGCATTAGAAACTACAATTCTATTCCTATGCTTATTTCCTATATTTATAAATATAGATTAACCTATTTACTTATATGTTCTACGAGCAATTTTTCACATACCATACTACTTAACACCTCGGTTCCATCACCCGAGTAACTAACAGACATGCTCTTATCAAATAATTCAACAGATTTTATCGTAATCACAGCCCCAAGAATCAATTGACGGCTATTTAAAAATTTAAGCAATTCTTCCGAAGAAGGTCTAACAGCCATAAATTTTACGACATCCCCACTTTTACAATCGCTCAATTTAATAAACTCTTTTAATTTTAATTTACCATTTACATCTGGTATGGGAGAACCATGAGGATCCACTTCAGGAAAACCTAAAATTTCATCCATTTTCTCAAAAAATGCCGGAGATTTTATATGTTCAATTTGTTCCGCAATATCATGTACTTCTTCCCAGCCAAAACCCATTTTCTCCACAAGATACATTTCCGTAAGACGATGCTTCCGAATAATCAATGATGCCTCTTTCTTACCCTTTTCCGTAAGCTTCAAAGGTTTATAACTCTCATAAATAACAAAATCCTTTTCACTGAGGCGTTTCATCATACCATTAACGGTAGGCATTTTTATATCCAGCAGTTTACTTAATTCATTTACGCTGGCTTCACCTTTTGTACTCGTCAAAGCAAATAATGCTTTCAGATAATTTTCTTCAGTCTGTGATATCATTATAACAAAACTACTAATTATTAGCACAATCTAACAATATTGTTATAAATAATTTGTTAGTTTGTGCAAACTTTATAGATTTGCATGACTAACAAATAATATTTACATAATGAACATTAACATTTTTTTAATAACAGGAGTCCTCATTTTGATGAGTTTGACTCTTTCTGCCCAAACTGCACGTCTAAAAGGTAAAATAACAGATAGCGAAGGAGAACCTATTGAATGGGCCACAGTAAGCATTCCCCTATTAGGTCTTGCCACAAAAGCAGACAGCACAGGAAATTATGAATTGCAAAATATCCCTGTAGGTTCGCATCAGATCAAAGTAAGTTTCATTGGTTTTGCGACAAAGCTTTTAACGTTAACAATAGCAGATACAAAACTTCAAGTAAGAGATGTAGCATTGACCTCGATCAGCAATCGCTTAAATAGTGTCGTTGTAACCGGTACCCGCACGGCGCGCAAAAGGTCTGAAAGTCCTGTAGCAGTCAATATCCTAGATAGTAGAACATTCAATATTACACAATCCAACACCTTAGCCGACGGATTATGTTTTCAGCCCGGTTTACGTATGGAAACAGACTGTCAGACCTGCAATTACTCTCAATTGCGGATGAATGGATTAGGAGGTTCTTATTCACAGGTTTTAATTAATAGTCGGCCCGTATTTAGTTCATTGATGAGTTTATATGGATTAGAACAGATACCTGCCAACATGATTGATCGTGTTGAAATTGTCAGGGGGGGCGGATCAGTCTTATATGGTTCATCAGCTATAGCCGGAACAGTCAATATTCTGACCAAGCAAGCCCAAAAAAGCTCCTTTACACTTTCAAATAACAGTTCATTAATGGGCAACAAAACCTGGGATCATTTTTTCAATGCCAATCTAACAGCAGTCAATGAAGAGCAAAATGCGGGAGTTTCTTTCTTTGCATCTCACCGCAACCGTAATTCTTACGATGCAAATGGCGATGGTTTTTCCGAAATGCCTATGTTACAAAACAACTCCTTTGGTTTCAATTCATTTTTTAAGTTATCTCCTCAGGATAAACTAGAAATAAATGGTTGGAGTATCAACGAAGAAAGAAAAGGTGGAAATAAATTGGATCTGCAAGCCGACAAAGCCGACCAGTCCGAATATCGGTTACATAATATCTTAGTAGGAGGTTTCAATTATGAACATCAGGCAAAAGATAAAGAAAGCTCATTTAGCGTTTATGGCGCTGCTCAAAATACAAAAAGAACACATTATACAGGCATCGATCAAATCGATGCCTGGGGCCATACAAAAAATTATTCCATTCAAAGCGGAGTCCAATACAACTACATCAGCTCTGATTTTCTGAATGGAAAAAACACCTTCACCACCGGAATTGAAAATCAATATGAATATACTTTCGATGAAATTAAGGCATATGATTATCTCATTGATCAGCATGTAAATCTATTAGGTGCTTTTTTACAAAGTGACTGGGAAGTAACCCGAAAATTAACCGTGCTATCAGGACTACGGTTAAATAAATCCAATCGTATAGATAAACTTGTACTGACCCCTAGGTTAAGTGCATTATATAAACTTGGTACTGAAACCCAGCTTCGCACATCCTATGCGAGAGGGTTTAAAGCACCGCAAGCATTAGAAACCGACATGCATATGGCTTTTGCCGGAGGTGGAGTTTCCGTCATTAGAACAGATGACAACCTGATCGCAGAAACATCCAATAGCTTTAACGTTTCATTAGATTTCAATAGAGCAAGCGAACATTTTATCTACGGTTTCACGGTAGATGGCTTTTTCACACGACTGTATAATACTTTTGTTTTAGAAGAAATCGGTACCGATCAAAATAACAATCAGCAACTCTTACGAAAAAATGGATCCAGCTCATCCGTAAGAGGAATCACAGCTGAAGGAAGATTCAATTATGATCAGAAAATACAGCTTGAGACGGGTTTAACATTCCAAAAATCAACCTATGATGAAGCTGTATCTTGGTCTTCTACTATTTCAGGAACAAGAAAATATCTGCGTTCGCCCGATCTTTACGGTTATTATACACTCAGTTTTTGGCCCCAGAATCGCTTCAATGCCGTTTTATCAGGAGTTTTGACTGGTCCGATGAAAGTACCTCATTTTGCAGGTGCCCCAGGCATTGATCAGGATGTCCTTAACACCTCACCCACATTTTTAGAAAATAACATCAAATTATCCTATCGATTTACCTTAAAACAAATTAAGCAGGATCTTCAATTCAATATCGGTATTCAGAATATGTTCAATCAATATCAGAAAGATTTTGATATCGGTAAAAATAGAGACAGTAATTATATTTATGGTCCTGGCCGACCAAGAACTTTTTTTATCGGATTGAAATTTGGACTGATGTAAACCTGTCCTTATTAAAAACAACTTCGTACCGCTCCTTTGTTATGAGCGGTACGAAGTTGTTAGGAAAAAAAATATGTCTAAGCTGAAGTTAGCCCCCGTCAAGAATTAATGATGCTCATCTTCTTGCACCGCCAGTCCAATAAAAAGAGAGGAAAGCATTGTAAAGATGTAAGCTTGTAAAAATGCCGCCAATAACTTGATAATAAACAAAAAGGACGTCAGTAAAAGTGAAACAACAATACTTCCCCCCAATGTCAATTGATTATTCAATAAGTAAATAATTGCAATAAGCCCCATAATAACAGTGTGACCAGCTACATTATTGGCGAACAGTCGAATCATCAATGAGAAAGCTTTGGTAAAAATTCCGATAACCTCAATCGGCATCAATGCGATACGAAAAGGAATTGGAACACCTGGCATCCAGAAAATATGCTTCCAATAACTCCTAGATGCCTTCATATTGGTAATGATTAAAGTAAATAAAGCCAAACATAATGTCACCGTAATATTTCCAGTAACATTAAAACCTAAAGGAGTTAACCCAATCAGATTTAAAATCCATATTAAAAAGAAAACAGAAAGAAGATAAGGCAAAAACTCCTGATATCTAGAGCCGATATTAGGCTTAGCCATTTCATCGCGCACATAGATAATAAGAGGCTCTAACACTCGTCCAAATCCCTGTGGCAACTTATTTTTCCGGTATGATCTTGCCAATGCTATAAACATAAAAAACATTAAACCAGCAGTCAAAATCAAACCAACAACATTTTTTGTCATAGACAAATCGATCGGTTTTACAAATTTATTAGCTTCAACAAGCTTATCGCCATTCCCATCAGTTCGATAAATTTTATTATGATCTATACGATAAAACTTATCCCCGATCTTGACAGGACCATCCGTATGGATAAACCTAGATGATGAAAATATGTTAATACCCTCATCTATTAATATCACTGGCAAAGGAAATCCATAAGTGAGGCTATTTTCTTCGTCTTTAAATAACGAAAAATAGTAGTCATCCTCCAAATGGTGCTGTATGAAGCGATCTATATTTTCCTTTTGAGAATTCTTTGCATCCGAAGCATTCCCCTTTGACACAGAAACGAACAGTGTGAAAAAAAACAAACAGAACCATTTCAGATTTTTGATATCATGCATTATTTAATTATTAAGAATTTTAGATTTATGGTGCGCATCACGAGACGCACACCATAATGAAGGAGTATTTTATCGATTTAAAAGATAGGCAAAGATCAAAGGAGCAACTATTGTTGCATCGGACTCAATAACATAGCTAGGAGTATCCACGTCCAGTTTACCCCAGGTTATTTTTTCATTCGGGATACATCCGGAATACGAACCAAACGAAGTAGTTGAATCTGTGATCTGACAATAATATCCCCACTTTTTAATATTTTCCATTTCAAGATCCTGTTCCAGCATTGGCGCTACACACATCGCAAAGTCGCCCGCAATTCCACCTCCGATTTGAAAGAAACCGATACCTTGATCAATAGCATGCTTCGCATAGTAGTCAGCTAACCAGACCATATATTCAATACCGCTCTTAACCGTTGATGATTTTAATTCATTTTTTATAACATAGGAAGCAAAGATATTTCCCATAGTCGAATCCTCCCATCCTGGGACCACAATCGGTAGATTCTTTTCCGCTGCGGCAAGCATCCAGGAGTTTTTAGGATCAATTTCATATACATCCTTAAGAACACCACTTAATAAAAGTTTATACATATACTCATGCGGAAAAAATCTTTCACCAGCTTGCTCAGCATCTTTCCAGATTTTCTCAATATGAACCTGTATTTTCCGGAATGCCTCCTCTTCCGGTATACAGGTATCCGTCACGCGGTTATATTTATTGTTAAGAAGATCTAACTCATCTTGAGGAGTTAAGTCCCTATAATTTGGAATTCTTTTATAATGCGAGTGGGCAACCAAATTCATAATATCTTCCTCGAGGTTAGCACCTGTACAGCTTATGATCGCGATTTTATCCTGTCGAATCATTTCTGCCAATGAAATTCCCAGCTCAGCAGTACTCATTGCTCCGGCTAATGAAACCAACATCTTACCCCCCTGCTCCAAATGAGCTTCATAACCTTTCGCTGCGTCAACCAGACTAGCCGCATTAAAATGTAAAAAATTAGCTTCAAGAAACTGCCTAATCGATCCTATCGTTTTTTCCATATCTGAATTTTGTTTATTTAGCAAATCATATTTAATATGGGTGTAAAATTGACAAATCAAAAACAGATAAAAATTTACATATGTTAAATAATGCCTACATACAAAATAAGTTCTTTCTTAATGAATCCAGCAGTACCATACCTCCGAACTAAAATAACAAAAGGGCTTTCAGCCAATTGGATGAAACCCCTTTTATAATTACTCCTTATAGCAAATAAAACGTTCATTATTAAATGCGTAATATTAATACTGCCCTAACTTTTTTTTCTGATCCTACTTAGTGTAACTTGCGTTATCCCTAGGTAAGAGGCCAAATATTTCAATTGTATCCGACGCAATAAACTCGGGTTTTTACTCACCAACAGCTCATACCTTTCTTTTGCAGATTGTATTTCCCGGGATATCAATTTATTTTCAACTTTTATCAATTCCTTTTCAGCAAGTTTTCGACCCCAATTAGAAATGTAAATATCTTCGTTAAATAAATGTTTTACTGCTTTTATCTCAAGTTCATAAAGTTGACAAGGTTCCATTAATTCTATAAATTCATAACTCCTTTCATTTTCAGCATAGCTTTTCATGGAAAGAATAGTTTCACCTTCCTCACCGAACCAAAAAGTACGTTGCAGGTCTTCATGCTCAGCATAAGCTCGGACAATTCCCTTTTTGATAAAATAGATCGACTTTTCGATTTTATTAGCTTTAATAATAATATGCCCCTTTGGAAAATGTACTTCTCGAATTAATAGCATCAACTTCGAAATCGATTCTTCAGGCAATGGATAAATTTCCACTAATATCTTCTTAAGATCCATACTTACTCATTTATAATCAATTCAATTTTATATATCTATTGTAATCAACCTATCATGCGGAGTACAAAATTGACCAAAAGCATTGATTATAAATTTTACATATGTTAAAAAATGATCCTATCTTATGCTATAAAGAATCAGGAAATTCAATGCGTCAGCTTATCCCTTATTAATATCACGACATAAATCCACTAGATCAGCATCAGTTACAATAGATTTAGTGTCCGCTAACCGCAAAAAACAGTCATAATACAACTCAAATTCCTTTTCTACAAATTGTATATCTAGCGTTTGCATCCTATTTTTCAATGCAGCTCTACCGCTTCGGGCTGTCAGTATAAGATCTGGTAACTCGAAACCGATCATCGCAGGATCTATAATTTCATAATTGCGTCTGTCCTTCAGTACACCATCTTGATGAATTCCCGAAGAATGCGCAAATGCATTTCTCCCAACAATAGCCTTATTCGCCTGCACACTATTCGACATAGCCCTTTCGACCATTTTACTCAACTTACTAATATAGATCGGATTCACAGTCGTATACACAGGCAGATCTTTTATAATAAGCGTCATAATGATTTCCTCCAAAGCGGCATTTCCAGCTCTTTCACCAACACCATTTACAGTGCCTTCCGCTTGGCTAGCGCCAGCCAGCAGACCTGCGATCGTATTTGCAGTTGCCATTCCCAGATCATTATGGCAATGGACAGAGATTTTAGCTTTATGAATATTCGGAACAGTGTCAATCACAAATTTTATCTTTTCATAATATTCAAATGGTGTGCAAAATCCATTTGTATCTGGTAAATTAACAACCTTTGCTCCCGCATCAATTACATTTTCAACCATTTTTGCTAAGAAAAAATTATCAGCTCTACCAGCATCCTCAGCAAAAAACTGCACCTCTTCAATTTTTTTGGACGCATACCGCACCATTTTAAATGCTACGGCTAAAATTTCATCTCTGGTACTATTAAATTTATTTTTAATATGAATATCCGAAGTCCCGATACCAAGTTGCACACGAGGGCACACTGCATTTTTGAGGGCATCAACCGCAATGTCAATATCCAGTTCACGAGCTCTTGCCAATGCGCACACTTTAGCATTTTTAATTAATTTTGAAACTTCCTGTACGGCTTTAAAATCTGCAGGAGAACTCACAGGGAAACCGGCTTCTATAATATCAACACCGAGAAATTCAAGCTGTTCGGCTATTTCCAGTTTTGATTGAAGAGTCAGCAAGCACCCAGGTCCCTGCTCGCCATCGCGAAGAGTTGTATCGAAAATATCTATTTTTTTCTTATTCATCCTATTTCTTTTTCCCAAAAATAAAGACAGATTTTATTTTGTTATATTTGAAAATAGAGCAATACTTATCTAATTATGCCAAAAGCTTATATATCAACACTAGATTGTACAAAAGTTATTGAAGATGGAAATATTGAGATCCGGTATTTTGGTCAATTTAATACCGAGATACATGATCATGAAAAAGCACAGCTGATCTCCCCCGAAATGAGCGCCGTATATCTCTACTCAGAAAAGGGAAGTTTTTGTATCCCTGCCCGCCACTACGCTTATGTTGACGCACATATCAAACATAAATTAATATCAAGATCGCCCAATTTAAAACTCAAGACGATCTTTCTTGATTTGAATAAGGAACACTACCCTATTGCACATTGGGGAAATATCGCTATTTTCTCTCCATCAAACTTACTTGATAATCTTTTAGCCTTTGGCGTTCAACATTGGTCCGATAAAGAACTGAAAGAAGTTGGGTTAGCGTCTTTAAAAAAAATGTTATCATATATATTAGTCAGCCCCCTAAAACTTCATGCACAACCACCAAAATCCGAGTCACTCCTAAAAGTTGTTGAATATATTACGCAATCAATCAGTGAACAGATTACAATAACATCCTTATCCAAACACGTAAATATTCCCGAGCGGACATTGTCAAGACAATTTAAAAAAGAAACAGATATAACCATTTTTCAGTTTATAAAATTAAGCCGTATGCAGCTCGCATTAGAATTATTAGAAGATCAATCACTGCATATTAGTGAAATTGTTTACAGAATCGGTTACGACAGTATTCCGACTTTTTCAAACCTATTCAAAGAATTAATAGGAATCAGCCCTCAGAAATATCGGCAAACCTTCCTCTAACTCTAAAAACTTATCCTAGAAAGACAGAATACCCCTAACCGATTCTTATCAAAGAGGAAGTTTAACGAACAATGCATATGTCGATTAGGGGTCGCAGTATGATACCCATTAATCCTTTATAAACAACAAGCATATGCAATTAGGAATAGCGTCAAATTTTTAAAAAATTGATGACCTATAAATATTAATTGTACATTTACCTGTTCGATTTCATACATTATTTTAGCATATAAAGAAAAGATATGGCAACACTATATATAAAAAACATGGTATGCGACCGCTGTATCATGGTGGTACAGAGTGAATTAAAAAAACTTAACATTCAGACAGAAAATGTGACCCTTGGAAAAGTGGCTTTGAAGCAAGAATTATCGGACGATCAAATTAAAATGCTGAATGAAAATCTATTAGCAAGAGGATTTGAAGTCATTGACGATAAAAAAAGTCAAATCATTGAGGGTATCAAAAACGTTATTATTGAGTTGGTACATTACCAAGACAGTGAAACAAAAAATAACCTATCCGATATTTTGAGCAATAAGTTACAACATGATTATAATTATCTTTCAAACCTATTCTCAGAAGTTGAAAGCACGACGATCGAAAAATACTTTATTGCCCAAAAGATTGAAAAAGTCAAAGAACTGTTAGGATACGACGAATTGTCTTTAAGCGAAATTGCTGACAGCCTTAACTATTCCAGTGTTGCATACTTAAGCAACCAGTTCAAAAAAGTAACAGGGCTTACACCAAGTCAGTTCAAGCAGATCAAAGAAGACAAAAGAACACCGTTGGACGAGGTGTAAATCTTACAACTCTTTTCCATTAAAGTGCAATACCCAAAACCTTAATTGTTCTCAACTTTGTATCATAAAATAAAAGATACAAAATATGGCAACGAATAATAGGCAACCAATATTCCTTCCTTTAGAAGATGTAGACAGCGAACATTGTGCTTTGATTGTAGATAAAGGATTAGCACAGGTTAAAGGTATTGAAAGCCACAAAGTAGAGCTAAACAATCGCCGTGCAACGATAACGGTCAATGATACCGATACCGTGACGGCGGCTGTTAAAGCCATCCAGGATTTAGGTTATGGCGTTACTACTGTAAAACAATCCTTTCCTGTCCTTAATATGACCTGTGCGTCTTGTGCCATCAGTGCAGAAAGCGGTGTTAAATATGCTGACGGCGTCGTCAATGCAGCTGTCAATTTTGCTACAGCAAGATTGTCCGTAGAGTATCTTCCCAATATGACCAACCCATTAGCGCTCCAAAAAGCAGTTCAGTCCATCGGATTTGATTTACTCATTGAAGACGAAGCCAAAGAACAGGAGACGTTAGAGGCAATACATGAAAAGAAATTCCGTACACTAAAAAATAAAACCATTTGGGCAATCCTACTTTCACTTCCTGTAGTGACTATCGGTATGTTTTTTATGGATATGCCCTATGGCAATGAAATCATGTGGTTTTTTGCCACACCAGTTGTCCTATGGTTAGGTAAAGATTTTTATATCAATGCATGGAAACAAGCAAAACACCGTTCGGCCAATATGGACACCCTAGTAGCCTTAAGCACAGGTATAGCCTATATATTCAGTGTATTCAATATGATTGCACCCGATTTCTGGCATGCAAGAGGATTACACGCACACGTTTACTTTGAAGCTGCTGCCGTGGTTATCGCATTTATTCTCTTAGGAAAACTACTTGAAGAAAAAGCGAAAGGAAACACCTCATCGGCTATAAAAAAACTGATGGGATTACAACCTAAAACAGTGATGGTAATACAATCTGACGGTACTGAGAAACAAACAGCAATAGAAGATGTAAATGCAGGCGATGTTATATTAGTAAAACCGGGAGAAAAAATTGCTGTAGACGGTATAGTAAAATCAGGTAATTCGTATGTGGATGAAAGCATGCTAAGTGGAGAACCTGTTCCTGTGTTGAAAATCGAAAATGAGAAAGTATTTGCAGGAACCATCAATCAGAAGGGAAGTTTCCAATTTACCGCGGTCAAAGTTGGTAAGGAAACAATGCTTGCTCAAATCATCAGAATGGTTCAGGATGCACAAGGAAGCAAAGCTCCTGTACAAAAACTTGTCGATAAAATCGCAGGTATCTTCGTTCCCGTAGTTATTGGCATTGCGCTTATCACTTTTGTGTTATGGATTGTATTAGGTGGAGAAAGCGGTTTAGTACAGGGTCTTCTGGCTGCAGTAACAGTATTAGTGATTGCATGTCCATGTGCTTTGGGATTAGCTACACCTACCGCAATTATGGTCGGTGTTGGTAAGGGAGCAGAAAATGGAATTTTGATTAAAGATGCTGAAAGTCTTGAATTAGCAAAAAAAGTAAATGCGATTGTTTTAGATAAAACTGGAACCATCACTGAAGGAAAACCACAGGTTACCGGTATCAAATGGTTAAATGAGGATGAAACAGTAAAGCAGATTTTATTCAGTTTAGAAAAACAGTCTGAACACCCTTTAGCTGAAGCAGTCGTTAAACATATGGCAGGTACAGCTCCCGTTTCACTAAGCACATTTGAAAGTATAACAGGCAAAGGTGCAAAAGCAGGTTACAATAATGAAAATTATTGGGCAGGTAATAGAAAATTACTCCTGGAAAACAATATCAGTATTACAGATGAACTGCAGCTGCAAGCTGATAAATGGAGTGAACAATCAAAAACAGTTATCTGGTTTGCAGACAGTCATCAAGCATTGGCCGTACTCGCAATCTCAGACAAGATAAAAGAAACATCTATTGAGGCCATTAAGCAATTGCAACGGATGGGCATCGAATTGTATATGCTTACAGGTGATAATGAAGCTACCGCAAAAGCCATTGCGCAGCAGACGGGCATAGCGAACTACAAGGCCGAAGTACTACCGCAACATAAAGCTGATTTTGTAAAAAAACTACAACAAGAAGGTAAGACAGTAGCAATGGTAGGCGACGGGATTAATGACAGTACCGCACTAGCTACGGCAGATGTCAGTATTGCCATGGGTAAGGGAAGTGATATAGCAATGGATGTCGCCAAAATGACTATTATTTCATCCGACTTGTCAAAAATCTCACAGGCTATACGTCTTTCGAAACAGACTGTAGCAACAATTAAGCAAAACCTGTTCTGGGCATTTATCTATAATCTTATCGGCATTCCCATTGCTGCAGGAATTCTTTTCCCGATCAATGGTTTCTTGCTCAATCCCATGTTTGCTGGAGCAGCAATGGCCCTAAGCAGTGTAAGTGTGGTAAGCAATAGCTTGCGGCTAAAATGGAAAAAATAACCCAATAAGAGCTAGAAGATTATAAACTATTAATCGTAACAATATGAAAATAAACAAATTTATAATAGCGATACTGACCTTGGCAATTGCATTTGTATCAGCTTGTGCTAGCGATAACACAAGTGCAAAAAAAGGACATGATCATCAAGATGGAGATACCTACAATCATACGGAGGTTGCTCAGAATAATGGGGCAACAAAAAGAGTAAACAAGTACGAAAATGAACTCGGTCACGCACTTGATAAAAATGGTAATTTTATTACAGGTTGTCCATCACATAAGGAGATGATCGGTATAGAAGGAGACCAATGTCCGAAATGCGGCTATATGACCATGCTTCCTATTACATGGTCTTTGGAAGGGATCGATACGATAAGAGTAACTAATCTTCCCGACTACACACCTATTGCAAAAAAACAGTAACTATAATTTCGACTTTAAATAAAAAGCACAATATTTAAATCGGCGGTTCCATTATTAAGGGCCGCCTTTTCTATTGAACCACCTTCATCAATTACAGAGAACAGTCTTGACTTCGACACAATACACCATTCCATCAGTAAATATCGCAAATCAAATAGGAAAAAGTGTAATATAGGATTCAATAACTATCCGGTAATTTGCTATATCAAAATTAGTTAAAAATGAAAAAAGTAGAATTGAGTATACCAGACATGCAGAGTGCTCATTGCCAAACAAGAGTGAACAGTGCTGTGCAAGGTATCGCAGGCATTACAATCGAAAAAATTGAAAGTGGCAAGTTGTTCATCAACTATGAAGATGACAATGAAAAAAAGGAGGTAATTGAAACGATTGAAAAAGCGGGTTATAAAGTCGCTGATAACATCACACAAGACTCAAGTTGCGCAACAGGTTGTTGTGGCAATTAAAAGATTTTAAATCTCAGGGATACCTTAAAACACAATAAAGTATCCCTGAAATTATGTTTAGATTATAGCTGATTAATAATAACACCCTGTTTACACCTACTTTATTGAACACTTTTTCCCGACAGATACTACTTATCGGATATTTCATTTAGAAATCCTCTTTTAATACATCTTTCAGTTTACGATATTGCAAACTTAAATCAGCATACATCGTTTTCAACCTATAATTTTCGTCATGTAGATCTATAAACTCTTTCAAGATATCTGTCCCTAAGTCCTTATATTTTTTCTTCAGTTCAAAAATATTTGTCCCTGATACACCATATTTAGCAAACAGCTCCGAACCACTTTTTCCTGATTCATAATCTTTAAGCACATTTAAAATTTGATCTTCCGTATTTTGTCTATTTTTCATTTTTTTTCGCGTTTTTACTTCATACAAAAATCTGCATGATTGATAGTAAATTATTGCTGCTTTTACTTGTTTAGTTTGTAATTTTTAATGCTCATAAATTTGTCGATTATTTTCATGATTCTTAAAATTTCATAAAATAAACAAGAAATAACGTAATATTTTATTACTGATAAAAACGCAATTTTGATCACATAACACAATCAATATTAAACATTTATTTTATCCATGAAACTATTAATCAAAGGAATGGTGTGCGATAGGTGCATATACATTCTGTCAGAAGAATTACCAAAGCTTGGTCTGGAGATTTCCGACATACGCTTAGGTGAAGTAATTCTAAAAGTAAGGGATAAAATCCTTGAAGAGCAAGTTATCAAAACCATGTTGCAGAAGTATGGTTTTGATTTAATATATAACAAAGATCAGAGACTCATCTCGCAGATTAAAAGCGCTGTAGAAAAAGGCATTCAAAAACAATTAGACACTGGCGAACGCATTAAATTCTCAACACTTATCCGCGACGAATTACGTAAAGATTATGATTCATTAAGTGCACTATTCTCATCTTCAGAAGGATGGACACTTGAAAAATTCATTATCTCAAGGAAGATAGAGAAAGTAAAAGAACTGTTATTTTATACACAACTCTCCTTATCTGAAATTGCCTATAGTCTAGGGTACAGTAGTCCTGCACACCTGTCAAACCAGTTGAAGAAATACACAGGTTTTACATCTTCCCATTATAAAAGAATGAAACGCAATAAACTAGCAATTATAGAAGAGCAATCAAAAAATAAAAACCAAGTTTAGAAAACTGCTAAAGAAAATTAGCGGTAATAGACCGCATTAATTAATTCAAATATTTATTCGAACTCCTGTTTATATACATGAACAGGAGTTCCTATTTTTTGCCAAGATGTTAAGCGATTCCACTCACGCCATTCAGCAAAAAACGATATAAAACATCAAAATAAATATCATAACTCTTATCTGTAATTCTGTAAAAGTACGGTCGCATTTGTATCTAATTTTGGCAATGAAATTTAATCGATTGTTAAAAATAAAACATCAAAACATGTTATACAAATACACAATACAAAGATTAGGAATTTTAATTCCCATACTCAGCATCTTACTTATTTCTTGTGAAAATAAACAAGAAAAAACGTCAGAAAAAGCACCAACACCATCCGCAGATGCCAGTAAATTACCCGTAGATATCATCATCGCACAGGAAGAGCAACTCGATCAAAAAGAAGCCGTCGTCGGCACCATGATGCCTTATCGAGAAGTTTCCATAGTTGGCGAGCTCCCTCAGAAGATTACTCAGGTATCTTTTAAAGACGGTAGTTATATCAGTCAAGGAACCGTACTTTACAAACTCAATGATGCCGATATCAGATCCCGTTTGAAACAAGTAGGTGCCGAATTGAATCTCGCTAAATTGAATAAAGAAAGACTTGGCAATCTATTAAAAACCGAAACCGTAAAACCGCAAGAATATGATGAGGCCGTTATGCGATTCGAATCTTTAAACGCACAAGAACAGCTGCTTCGAGTAGATTTAGAAAAGACCATAATCCGGGCGCCATTCTCCGGAAAAATTGGTATTTCAAAAGTACATCTCGGAGCCTATGTATCTCCCGGAGAGGCGCTCGTGACCTTACAGGATCAAAGCGCTATTAAGATCAACTTCTCTGTCCCAGAAAAATACTTACCATTAATAAAGACAGGAAGCAAAATTAAGTTTACATCCGAATTATCCGATACTGAATATTTCGCTACAATAGCCGCTACAGAACCAGGGCTTGAAGCACAAAGCAGAAGCTTACAGGTACAAGCAATAACAAATAATGCTGACGGACAATTCCGGGCAGGTCTATCGGCTAAAGTGTACTTCCAAGTAAATAATCAAGGTGCAAAAGGAATAACAGTTCCAACTGAGGCTTTAGCACCAGGTGAAAAAGGCTATGCTGTTTTTGTGATCAAAAATGGGGTTGCAAAACCAATGGCAGTCACCGTAAGTAACAGAACAGAAAAGGACGCAATCATAACGTCTGGTATCATGCCAAACGACAGCATCATTGTTTCCAATATGCTGCGCTTAGGAGACGGTACTCCCGTAAAAGCTGTCCTGTCAAATTAATTAATTTCAAATCTTAGCTTCATGAGTATATCAGATTTAAGTATAAAAAAACCCGTCTTGGCCGGGGTATTTTCTCTCCTTATCGTCATATTAGGAATAATAGGATGGAAACAACTAGGTATCCGCGAATTCCCGTTAACAGAACCACCCGTCATTACGGTCATTACCTTCTATCCTGGTGCAAGTCCAGATGTAATTGCATCTAAACTGACCAGACCGATGGAAGAATCCATTGCCGAATCAAGTGGCATCCGGACTATATCTTCCGAATCGCGAGAACAGGTAAGTGTTATTTCCATCGAATTCAACCGGGAAATTGACATTGAAGATGCGCTGAACGATGTTAGAGACAAAGTCTCCAAATCTCGTAAACAGCTCCCGAGCGATGTCGATCCACCAATCGTACAAAAGGCATCATCACCAGACAATCTGGTGGCATTCCTGGAAGTGGAAAGCGACACCAAAAATATAAAAGAAGTAAGTCACCTTGCTTCTACAACTATCAAAGATAGAATGCAGTCTATCCCTGGTATTAATAATGTAGCCATCGTAGGCGAGCATAAGTATGCTATGCGATTGCGCTTTGAACCAGCAAAACTTGCGGCATATCAACTTACTCCTGCCGATATAAGACAAGCATTACTCCGCGAGAATATTGACTTGCCGGCAGGTCGAATCGAAGGAAACAACAGTGAGCTTAGCATCCGGACAATGGGGCGCCTAACTTCTGTAAAAGATTTTGAAGAAATGCTCATTAAGCAAGTTGACAATACCATCATAAGATTAAAAGATATTGGATCAGCCGAATTAGGAGAAGAGAATGAACGTACAGCCATCATCAACGAAACAGGAAATCTGAACCGTATCGGTGTCGGTGTTGCTATTCAGATACAACGTGGAGCAAATGCCATAGAAGTAGTCGATGAGTTTTACAGAAGGTTAGATCAATTAAGAAAAGAAGTTCCTTCAGAATATCGTTTGATCGTAGGGTTCGACTATACGCGATCCGTACGCGAATCCATTAAAGAGGTCGAAGAAACGTTATTCATAGCATTCGGACTCGTGGTCTTGATTATCTTTCTATTCCTGAGAGACTGGAGATCTACTATTATTCCCGTTCTTGCCATTCCGGTATCCATTCTTTCCGGATTTTTCATTATGTATATTGCCGGTTTCACGATCAATATCTTGACACTTCTTGGATTGGTACTTGCCATTGGACTGGTCGTAGATGATGCGATTGTCGTGTTAGAAAATATTTATAAAAAAATTGAAGAGGGTATGTCCCCTATTCAGGCGGCATTTAAAGGTACAAGAGAGATTTATTTCGCGGTTATTTCCACGACTATTACGTTAGCAGCAGTATTTTTACCCATTATTTTTATGGGTGGTATCAGTGGACAACTTTTCAAAGAATTTGCCATTGTCGTATCAGGATCAGTATTGGTATCAGCATTTGTAGCGCTTACACTGACCCCTATGCTAAGTGCATACTTTTTGAAGAAAAAAGAAAAACCGAGTTGGTTCTATCGCGTCACCGAACCCTTTTTCGTTAGTCTAAACAATGGCTACGCCTATTTACTGATTGCATTTATGCGCGTTCGATGGTTAGCTTGGGTCTTCTTAGCTGGCACTACCCTACTTATTTATGCTATAGGTAAGCAACTTCCTTCAGAACTAGCTCCGGTAGAAGATCGTTCCAACATGAACCTCATCGCTATAGCTCCTGAAGGTGTCTCTTTTGATTATATGAAAAAACACATGACCGAAGTTGGAAAGTATGTAAATGACTCGACCGACGGATTGTACCAAACCTACTCCATGGTCGCTATTTCATTCATTCCGGCCCCAGCACCGGTCAACGTAGCTGTGCAGAGTATCTATCTTAAAGATCCAAAGGAAAGAAAATCCAGCATTCAGGATCTATATAACCAATATGGAGCAGCTGCGGGTAAATTTAGAGGCTTTCTGCTCTTCCCTTATTTACCTCCAACAATCGGAACCCGTTATGGTGGTGGTATGCCTATTCAATATGTTCTTCAGGCTCCGAACTTAGATAGTCTGACTACCGTGCTTCCAAAATTCCTGGCTGCTGCACGCCAAAGTAAAAAACTGCTATTCATTGACGCTGATCTTAAGATCAACAAACCTGAGGTGAAAGTAAATATCGATCGTGCAAAAGCTTCTATGATGGGCGTATCTATCGAAGAAATAGCCCATACCTTACAACTCTCGTTCTCAGGACAGCGTTACGGATATTTCTTACGTAACGACCGCCAGTACGAAGTGATCGGACAATTAGACCGCCAGTACAGAAATGATAAAAGCGATCTGAATACGATTTATGTCCGTTCAACTTCAGGACAGATGATTCCACTTAATAACCTGATAACAATGGAAGAAGCCGTTAGTCCGGCGGCCATTTATCGCTATGATCAGTATACATCAGCAACTGTATCTGCAGCAACAGCGCCAGGAGTAAGTCTCGCAGAAGGTATACAGGAAATCGAAAAAATAAAAAAAGAAGTACTGGGCGAAACATTCAAAAGTTCACTTGCCGGTCAGTCCAGAGATTATACCGAAAGTCAAGGCAATATCACCTTTACTCTCATCCTGGCACTCGTACTTATTTATATGATTCTGGCAGCACAATTTGGAAGCATGCGCGATCCACTTACCATTATGCTTACCGTACCCATGGCAATTGCTGGAGCAGTGCTTAGTCTTTACTGGTATGAGCAGAGTTTAAATGTATTTAGCCAGATCGGGATTATTACATTAGTAGGACTGATTACTAAGAACGGAATTCTTATCGTTGAATTTGCCAACCACCTCAAGGAAACAGGCCTTTCGAAATACGATGCTGCGATTCAAGCTGCAGAGCAGCGTTTTAGACCGATCCTAATGACGTCTCTTGCAATGATATTTGGTGCATTACCCATTGCACTGACAGCTAATAGCCGCCAGTCATTAGGAATCGTGATTGCCGGAGGACTTGTCTTTTCAGGTATCCTGACCCTATTTATCATTCCGGCAGTTTACTCGTATTTATCAAGTAAGAAAACTCCAAAAGCTGTTGTTGAGGAACCAACTGAAGAGCGCGCTATCGAAATACAACATTAAGTTAAACTGAAACAGATCATGAGCATATCCACACAAAAAAAACGATGAAGCGATCTCAATAGCGATCGAAAAATCTTGAATAGGGTTACAAATAAATCTAAAAGGGAAAAAACATGCTCATGATGGTTTCATTTCCTCCGCAATAAGCAGCGATTTGCTTAGCAAAAAATAAAGGAAAAGCATGTATACCGTAACAAGTGAACATCACCACAAATTATAATTCAATGAAAACAAATATCCTATATATCGTTACCCTACTGCTACTAATTGGTATCAGTAAACCATTGCATGCCCAGAAAAAAATGCTGGCACTCAAAGATGCTTTGGAAATGGCAAAACAGGGAAATAAAGCAATACAGGTGCAAATACTGGAAGAAATCCATGCACGAGAAATAACCAATGAAGTCAAAGGTGGATTACTTCCGAGTATCTCGGCTAATGCTGCATACTCGCGCTATTTTGACAGACAGGTTATCTTCCTCCCTGGTTCATTTGCAGGTACTGATAAAGCAGTGCAGGATGTGGCTGTCGGCGGTAAAAATGTCTATAATGTTTTTGCTACCCTCAACCAACCCATTCTTGCACCTGGCACGCATCATCTTACAAAAGCTTCAAAGATTAATGAATCGATTCAAAATGAAAAAACAGCTGACCTCAAAAGCCAGATTGCCCTTTTGGTCTCTACACGTTATCTTGATATGTTGATGATGAACAGTCAGCTTGATCTACTAGAACAAAGTCTTCAGAGAAATAAAAAAGCACTGCAAGATTCCCGTTCATTATTAGCCCAGGGCAGAGGTTTAAAATCAGATACATTAAGAAGTTTCGTTGCTGTCGCAAATTTGGAATCATCCGTTTCTTACTTAAAAAACAATGTAACGGTAGCAGGTATTGAACTCAAAAGACTGATCGGACTAGAAGATCCCGCAGAAATTGAGCTATCTGATAATCTAGAACTGAACATCGAAACAAGTCAGCATGAGTTTCATCAAGTTGATGCCGCATTGGCTATTGCCGAAAAAAACAGAAAAGATCTCAATATTCAAGAACTTACCATAGCACTGCAACAGAAAAATATGAAGGTGATCCAAGCAGAGCTATTGCCACAGCTTTCTCTAATCGGTCAGTATCAGCTGCAGGCACAAGCAGATAATTTTAAGTTTGGTCAATATGCATTACCCAGAACATCCTTTTTAGGGCTCCAGCTTACAGTACCTGTTTTCAATGGCAACCGTACCAAGTCCAAAATCAACCAGTCCAAAATCAAAATGAGACAGGAAGAAATACAATTAAACGATTTAAAAGATGAAGTTAAAACCGAGCTGGCAACGTTGATCAGTCAATGGAAGGAAGCAGTTAACCAATTAAACATCCAAGAAAAAACGGTGCAGTCTGCCACATTAAACCATCAGATGGTAGATGACCGTTTCAAAAACAGTCTGGGGTCAAGACTTGAGTTGACAGATGCTGAACTGGCATTGACACAAGCAAAGATCAACAATCTCAATGCGATATATAAGATACAGGTTCTACATGTAAAATTAAAACATGCTGTTGGGCAGCTAAGCCTATAATTACTTACCATTAATTAAATAAAAAATGAATAAAAATAAAACAGGTACCGTAGATCCAACTGCTCCTTACAGTAAACGCTGGGCAGCACTATTTTTACTATGTACCGCACAATTTATTGTGATCATGGACACTTCTATTATTGGCGTGGCATTACCGGCAATAAAAGCCGATCTTGGCTACTCACAAAGTGGCTTACAATGGATTTTTAATGCCTATGTAATTCTATTTGGAGGTTTCTTATTGCTAGGAGGACGTTTATCCGATCTCTTTGGCGCACGTAAGATTTTCATGTGGGGGTTTACCATTCTCTCAGGAGCGTCACTTTTAGCGGGTGTGGCCTGGTCAGAGGCCGCCCTCAATACCGGAAGAGCTTTACAGGGCTTAGGCTCTGCACTTATAGCCCCTGCAGCACTTACCTTAGTACTGTCCAAATTTACCGATCCCAAAGAACTCAATAAAGCATTAGGTTTCTGGGGGGCTTCTGCTGCTGCAGGTGGTTCAGCCGGTGTATTCCTTGGTGGAGCCATGACCGAATGGCTCTCGTGGCATTGGTTATTCTTAATTAATATTCCAGTAGGACTTGCTGTATTATTCTTCAGTCAAAAACTACTGTTCAAAGGAACTACCCGTAAAGGAAAAGTAGATATCGTCGGTGCAATTTTAGCAACGGTAGCCCTTATTGTGATGGTATATGCTATTATATCTGCAGAAAATGCCGGTTGGATATCAGTCCAAACCATTGGATTACTGGGCTTATCATTGTTGCTGTTCATTATTTTCATTATCATACAGAAACAGAAAAGTGAGCCTTTAATTCCTCTTGCTATTTTTAAAGTCCCTAATCTTTTATCAGGTAACGTGGTGATGGCATTATTAGCGGCAGCATGGATACCCTTATGGTTTTTCCTCAATCTTTACCTGCAGCAAACCCTGCATTACACAGCTTTCAATAGTGGACTTGCTCTTTTACCGATGACAATTGCGATCATGTTTCTGATGGTTGGTCTTACAGGTAAATTAGTCGCTCGATTTGGCTTCAAAGCAAATATGGTAGCAGGTCTGCTTGCCTTAGCAGGTTCACTCCTTCTTTTTAGCACAATCCCTCCTGATGGTACATTTATAATCAATGTATTGCCAGCATCTTTATTAGGCGCTTTAGGTATGTCACTAACGTATATACCTGGAACTATCGCTTCGATGTCAGGTGCCAAACCTGAGGAAACCGGCCTTGCTTCCGGTCTGGTAAATACCAGCTATCAAATAGGTTCAGCTCTAGGACTGGCTATAATAGTTGCCATTTCCGCAGCAAAAACCAATGCTATAAAAGCAACAGGGGCCACAGAAGCTACCGCTTTGAACACAGGTTTTCAAACCGGTTTTTTTGCAGCTTCCATCATATGTCTCATTGCAGCAGTCATTGCTCTAATTTTCATTAAGACACTTAAAAAGTAAACGTTAAAACCATATGAAAAAATATAAATGGACCACGCATCAGGTTATACAGGAGACTAAAGATGCTGTAACCATATTTTTCAGTACTGACCAGGATACGATTGAATATCAGCCTGGTCAGTATCTTAATATTTCCTGTATTGTTAACGGAGAACCCCTACAGAGATCCTATTCCTTTAGCTCCGCACCTGCCGATAAATTCCCGTCCATTACAGTTAAACGAGTTGCTGGTGGAAAAATGAGCAATTATCTAGTGGACAATGCAAAAAATATTAGCGAGTGGGATATCGATGCACCTATAGGCAACTTTATCTTGAAGAAACATATTATCCCTGATTCAGAACTTGTTTTTCTTGCAGGTGGAAGTGGAATATCACCCTTGTTCTCTATGCTAAAAAGTCTTATTAAAACAGCTTGTCCCCCTCTGTTGCTATATTCCACCAGCAGTCCGGAGGATACCATATTCAAATTCCAACTGGAAGAAATGGAAAAGAACAAGCAGTTGCATATTTTTCATTCATTTACGGGTCTTAATAAAGAGATTAAAGGCATTAACAGTATCTCCGGTCGATTTTCTCAACCGATCATTAAAAGCATGATCGGACAGTATATAAAGCAAAAAAATAAAGCTCATTACTTCATATGTGGTCCAGTAGAACTGATGCAGTTGTATCGTGAGACACTGCGCGCTTTACATATACCAGAATCAAATATCCATACCGAATATTTTGATCCGGTCATAACCGATAAGATCATCGTTATCGAGAACGAAGAGCACAAAGAAATACTGGTCAGCTACTTTGAGACTCATTACAGAGACAATGAAGAACAGACCTACGAGTGTACTTCTCTCATTGATGTACAACCAGGACAATCCCTTTTAGAAGCCATTAGTGCCCATGCCATTCACGTGCCCAGTTCATGTAAAAAAGGCACCTGCGGTTCATCCTGGGCAATACAAGAAAATGGCCAGATCAAAATGGTAAACAATTATGCCCTCTCGGATGAAGAAGTCACTGAAGGTAAAATTCTACTTTGCCAGAGCTATCCTTTAGATCAATCTGTTTCCATTGTCATCGCATAATAGTATGACGCCGTCTAAACACTATCCGGGATACTATTGAGAGCAAGATTACACATGACACGATAATAAAAACAGCATGATCAATAGCATGACTATAATCAGTAAATATTACAAATCAAATAGCAAATAACGTAAAGTGCCACTGTATTTTTTTACTGAAATTTGTACTATAAACAAACGCTAAAAAATAAAATAAAATGGATAGCAATAATCAAAATTTTCAATTCAAGACCAATATTAACTGCAGTGGCTGTGTAACCAAAGTAACTCCTTTTCTAACTGATAAAACGGGTATTAACCATTGGGAAGTAGACGTTGCCAGTAGAGATAAAGTACTTACAGTTAAGACAGATGGGATATCGGAACAGGAAGTTATCGAGATCGTAGAAAAATCAGGTTTTAAAATCGAACCTTTAAAATCTTAAAAAAGAATTAAACAGATTCTTTAAACACTAAGAATTTTGGGTTAAGTAATTGCGGAAGCATATCGAAATTCCGCAATTACACCCAAAGCAAATCTTCAGATATGGAAAACCACCGCCATGCACCTCAGATGAGCATATACACCTGTCCTATGCCCCCCGAAGTAAACGGGACTCAAGGCAACAGCTGTTCTACATGTGGAATGGATCTGAGATCTGTTCAACAGGAAAATCCAGATCAATATCAGGTACAATTAACAACTTTACCACAGATTATTGAAGCAGGACATCCCGTTAGACTACTATTTGCAATCAAAAAAAACCAAAAACAAGTAGCATTGGACATTTCTGATGAAATGAACATTCATATCATGGTCATTAGTGAAGATCTTAATTGGTTTAGACACATCCATCCAGTGCTGCAGCAAGACGGTAGCTATGCTGTAACACAGACTTTTCATAACGGTGGAAAATACCATTTGTTCACCTATTTTAAAACCTCTTGGCAAAGAACATGTCTTAAACATGTTAGAAATCGAAGTGAAAGGGTACTATATGACTTCTCGTGAGGTCACTTCAAAAAAACCGATATGTTACATAGATGACTATACAATTAACCTTGAAAATACCGATAATTTTAAAACCGGCAACATACAACGTATAAAGATAGCCATCGAAAAATGCGAAAAGAAACTGTATAACAGTAGTTTGGAACAGTATTTGGGAACATCAGCGCATATATTAATGATCAATAAGACGGATAAAGAGTTTTTACAGATCCGGCCCATACCACATGTACAATACCCGATATACGCAGAAACAAACATTACAAAGGCTGGTAAATACAAGATGTGGGTGCAGTTTAAAATACATGGAAAAGTCCATACAGCAGACTTTAATATTGACATAAGATCAATAAAGGAAAGCGAAAAGGAAGTACAGCTTCGTCAGCATCAGGTATAGCAAAATGTGAAGCCGAGTTTTGAAAGACACAGAATACAGAACCTCTGCTTTAGAAATCGAGAAAATAACGAAGCAGTTCAAAAGTAAAATTTTAAAACTATCTTTAAATGATTAACGGAAAATAGATATGAAAAAGAACTTATTGATATTGGCAATTTCACTATTTGGACATGTGGCACTTGCCCAAAATACAGAAACACTATTAAGTAAATATTATGGTGTAAAAAATGCATTGGTAAGCAGTGATGAGAAAAAGGCTTCCGAATCCATTCAAGCACTTCAGAAGGTGGTAAAAGCAGAAAGCGCTTTCAAACTGAAAGATAACTTAACCCTTGAAGTAGATAAATTAGCAAAAGCAGGCAATCTTGAAAAACAGCGTGCATCATTCAATGAAGTTTCAACGATCATGTGGCAAATCGTAAAAAGCAGTGATAAGGTCAGCCAACCAGTGTACTATCAATATTGCCCGATGAAAAAAGGCTATTGGTTAAGCAATGAAACGGCGATTAAAAATCCTTACTATGGATCTGCGATGCTTACCTGTGGTAAAGTTACTGAAACTAAGAAGTAACCCGTGAAAAGCTGAGCATTCGATTCAAGTAAAAACTCCGAACGAACAATATCCAATTGTTCGTTCGGAGTTTTTACTTTCCATAGCATCAAATTCATTATCTTCGAATACATAAACCAGTATTCATTCATAAAGATACCCCATGATAGCTATAAAAGTGACTTATACCATCAAAGAAGACTATGTTGATGCGAACAAAGAAAACATTCAGATTTTTCTTGATGAGTTTAAAGAATTGGACAATCATCAATTTGTATATACGATATTCCAGGTTAATGGCAGCAACACCTTTATCCATATGTCACAATATAAAAATGAGGCCATTCAAAAAGAATTATTAAATATGCCCGCTTTCTTAGAATTCCAAAAACAACGCGATCTCCATCTGCTCTCTGAACCAACTATTGAATCCTTAACACAGATCGGTATATCAAAAAATATATGGTGATGAAATAGTTTAAAAAACAAGAGCCCTGACAATACTCAAAAACTTCATAATCAATTCATACACAGTTAACATATGCTTTGTAAATTTATATAAGCAAATTAATGTAAACAGTGGTTTAAAACATTTGAATTATGAAAACGATCACACATTTCTTCCAAAGGGTATTATTTCGTATCTTTCTAGTGCAGTTTAGTTCATTCTATTCTCCTCTTAGATTTCACAAATATTAAAACAACTTAAATAAGTGATATTTGCACCACTTGAGAAAATAAATTCCGTAAATGATTTTAACTAAAGATTCCTTTGGCGAAGATTTTATTTGGGGAGTTTCTACAGCCGCCTACCAAATTGAAGGAGCTCATGATATACATGGAAAAGGCCTTTCTATTTGGGATACTTTTGTAAAAAAAAAGAATAAGATCTTTAAAAACCAGCACGGAGATATTGCTTGCGATTTCTATAATCGCTACATAGCAGATCTCCATTTGATGCACAGCTTAAATATTAGGAACTACAGGTTTTCCATTGCCTGGAGCCGTATTCTACCGCAAGGTACAGGAGAAGCCAATCCATCAGGCATTGACTTCTATAATAAACTCATCGATCTTTCTTTAGAATTAGGGATTACACCTTGGATAACACTCTATCACTGGGATCTGCCGCATGCCCTGGAACAAAGAGGTGGATGGATCAACAGGGAAATCACCGATTGGTTTGCTGATTATGTAGCACTCTGTGTCAAACACTTTGGCGATCGGGTAAAAAACTGGATGGTTTTAAATGAACCTGCGGTATTTAGTGCCGCTGGATACTTCTTTGGCGTTCATGCTCCTGGTAAAAAAGGAATCGATTACTTTTTAGCAGCTGCACATCATGCATCACTAGCACAGGCTAAAGGTGCAAGAATTATTAAATCACTACAACCAGACAGTACCGTTGGAACCACTTTCTCCTGTTCGCATATTGAACCGTTCAGCGGAAGAGAAAAAGATATCCTTGCGGCTAAAAAAGCAGATGTATTACTCAATAGATTTTTCATAGAGCCCCTGCTAGGTATGGGCTATCCTACAGATGAGATCAAAATTCTGAGAAGAATTGAAAAATATATCAAGCACAATGATGAAAACGAGCTAAAGTTTGATATGGATTTTATCGGAGTACAAAATTATACCCGCGAAATCATCCGTCATTCCTTATTCGTCCCCTACCTTCGCGCAAAAATTGTAAGTGCAAAATCGCGCAAGGTTGAACTCACGGCCATGAACTGGGAAGTATTTCCTGAATCCATGTACCATGTTTTGAAAAAATTCAGTGCCTATCCCAATATACCGCCACTGATTGTCACTGAAAATGGAGCCGCTTTTCCAGATGAGGTGGTTAACAATCAGGTCGATGACCCGAAGAGAGTGCGGTATTTACAGTCGACCATTGCCCAAGTACTTAGGGCCAAACAAGAAGGAGTTCAGGTCAATGGGTATTTTGCATGGACTTTTCTCGACAACTTTGAGTGGGCAGAAGGTTATCATCCCAGATTTGGTTTAGTATATGTTGATTTTGAAACGCAAGAACGCATCGTTAAATCGTCGGGACATTGGTATGCTGATCTTCTGAAGGAGAAGATATAGGTTCAAGCTATTTGACATTAGCTAAGTGGTATTGATTATAAAATCGATACCACTTACCATATTAATACCTATCATTCACATATTCCGACAGTAACTTCAAGTTCTGAATCGCGTCGCCCATTGTATTGTTAAAATAAGTGAAAACCTCTTTCCCTTCAGCTAACCACTCCCGAATATATGAACTATATTCCTGTAGAAAATCATCTTCATAACTGCCCCGGTAATTACCATTGGGACCATGAAATCGCAGATAAATAAAATCTGTTTCACTATAGGACAATTGCATACCATTACTGTTCTTGTCGTGCAGCACAAGACTGGCTCCGTACGAATTTAACAGGCTAAATGTATCTTCACAATGCCAAGATGGATGCCGAAACTCGACGCATACCCGCCATCCCTTTATATGCTCATCATTAACAACAGTCTCTAGCAAAAGATTGACATGCACAGCAGCATTAAACGTAACAGAGGGGGGAAACTGAATCAGTAAACAACCTTTCTTCTCGCCTGCTTCGGCAATCACCTTCAAAAAATGAGCAACATCATTCGGGTCAAAGATCAAACCTTTTGCGTGAGTAATTCCCTTCCATAATTTAAAGGTGAAACGAAACCCATCCGGTACTTCATCTGCCCATCGTTTCACAGTTTCTTCACGTGGTATTTTATAGAATGAACTGTTTACCTCCAACGAATTGAATAATAAAGCATAGACCGCAAGCCTGCTTTTCTCCTGAAGATTTTCGGGATAAAAACTTTTATTTTTATAAGGCAGTAAAATACCGCTCGTACCAGAAAAATACAAAGACTCCATAACCATACAACAAGCACCTCGGAGAGAAGTTATTTTTAATCCTAAATATTAAGATTACATTAGGCAAAAATTACTCAGGATTCCAAATTGAACCATCTAAATATTTTCGGATGTATGTCGACTGGACAAATGCTGAAGTACGATTTGATAGGCCGACTTTTTCTCCCACTTAGCGATCAGCCATGAAATAAAACAAATATGAAAAATATCCGCATGATCTTTATTCTTTATCAGATCGACCGCAGTTTTTTGAAATACAGGATTAAACACGATATCAGGCTTATTGAAATATTTCTCCACAAGACTCGCAAAATTTAATACCCTTTCTTCATGAGTTTCTGTAAGAAAATCACTGTATCGACGTTTGAAACTACTTAACCTTGAAACAGCAAGTTCGATATGCCCGAACTGTGCATGAACCAAAACCTCCATCAGATTTTTACGAATGGTCCAAAGCATACCCATTTTTTTCTCGTACCATTGATCAGTATGCTGAAACAAGGCAAGATGGCGTAAGCAAGATCTGTCATCCTGCAACGATAAAAACATCGTTAAACATATCCTTAAATCTTCTATGTCCTCCTGTTTTGTCTTTTTTGTTGTCATTTCCAAAGCCTTCATCAATACAGCTGTTCCTTCTCCACCCATTCCAGTAAAATATAGATTCAGAGCCGATAACAACTGATGCCGTGGATAAAATTGAGATTCATGAAAACGGTGCTGTTCCATTTGGTTCTTCATCTCAGAAAGATACTCCGCACTCTTGTCAAAGCTTCTGTTGCGTAAATGAAAGTTTGCCAAAAAATAAAGGACATGCAACTGATAAAATAAGTGCGATTCATCCGCTTTCTTCTTTCCCTGAATAAAATGTTGGATGCGCTGGATATAACGTTCTATAAAACTATAATCCTGATGAATAGCCGCATATTCATTGGCTATAAAAAGTATCTGATAAATAGACTTATAATTCATTAAATCTTTGACTGCGATCTGATATTTTCGTATGGTCCCGAGCATCAGTGCGGCCAAGTTGACCACTTTACCTTTCAGATTTACCTCACGCATTTCCTGACGCAGAAAAGCATATGCCAGATTCAATTTTGCCTCCCGTTGCATATGTTGCTGGTTGACCATAAAACGTGTTGTTAAGTCTTCTAAATTTTCTGAAGCTTCACTATGCGCATAATTTATTTTAAGAAGCAATATATCGTTCAATAAATTATACTGTTCCAGTTTTGTTGCGATTTGCTCGGCCTTCACCAAGCACTTGAAAGCAGTTTTATCCACATCATTTTCCAAAAGAAAACGGCTTACAACGATTAAACGCATCACTTCCGAAGCCTGACTGTTATTGCTTTCAAATGTCTTCTGAGATAGAAATAAAAGTAAGTTATCGTGCAGTCTTTTACGCAAAGCATGGTAAGAATCCCTGCTTTTTGTTTTTTTTAACAGCTTTTCTAAGCCATTTATATCGTCAGTATTTAGCAATTCAAACAATAGAATATTTTTAACATCGTGTCGCTTATTCTTCTTGCGCATAAATGCCTTAAAATCCTTTTTATCCTGATCACCAAGTAAATTTATTAATGTCGCAAGCGCATCCATAATAGGTTAATTTTAAAAACAAACCTACTAAAAAATTAATTTATATCATCAGTATTTTCAAATATCTCATTTGTGCATCTAGTGACAACAGCGGACATTTGCTTCCATAATAACACATAAAAAAACAAAAATTATGGAACCGCTAAAACACAAAACAGAGGAGAACACTCCACTTACAAAAAACGAAGAAAAAACAAAAAATCCATTCAAACCTACAGGTGCATTCATCGGCGCATCCTGGTTTGCTTTACTAACCGGCTCCATGGGATACTGCATCGGGCTTTGGAACGCTACCATGGAGCTCAATGAAAAAGGATATTATTTCACGATCCTATTATTCGGTTTATTTGCCGTAATCTCTGTACAGAAAAGTGTGCGAGACAGAGCAGAAGGCATTGCCGTAACCGATCTTTATTATGGCCTTAGCTGGTTTGCAACAATTGCTGCAATGGTACTGCTTACCGTAGGGCTCTGGAACGCCGATCTGCTGCTTAGTGAAAAAGGATTTTATGCCATGTCATTCTGCTTAAGTATATTTTCAGCCATCGCTGTACAAAAAAATACCCGCGACGCCAAGATGTTTGAGGAAAACGAATTGTAACTTAGCGGTTGCCACCCGCAGTGACTTGCACAGCAAGCCTGCGGGCTTATTTAATAAATACTGATAAATGAAAAAAAGTAAACTTAAATTATTGAGCAGTACAGCTTTTGTTGCGATGACACTATTTGCATTTACTTTTATTCAAACATATTGGTCGATGGGAAAATTAGCAGATCAAACATCAAGTGGCTGTCTAGACTGTAGTTTCATATACGATGCATGCTTGATTTCTTTATGCAACGCCATTATCCTAAGCCTACTATTTCTTTTAATAGCGAAGATCAAGAGAAACCGATATCAAATCGCAGTAGAATTCGTGCTATTGACCAGCTTTTGGTTCCTTTGGAATTACAGTATTTTTGTAGATCGAGAATCCTCGTGGAGTACCTATAGTTTCGATGAAGAAATCTATTATACGGTTTATTTATCCCTATTACCAGTATTGGTAACAGCAACTCTTACCCTCATGACCATCCATCATCAGGTCATTCGTTCAAAATTTAGAGGGCAAAAAAAAGTGACCAGCACCACTCCATAAAAGGTAAATCACTTATTTCGCTTCTATGATCATTAACAAATAATCCGAACCGCCCCATGGAACTTAATCATATTCCGGGGCTTTTTTTTAAGAAAAGATGCCCAGATCGTACAATGTATCGTTTCATAGCAGAATATCTAAGGGCCGCATTGTGTAATACAAGCAAAATTATCTATGTTTGGTCTACTAAATCTACCATAAGTACATTCGTCATATGGCTTAGAATCAAAAAATAGCTTGCAATATGAAAAGACTTTACATTTGTTTCCTTACTGCTTTATTATGCTTTTCAGCCGTCCTTCAGCTCCCGGCTCAGGAGACAGATTCAGTTAATACAAAAGAACTTGGACTGAGTTCCCTATTAAATGGGATCAGGCAGCAACAGATTAACGACTCTTTAGAACGTGTTAAGCTTCAAAATGAAATCACAAATCTAAAGACACAAAATAGCGCAAAGAAAGAAGACCTAAAACAACAGCTCACTAACTTTGATGAAGAAAATATCATCCGAAATCAGCAGTTAAAAATAAAAGTTGATTCAATCAAAAAAAACACCAAACGTTATGCTGTCGCTCCATTTAACGATACGCTGTTTTACATATACAATAAACTCGGTTCATCTTTAGCAAAAGACCGAGCTGACAATGTCGTCACCCGCATTCAAAACTTATACGAAGATGATTTCGTAAAGGTCGATTCCTTCAAAATTGAAAACAATGAAATCAGTTCAGATATTGTATATAAAGACCTCATTATCACTTCAGTTACTGAGTTAGACGCACTGCTTGAAGGAAAAAGTAAAGAAGAAATCGCAAAACAATATCTAAAAAGTATTCAGGAAACCATTAACCGAGAAAAAGAAGAAAACAGTATTTCAAAATTATTGATCCGCATCGGGCTTATCGCGCTCATCTTTATTGTTTTTTACTTATTGATACTATTGATCAATAAAATTAAAGATTACAGTGTACAGCGGATCATGACCGAACGCACACAGCTGATCAAAGATGTTAAAATCAAGAATTATGTTTTAGTCAGTTCCGTTCAAAAAACCCGCATCCTGATCAATAGCATCAACATGTTACGCTGGGCACTCATCATATTAATGGCCTTCATCATGTTGCCTATTGTATTCAGTGTCTTCCCCTTTACACAAAGTTGGGCCAATAGTTTGATCGGCCTATTTACCAAACCTCTAAAAAAGGCATTTTTAGCGATCTGGGATTATATTCCCAACCTCATCACGGTATTTGTTATCCTATTTGTCATGCGTTATGCCGTCCGATTGGTAAAATACATCTTTACGGAGATTGACAAAGGAAAACTAGAAGTGAATGGTTTCCATCGTGAATTTGCGATGCCGACATTTACCATTGTCCGCTTTCTATTGCAAGCATTTACACTCGTCCTGATATTCCCTTATCTACCAGGATCTAACTCGGATATTTTCAAAGGTATATCCGTATTTATTGGGGTGCTATTCTCATTAGGTTCATCTTCAGCAATATCCAACATTATTGCAGGCCTTGTGATTACCTATATGCGGCCTTTCCGAATCGGAGACCGCATCACGATAGCTGATAAAACTGGCGTCGTGATTGAAAAATCACCGCTTGTAACAAGACTGAGGACCATTAAAAATGAGGAGATAACCATCCCTAATTCATCCATCTTGTCAGGGAACACCGTGAACTATTCCACCTTTTCAGATCAGGGAATTTGTTTTCAGGTCGAATTAACCGTAGGCTATGAAGAACCTTGGGAACGCATCCATGAAATGCTCTTAAACATACCTCCGCGGGTAGCACGGGTCAATACCACACCAGCACCTTTTGTCTTGCAGAAGAAACTGGATGACTTTTATGTCCTCTATGAACTAAATGTCTACATTTCGCAGTCTGCTGAAATCGCACTGGCACAGTCCGAGATCTTTCAGTTGATTCTGAACGATTTTCTAGCCGCAGGCATTGAAATGAATGCCCCTCATATTTTCGCTAAAGTGGACCATACTCCACAATATAAAGCAGGAATAGATCACATCTAAAAGTACGTCAAAACACGTTAATTACACCAAAAAATTCCGACCAACTCGGTTTCTCCGAGTTGGTCGCAATCAATATCTATTTTGAGCTTAAGCTTCTATTTTTTATCCTCATCTGCTGCAGGCAAATAAGCAAGTACGTCAAAAACGGTATCCCTAAATACAAAACTGCCAACTTTTGCAATACCCATTTTTTCATGAGCACGTAAAGATGGTATGTTGTCTTTTCTAATAAATAAAATCCCTTCTCGATTTGGCACCTGCTTTATAAGTTCGCTGAACATCAATTGTGCCACCCCTTTTCCGCGCTGATCCTTATTTACACAAATTGGACCATACACGTACGAATCTAAAGCGCCAGTGTAAGCACTAAACATAGCATCAAGAATCGGTACAGGATACTTTTTATAAACCATTTTAGATGTAGATAATAAATATCCAACAACTTGATCGTCCGAGATAGCCACTATTTGAGGCATATCTTGCATCATGGCTACAATTTGCTCCCGTCCAAGTTCACCTGACAATGTACCACCTTGTGCAGGCTGGTTTTCAAATTGTAACGCAAGTATTCCATCCAGATCCGCTCCGGATGCGATTTTAATTTTAATATCCACTTTCATCTTATAAAAATGACTACACCTATTCTAACAGACACTTTACTTATATCGTTGCAAAAGTATAACCAAATCCTCTTACTCAAATATTGAATCACTTACATCAAATACTTCTAGCATGTACTAGTCAATGACGAGCAAAATATGGGAAACAAATAGAAATAAGCATAAAGGACTAAAGAAATAAGTGTCTTTCTTAGCAAAAACAGATTTTCGAAATCTTTTACTAATGCCGACATATTTAAAATCCCCTATAAATCGAAGTAGAAATATGACGGCAATAGTCCACATACCATAAACAACATAGGAGGGTGCTATTGGTACCTGAACAAGACCATCAAAAACCATATTGAGCACCGCAAACAGAAACAACCCAACAGCGACGATAAAGGTTCCAAACCGACTGGGGGTAAAAACTCTCTTCCCATTTAACTTTGTCGGAATCGTGGCCGCAATTCCGAACTGCCCATTGCATACCCAATACAGATGCATCGCGGCAAGAAACAAGAAAACAACAATATTTATTTTTGAAAGTATAAACTCCATTCGTTTATTTTTTATTTTAATTCAATAATAAGGATACTTAAAACAAGATCAAAGATTCTTCATCCGAATCTCCAGTTAATTCAGGTAATACGACAGCTTTCTGACAATCGTTCAGATAAGTTACCTTTCTTGGGTACTTCGTCATATAGGCATTGATCAGTTGCATCATGTAGTGATTGCCGGGATATCGCTGTAAACTAGAACGGATATCTTCCATCGACTCGAATTGTACGTATTCATCCAGATAACCCATGGCATAAAAATTCCCTTGCTCTACCCAGACATAACTTTTCTCCTCTGGTGTTCTACCTTTATCAACGATTACAAAGGTAGGTTGCTGCTCCAAAAGATGATCGACAGCCAATTCCACTTGCGCATTATGTTTTTCAACTTCCGGCAAATCCGGTTCATCAGGAAAACACCTACTTGCATAAGGTATTTCTGTAGCACCAAATGTACACATACGATGATCGAGCTCAAAGTTAACCATCAACTGCCGCAAGACCTGTACCCCATCATATTCCAGATTAAATACCTGAATACATTGACAGTGCTTTTTCAATTTACCGACCGCAAGATACAGATAGCCATTCTGTGCTTCATATTTAAACAAACCAAATTTAGGCTCAAAACGTTTCAATGCACGATTATAGGCCGGCCATAGTTTCTTTATTTCTGTACATTCCAGTAATAGCGCCATGAGTTCCGTCGCGCACACCTCAAATGTGATATGATAGATCTCCCTTAAAAAATGCTGTCGTTGTTTATTGATATTGTGCCCCGTAAAATGAGATGCAACACGCTTCTTTAGGTTTATAGCTTTTCCAACATAGATAACCTTTCCGCATTGGTTCATAAAATAATAGACGCCCGGATGCTGCGGTAAGGCTTCAAAATCCTCTGGTGCCAAATTAGGCGGGAGTCGTTGATCCGGAGCCGCTTTCTTCAGCATTTCGTCCACCACACCTTCATTATCCCACTGCAGTAAACAAGAAAACAATATGGCCGTTGCTTCTGCATCTCCGCCGGCACGATGACGATTTGAAATAGGAATAGCTAAACTGTCGCAAAGCTTTCCTAAACTGTAAGATCGAAAACCCGGTTTTATTTTACGGCTCAGTCGTACTGTACATAGTTTTCGTGCCGTCCATTTATACCCCTGTTCTTCCAGTTGATGACGAATAAATGAATAATCAAAGTTGACATTATGAGCAACAAAAATACGCCCATCCAGCATATCGAAAACCTTTTGCGCAATATCACCAAATACAGGCGCATCTGCCACCAGCTCGTTATCAATTCCCGTCAGTGCAAAAATAGCCAATGGAATATGCTGTTCCGGATTAATCAACGATTCCCATCGATCAATGACTTTCTCTCCGTCATGAATCACAATCGCAATTTCTGTCATACGGCTGCCCCGGGCATTTCCACCCGTAGTTTCAATATCCACGATGGCATACGTTATGTTTTTCAACTTGTTCACCTCAATCAATTTAACAAAGTTTGCAACTTATTATTCTATATCTTACAGGAACTAACTAACTAACTAACTAACTAACTAACTAACTAACTAACTAACTAACTAACTAACTAACTAACTAACTAACTAACTAACTAACTAACTAAC